>JAYWCL010000001.1:0-11009 GCA_043780595.1 Limnoglobus sp.
GCCAAGCAACGCGGCGTCGACTGGCAATTCAAACTCGCAGACGCACGCATAAAGTTAAAGCGACTTTACCCCAAAACCAAGACTTGACGACGCACTAGCGTTTCGCGCCAATTAAGTACCATATGTATCGTTTCTCGGCGTAATCTTTTGCGGTCAACATCGGCGAACAAAATCACAGCAGAAACTCCGAGGAAGCGGGCAGGCAGTACCAGTGATGTTAGTCCGACGCGCCAGCAGCGGATGATTTTTCCTCGCAGGCGGGTTTGAACCTACCGCGTCAGTTCGAGCACGGCCCACAACGATGGGTCGTCGGTGAACGGGAAATCCGAGTTCACGCTCAGGAACTCGTCGCCGCGTTCGCGGTCGCGCAGGGCAAAGTAGAAGCCCAATCGCGGGTGTTGTTCGGGGTCGTAGCCGGTCAGCGCTCCGACGGGCAAGAACGCTTCCAGTCGGTAACCGCCTCTAACCGTGTGGCTGCGGAACGGCACATCGCTAACGGTGCAAAGCGGGGCATCTTGCAGTGCGCGGTTGATCTTCGCTTGCGCGAATGCCGGTTCCTCTTTCTCGGTGCCGCCGCCACTCGGCAGAAAATGAAACTGGTGGCAATAACGCGTGGCCCGGTGGCTACTGCGGGCGTCGCGCGTATCGATCCAGAGCGTGAACCCGTCGGACGTTTTCGGACGGTCGATGTCGCCCTGCGGTTCCTGTTCCTTACCCGCGACGGTCACTTGCACGCCGATGCCGAACTCGTTCCATGCGAGCCGCACATCGCCGATGCGGCTCGCGCTATCGAGTTCCGCGAACGTCTCGATCCGTGCCGACTCCGGCAGATCGACGATGCCATCGTCGTCGTCGCCCAACGGCATCGCCTTGCAGTATTCGCACGGGTGACAAAGTCGAACGAGAAACCGATTCGGTACGATCGGGGTCAAATGGAAGGTCCTCTTCGGCACGTCGTTCGCATAAAACGATCTCGTGTAATTCTACGACACTTTGAAACTCTCTTGCGCTGATGGCTCGCGATCACCCGAACACATCGTCCAGGTCGGGGTTATGGCGCATATCGGGGGGCGTTGGCGGTGCGACGCGGGCAACGAGTGGCACCCCGAACGGGGCGATCAGCGATTCGGCGGCGGCTTGCAATTCTGCAAGATGCTTCTCCGCCAACGCCACGAATTCCGGCCCGAACGCAGCCGCCCGTTTCGGATTCATTTTTTCCGAGAGCATCGCGAATCGCCGTCGGATCAACTCGACCGACAGTTGCATTTTTGGCTCGATCTCTAGTAATTTTCGCGGATCGCCGAACGCAAACAACGATTTCGGCGGCGTGACTTTTTGCGATGGGAATGCTTCCGCGACACGTCGGATCGCCTCGGGGTTTGATGGTATCGGCAGACGGACTACGTTGGCAACCTGTGGTGCGGGTTCGATCTTCGGTGCCGTCGGTTCCATCCCGAACGCGATGGCCACCCGCTGAAGTGTGTCGATCTCCGACTGGTTTCGCGGCAGCCACGCTTCGGCGATCTTCTCGGTGGCCAAATAGATGGCGCGTCGTTTATCCGGCGACGTGCATTCGACGACTTCGGCAATCGCCACGGTTTCCGACGGGATGGCTTTCTGAGCCGCGAACAGGATCGAGTCGATGTGCTGCGAGAGGATCGCATCGTGGCCGAACAACGTCGCGAGAAACGCCCGCACCGCAATCCGTTCGGGGTCGCTAATATAGCCATCGGCTTTAGCGACCATCAGTCCGAACCGCGCGAGCGCTGGAATCGAGTGCAGTTCGGTGATGTTTAGTGTTGGTACCTCGGGTTTGGGCGGTGTCGGCACTAGCGGTACGGGTTCGATCTTGAGTGCCGCCGGTTGCATCCCGAACGCGATGGCCACTCTTCGTAGCGCGTCGATTTCGGGTGGATTTCGCGTCCCGCACGCATCGGCGATCTTCTCGGCGGCCACGTATACGGCGTAACGTTTCTCCGAAGGCATGCAACGGACGACGTCTGCAATGGCATCGGCTTCGGTCGGGATCGCTTTCTCGGCGGCTTCCATGATGGGGTCGATATGCCGCGCCAGAATCGCATTGTGGCCGAACAACGTCGCGAGAAACTCGCGTACGGCAATGCGTTCGGCATTCGCGACTTGGCCATCGGATTTGGCGATCATCAATCCGAACCGTGCGAGCGTTCGGATCGTCTGCAATTCGGGCAGTTCGTTCGAGGTCGTGCGGACGGGCGCGTTCGATGCGAGTGCCTGCGCGAACAGATCGACCGGCTTGGGCGGAGATAGGGGATAAGCGATGGGAGGCAGCCGTTTCGCGACTGGCAGTGGCGGCAACGCGGCCAATTGGTAAACGTCGGGTGGAACGTGACTCTGCGGTGGCGGCTCGATCGGAGTCGCCAAGACGATGTTGTTGACGGTGGAACATCGCGGGCAAGTAAACTTGTATTCCAAACGAGTTTTCCGCGACGAAACCTGGATCCGCACCCGACACGATTTGCACTGGACGGTGACTGTAAAACGGATCGGAGCCGAAGGTTCGCTATCGGGTTGTTGGGGCGTCATCGTTATCGCACCGAAAGGGAATCTGCGGTTACAAATGAATCGCATAAAGCATTATCGTCATCAGATGCGATATGTCCAGCAGGAATTCGGTCGGGTTCGTATCCAGGTCGCAGTTTGCCGAAAAGGACCAGCGAAACTTTGGTTCCCGCGTGGTTCAAATCGATCGAAATCGGACGTAAGTCGTTGGTGTGTTAGGTTGATTCCGGAATCGGGAATGATTCCAGGGATGGGTGGGTGGGTAAGTGGTGGAATCAATGAAGACGACTCCTGCTGTTACCCATAACTGTGGCGATTGGAACCGTGCCTAAAAATCATGGGACGTAACATGCGATGTTTCGCGATTGGGTTTCCGGAACGCTACGGGCAAACATCGGTGGCTACGTTCTCACCACGGCGGGGCAACGATTGACCACATCGCGACTTCATTTCCGCTCGTTTCAGGCCGGTTCTCGTTGGCGCATGAGTTGCTTCTGGTGTTGCTGTTCACACCCGGAGGCTGACCCATGCGACGACGTTCGGCGTTCACGCTCATCGAACTACTGGTGGTGATTGCTATCATCGCGATCCTCATCGGGTTGCTGCTGCCAGCGGTGCAGAAGGTGCGGGCTGCCGCTGCGCGCATCGCCTGCACGAACAACATGAAACAACTCGGGCTGGCGATGCACAACTACGAGAGCGGTTACGGATATTTCCCCAACTCCAAGCGAACGAGCACGCCGCAACGCAGTTGGGCACCGGACCTGCTGCCGTTCCTCGAACAAGGCAACATCGTCAGCGGGGCGAACTTCAATCTGAACGTGAACTGGTGGCGCACGACCGACCCCGCTACGGGCGCGGCCGTGCCGAATGGTGCCACCGCACAGATGTTTCTCAAGGTCTTTCAATGTCCCTCGACGCCGAACCCGACGCGTTTGCAATTGCGAAAGGAAACGCCTCCCGAACAAGATAAAAACGGAGCGTGCAGCGATTACTTCGTTCTCGAAGGCGTGAACATCGCGATTAACAACGAACTGCCGGTGGCGGATCAGTACCCCACGGGATCAGACCTGAAGGGCTGCTTGCGGGTGTTCCCGGAAAAAGTGACGTACTCCACGATCAGCGATGGCACGTCGAACACAATTCTGATGGGCGAATGTGCGGGCCGCGAAGATGTCTACCGTGGCCGAAAAGCGACACCGGCGGTGGCAGACAAAACGAAGCCCGACTGTGCCCGCGCCCGTGGCGGTGCCTGGGCCACGAACGACAACGCCTACGAAATCGGCCAGCGCGTCGAGTGGTGTACGGGTAGCAACAGCATCCCCGGCACGATGAAAATCAACAACTCGAACGAGTGGGGTCACCTCTTCTACAGCTTCCACGATGGCGGCGCAAACTTCCTGTTGGCCGACGGCTCGGTGCGATTTTTAGCCGAGAATATCAACCTGAAAACGCTCGCGAACGCCTCGACCCGCGCCGGCGGCGAAGTGGCCGGTTTGGAGTAGGCGATATTTCCACAAATGATGGCGCTTGCCTCGCGGTGCGATTCTGTCATAATTTGGTGACACGCTCCCCACCCAACGAGATCGCGATGTCACATTTTCGACGCTTATTCGCTGCGGCCCTTGCGGGTGCGGTTACGATATTCGGTTCGGTACAGGCGGCCGATTGGTCGCGGTTTCGCGGCCCCAACGGCGATGGCACTTCGAGCGATACGATCCCGCTGAAGTGGTCGAAAACCGAAAACGTTGCGTGGGTGAAGCCGATCCCCGGCAAGGGCAACTCGTCGCCGATTATCGTGAAGGGGCACCTGTTCGTGCAGTCGGCGTCGGCCGATGGTTCCAAGCGGTTCCTCGTCTGCATGGATGCCGCCACGGGCGATACGAAGTGGACGAAGTCGCTCGGCGGGCAGCCATCGAAGACGCACCCGAAGAGTTCGCTCGCCTCGTCGACGCCGACCTGCGACGGCCAACAAGTCTACGCGATATTCTGGGACGGCAAAGCCGTGGCGATTCATGCCTTCGACATGGAAGGCACCGAGAAATGGCACGCTTCGCTCGGCAGCTACGAAAGCCAGCATGGCGCGGGGATGTCGCCCGTCGTTCATGCGGGCAAAGTGTTCGTGAACTTCGACCAGGACGATGCCGCCGAGATCATGGCGTTCGATGCGAAGACCGGCGCGAAGGTGTGGTCGAAGCCACGTAAGGCGTACCGCGCCTGTTACTCGACGCCGCTCGTTCGCGAACTGCCCGGTGGCAAATCCGAAATCGTCGTATTCAGCACTGCGGGGGCCGCCGGTTACGACCCCGATAATGGCACGCGCAACTGGAACTGGGCGATCCCTTGGCAGGCGGGCGAGATGGCGCTGCGTTCGGTCGCATCGCCGCTGTTGGCGAACGGTTTGCTCGTCTGCCTTACGGGTGATGGTTCGGGCACGCGGTACGCTGCCGCGATCAAACCGGGTGTTACGACGAGCGTCCTTTGGGAAAATCGCAAGGGCAAGGGCGTGCCGTATGTGCCGTGCCCCGTGGTGAAAGGCGAGCATATCTATTGGGTGACCGATCAGGGCGTCGCCGAGTGCGTCGAACTGAAAACGGGCAAGATCGTCTGGTTTGAACGCGCCGTGAACCGGGCGGTGTCGGCGTCGCCGATCCTCGTCGGCGACAAGCTCATTATCATCGATGAAGGCGGAAAGTGCGTCATTCTGAAAGCCACGCCAAAGGGCTACGACAAACTCGGCGACGGCGACATCAACGAAGCGACTTTCGCTTCCCCAGCCATCGCCGACGGCAACCTGTACATCCGTAGCACGACGAACTTGTATTGCATTCGCGAGAAGAAATAACTACCGCGTCGCTTGGACGTGCAGGCCGCGGCTGAGATACTCGTCGCCGACGGGGTAATTCGCGAAACGCATCGCGTAATGTTCCTCGAACCACGGCTCGACGTGACGCAGAATCGTCGGGTCGTAGGCCGGTTCGACGCACAGCGTGGGGCCGTACGGCACGCGGCGAATCTCGCCGTGCTCGACGATCAGCTCGCCCGCTTTGAAGACGAATCGCGGCAACGCGAACATCGTTTGAACGTCGCTGTTTGGCGTGTACACGGTGATGTCTGCATCGGCACCGATACCCAGGTGGCCTTTGTGCGACAGACCCAGCATTCGTGCCGGACCGGCGCGGGTGATGATCGCGATTTCCGTCAGCGTGTACTCGCGTTCGAGGTCGTGCAACGTGCAGCGTTCGCGGATTCGCTCGGGCAATCGCTTCAGCATTTCGCGCCGCAAATCGCGCGACATCAGTAGCGCAATGATCTCCGGATACGCGAGGAACGACCCGCCGTTCGGGTGGTCGGTACTCATCGCGATTCGCCACGGATCGTTCACCAGCAAGTACCATTCGAGGCCGATCGCCCACTGCAGCGCGTGGACGAACGACTTTTCCTTGTAGGTGATCGGCACGATTCCGCAACCGGCCTCGCACTCGGTGTCGCCGTTGAACCACTTTCGCCCCGTCACCTTGTGGAGGAAATGTCCGAGCGGGCCGTCGCCGGTCAGCGATGTCGTTTCGCCGAACACGACTTGGCCGACATCGACCGTAATGTTCGGGTGCGAATTCACGTATTCCGCCAACTGCGGAACCTTTGAGCAGAACGTCCCCTGGTCGTCCGGGCCACCGCCGTAACTGTGAAACTGAATGTGCGTGAAGTGCCCGCGGCGGCCTTCGACGGCGGCCATCGTGTCTAATGTCGTCGTCCAATTTCCCGGCATTCCGAGTTGATTGCAATGGATGTGCGCGGCATGGGGCAGTTTCAGTTCGTCGGCGGCGCGGGTAATGTTTCGCACGATGTCGCGTGGCGTGACGCCGAAACCCGATACATTGTCTTCGAAGCCCGCCATGCCGTTATAGCCTTGTTTCCAAACCTCGACGCCGCCGGGGTTGACTACTTTCAGCGCATAGCCTCGCGTGGCGTGCAACAACCAGCCGCAGAAGTGCCGCAGCCGTTCGGTCTCGCCCTTCGCGATCTGCTGCATGATGTAATGGTTGTTCCCCGTAAGGATGAAGAAGCCTTTGTCGATCACCGGGGTGTCGTGAAACTCTTCGTGCGTATGCCGGGCACCGAGTGGCGGAATCGCGGCATCGAACACGGTGGTGTAGCCGAGGCCCGCGTACAGATACCCCGTCGCGAACGTCGTCGGCGTGCTGCCGAGCGTGCCCGAACGCAACAAGTTCGTTCGGCGAAGTGGGGGTGAATCGCGGCGATCTTCGGGGCGGAGTTTGCGCGCGACGTTGACTTTCGGCCCCGCAATATGCGCGTGCATATCGACGCCGCCCGGCATCACCACGAGGCCCGTCAGGTCGAACGTGCGATCCGGCACGGTGCCGAGTTCGGGCGGAGATGTGAATCGACCATTGCGAACCCAAAGATCGCAGACCGTGCCAGCGATCCCGTTGGACGGATCGTAAACGGTGCCGTTAGCGAAGCGAACGAGTGCCATGCCCGAAGTATATTGGCACGACGATCGACGAGCCACCGGGCTTGGAACATCGCCGAATTCATGCTACGAGCCGTCGAATTGCGGTTACACTCCAGACATGTCTGATGTGAGTCGCTTACTCGATGCGGCTGCGGCGGGGGATCGCCACGCAGCGGCCGACCTACTTCCGCTCGTTTACAACGAGTTGCGGAAACTCGCCGCCGTACGAATGGCCGCCGAGTCGCCCGATCAAACGCTTCAACCCACGGCCCTCGTTCACGAGGCGTATCTCCGGTTGCTCGGCCCCTCCGACGAAATTCGTTGGGACAGCCGAGGGCATTTCTTCGCGGCGGCGGCGGAAGCGATGCGGCGCATTCTGGTCGACGCGGCTCGCCAGAAGGCGGCCGTCCGGCACGGAGGCGATCGCATTCGGCTGGAACTCACCCCCGACCTCGCTGCGACACTCGAACCGCAGGAAGATCTCGTCGCACTCGACGAAGCACTCGATCGCCTCGCAGCCGACGACCCGCTCAAGGCACAACTCGTTAAACTTCGGTACTTCGCCGGCCTGACTCTCGCCGAAGCGGCCGCCGCGCTCGGGCTGTCGGAGCGGACGGCCGGTCGTCATTGGGCCTTCGCTCGGGCCTGGCTCCGGCGGGAAGTCGAAGAGCCATCTGAAAAATCTTGACAATTCTTGGCCGACTCGTTCGCCGGATTCCGCATTGGTACTGAGATCGTCATTCGTGCGTCGTGCAGAAAGCGTGTCCACTATGTCCGAAGAACAACTCTTTTTGGCCGCACTCGACCAGCCCGATGCGAGCGCCCGGGCTGTATATCTGGACGAGACGTGCGGCGTAGACACCGGGCTTCGCCGGCAAGTCGAAGCCCTGCTCGCTACCCACTTCCGCAGCGGCGAGTTTCTCGACGTTCCGGCGGTCGAGCAGATTCAAGCGGGATCGACGGGCGATAATACGATCACCTTGCAAGGGGATTCCATGGCATCCGATCGCAACGCGGACGAAGCCCTGCACTTCCTCACACCGTCCACCCGCCCCGATTCGCTGGGTCGCATCGGCCACTACGAGGTTCTGCAAATCCTCGGTAAGGGTGGGTTCGGGATCGTCTTTCGAGCGTTCGACGACGTGCTTCAAAGGGTGGTCGCGGTCAAGGTGATGGCACCGGAGATTGCGACGTTGTCGCCCGCCCGCAAACGGTTCGTGCGCGAAGCCCGATCCTCGGCGGCGGTTCGGCACGAGAACGTGGTGCAGGTCTACGAGGTCGGCGAACAGCCGCTCCCCTATCTGGTAATGGAGTTCATCCCCGGCGAGACGCTGCAACAGAAGCTCGACCGCAACGGCCCGCTCGATGTGTCCGAGGTCTTGCGGCTGGGTCGGCAGATCGCCGAGGGACTGACCGCGGCGCACGCCACGGACTTGATCCACCGCGACATCAAACCGGCGAACGTGCTGATCGAGGGCGGCACGCAGCACCGCGCCAAAATCACCGACTTCGGCCTGGCCCGCGCCGCCGACGACGCCAGCATCTCGCAGAGCGGGCTGATCGCCGGCACGCCCATGTACATGGCCCCGGAGCAGGCGAAGGGGGAGAAGCTGGACCAGCGTGCCGACCTGTTCAGCCTCGGCAGCGTGCTCTATCAGATGGCGTCCGGCCGAGCGCCGTTCCGTGCAAATAACATGGTTGCCGTGTTGAAGCGCGTCGCCGAGGACACGCCGCGCCCCATCCGCGAGATCATTCCGGAAACGCCACAGTGGCTGTGCGACATCATCGCGAAGCTGCACGCGAAGAACCCGGACGACCGTTACCAGTCGGCCCGCGAAGTGGCCGACGTGCTGGCCGACTGCGAGGCGCAGCTCAAGACCAACTCGAAGCTGAAGGATTTCTCCCGCATTCCGCAAAGCAAGCCGGCCCCGCCTCGGCGGCAGGCGCGGCCGGTCTTCGCCTTGGTCTGCGCTTTCGTGTCGCTTCTGATTTTCGGCATCTGGCTCAACCCGTTCGCCGCCCGAAACGCAGCGGAAGTGAACGTCGCGAAGCAGGAAACGCCGCTCCCGGCCAACGAGGATGGTTTCGTCCCCCTCTTCAACGGCAAAGACCTGACGGGCTGGAAGGTCCATCACGACCAACCGGGGAATTGGCGTGTGGAGGATGGAGTACTGATCGGTCGCGGTCCCCAGCATTCCCACCTGTTCACCGAGCGAAGCGACTACCGCGATTTCCACCTGCGCCTCGAGTACCGCGCGGACCACCAGGATACGGATAGTGGCGTGTTCTTCCGGTGCGGCTTCGACGTTTCCCGCATCTTTCCTCCCGGGTACGAATTTACCCTGGGTCGCGACTACGATGGATCCCTGTACGAGACGCCCTTGACGCGGCTGTTGGGCAATCTCCTGACCCGGAGTGCGCCAACCGAGGCAACGGCGCACGAGTGGCGGACGATTGATATCGTGGTTGTTGGCCCCCGGTTTACGGCGAAAATTAACGGGCTCGTAGTTGTAGACTTTACCCACCCGGGGCCCGCGCATCGGATTGGACATATCGCTCTTCAACTCCTTAACCCGAGTCCCAGTTCATTCGTCCAGTTTCGCAAAATCGAAATCAAGGAACTGCCGCCGAGTCCATCCGATCAGTCCTTAGCGCTCACGGCGATCGACAACTCCTCCTGGGGCACGTTCGTCGATCCAACCGATAGTTGCAAACTCGAACGCGGTGCCAAGCAGCTCGCGATCACCGCCCCGGGGGATCGGCCGCGCGACCTGAACACGCTTCCCGGCCGCAACACGGCCGCTCCGCGGTTGCTCGAGGAGGTGGAGGGGGACTTTAACATCGTGGTGTCCATCCCGCCGTTCCCTGCCCCGGCCCCGAAAACCTCGCACTACGGAGACAAGGGCTTCAGCTACCGCGCTGCCGGGCTGGTCGTCATGGTCGATCCGAACACGTTTCTTCGATTTGATCGGGTGGCGACCGGGGAACAGCTGTCCGGGCAGCCATCCATCCAGGTCGTCGGGTACGCGGGCGGGAAGCAGGTGGTAGGCCAGAAGCGGTTGATGACAGGTTCGGTGTCTCACTTGCGGATCGCGCGCCGCGGGGATGCCCTCACGGTCTGGTCACGGGACGACGAGCGGCCTTGGGTGGCAGGAACGCCGGTGACCGGTTTCGCCCTCCCGCCGCGGGTCCGCATTGGAGTGTCCGTGATCAATAGCGCCCGGGAAGACTTCACCGCCCTGTTCGAGAACCTGATGTGGAATCAGCCGGTATCGCAGACGTTTAAGAACACCCTCGGCATGGAGTTCGCGATCGTGCCGAAGGGCAAGTCGTGGCTGGGCGGCGGCAAGGACAAGCTGGGCGACAAGGAGGTAAAGATCCCGGCCGACTTCTACCTGGGCAAGTACGAGGTCACGCAGGAAGAGTGGACTCAGGTGATGGGCGAGAACCCCAGCCGCTTCTCCCGGACGGGCGGCGGCAAGGATAAGGTGAAGGACATCTCTGATGCGGACTTGAAGCGATTCCCGGTGGACACCGTGTCATGGGATGACTGCCAGACGTTCGTGGCGAAGTTGAACCAGCGGGAGAAAGAGGCAGGCTGGGTCTACCGGCTGCCGACGGAGGTGGAATGGGAGTACGCATGTCGGGGCGGACCGATGGCGGACAGGCAGTACAGCGCCTTCGACTCTTATCTCGCCAAGCCGACCAACACCCTGTCTTCGAAAGAGGCGAACATCGGAGGCGACGACGGATTGAATCGGATATGCAAGGTGGGCTCCTACGAACCGAACCGTCTGGGACTGTTCGATATGCACGGCAACTTATGGGAATGGTGTGTCGACGACGGGAAAGTCGAAGATGGCACCTTGGGAAAGGTGTCCCGCGGAGGGTGCTGGACAAGTTATCAACCCAAGTTCTATCAGGCGACGGCGAGCATCACGGAGGTGCCATCGTCCGGAAACGTACTTCGCGGCCTGCGTCTGGCCCGCGTTCC
>JAYWCL010000002.1:0-3443 GCA_043780595.1 Limnoglobus sp.
AACGTTCTTCCATGACGGACTCCCGTAAAACGCGAGCGAATGTAAACGATTATCCCACAATTCATTGCGGCAAGAAAGGACGAAGACACAGTAGAACTAGTTAGTTTCGATTCGCGTTGGAGAAATTCACGCACTTCCCGAAAGCACCATTCAGAAGAATTGCCATCAGATTGTAAATTATAAAACCGTCCACGATCGCGTAACAATTGCCAGACGCTACGAGGCAATCGTTCATCTGACTGCGAGATCAAGAATAACGGCAGAAAAGCATTAGCTAACTTACCGCCACGGAAATGAAAGTTTGAGTCGAGCATTTCCGCAAATGCCAGTTCAAAGATGCACCATCCACGTGCGTTATTCAATAAATTGTCAGTGATGAAAAAGACGGTATGCCGACTGTCCAGAATTCCATCTTTGAGTGCCGTACGGGAATCGCGACCGTAGTAATAATCTTCGACGTCGAGAAATGGAACGATCCCCGAATCGATTATTCTCTCGTAAACGGGGCGAACTAACGCATCGCGATCTTCTTGGCAGTGCGACAAGAAAACGTGATGTTGACATTTTGGAAACGACGCAAGTTGCCAGAACATCAGGAATCAGGCCCAAGTGAGTTCTGGAAGTGCGGGAACTTTTTCAGGGTCAGGTTCCTTGCCTGTTGAGGCCGCAATCAAGCGCTCTCCAAGCGGCGTTGGCGTGTAGTGGAGAACGGGTTCTTGGCGTTCAATCATAAAACCACGAATGACGAGCTGCGCCAACGCATCCGACGTATCCTGCTCACGATAGAACATGTATCTCTCTTTCAACATCTCGTCGAGAGTTTCAAACGTCATGGCAGTCCCTGCACGTCGAGAGCCGCGTTCGGGAATAAATCCATAAAGTAAAGTTTGGTACACTTGAGGAAGTTCGCGAGAGTATGCGTTTAGCTGTTCGTCTGTCGGTTCGGCCATGTTTCGCTCCTTCTAACGCATTCTGTGTGGTTTGCACCAAATCGCTATCGACCAATTGTACAGCACCAGTGATTTTTGCGTTCTGAATTCACCCCAGGATCGCGTCGATTTTGGTGCCGTGGTCGATGTCCAGTCGCTTTCTTCCGGGTATCTCTAACTTACGCGAATCGAGGCCCATTTGGTGTAGAATCGTCGCGTGAATGTCGGTCACATAGTGGCGGTGTTCGGCGGCGTGGAAGCCGATTTCGTCGGTGCAACCGTGGACGGTGCCGCCTTTTACGCCACCGCCTGCGAGCCAGACGCTGAAGCCGTAGATGTGGTGATCGCGGCCGTCGCTCCCTTGCGAACCGGGCGTTCTGCCGAACTCGCTGGCGAACACGACGAGCGTTTCGTTCAGTAAACCTTTTCGCTTTAAGTCCTTCAACAGCCCAGCTATCGGTTGGTCGATCGCCATGCAGTTCGTCGAGTGATTCGCTTTCAATCCACCGTGTGCGTCCCAAACCCCGGCACCGCCTGCGCCGTGTTGCACCTGAATGAATCGTACGCCGCGTTCGACCAATCTTCGGGCGGCGAGCATCTGCGAACCGAAGCTCTGCGTGGCGGGTTTGTCGATGCCGTATAACGCCTTCGTTTCAGCGGTTTCTTGGCTGAAGTCGAGCACTTCGGGCAATGATTTCTGCATCCGGAACGCGAGTTCGTACGACTGAATTCTCGCTAGTAAAGCGGGATCGTCTGGGTACTGTTCGACCTTTAACTTGTTGAGTTGGTTAATTAGCGCGAAGCTCGCTTTTTGCTCGGCATCCTTCATTTCGCGTTCGGGTTTACCATAATCGAGCGGGTTTTTCGGGTCGATCCGTAGCGGCACGGCGTCGTAGGCTGGCCCCAAATAGTGGCCATCTTTGAGGTTCCAGTATTCGCGTTTGCCGAGGCTGATGAATTGCGGCAGGTTCTCGTTGAGCGTGCCGAGGCCGTAATTGACCCATGCACCGAGCGTGGGGAACTCGCCATCGAGCATGTGGCGACCGGAGTGGAATTGCGTCTGTGCCCCGTGATTATCGTCGGTCGTAAACATCGATCGCACGATCGACATCTCATCCACGCATTCGCCGATTTGCGGCAACCAGTCGCTGACTTCGATGCCCGATTTGCCGCGTTTCTTGAAGCCGATTTGCAGTGGGTACAGCACGTTTCGCTGTTGGCCGTTCGCGTCGTTGACGACCGTTACTCGTGCGAGGGCTAACTTTTCCGCGCTCTGCGAATCTTTGTATGGCGTTTGAGCGATCGTTTTCCCGGCGTATTTATTCAATTCTGGCTTCGGATCGAAGGTTTCCAGGTGGCTGACACCGCCGTTCATGAACAGCCAGATCACCGATTTCGCCTTGGCGGGAAAGTGCGGCTTGCCGTTCGGCGGCGACCATGCCTTGTCGTTGGCGTAGCCATCGCGTTGCAGCATTGCTGCAAGTGCAAGCCCGCTAAAGGATTGAAACGAGTGCGATAGAAAGTTACGGCGTTGCATGTCAGCCCCTCACTCGTAGACTCTGGTTTACTGATTCGCGTGGATTGAGTATCTCAAATTTTACCGAAGCGCGTCGAAGAATGTGAGGTCGACGATTCGCGCGTGCTTCTGACTGAGAAATCCAATCGTAATTTTTTCGCCCCAGGTGTAGATTTCGATGCCGGAATGAATATCAAAATAACAACAACGATACTAAGAGGAGGGTTCTCATTTTACCTCGTCATTGCAAATGGACCCTGACCGCGATTCTGGTCGCCCTCGCGTCCTTGACTTTTGGCGAAACGTGTCTCGCACAGAACGTCGCAATCAGCGGTGGCGTGGGCCACTACGTCACCTCGAATAGCGGTGCGAACCCTTTCGTAGGCATTAACGTCAACACGTTTCTGGGTGCCAATACCTTTTACAATGCAGGATACACGGGAACGACGGTCCGCGTTGCGAACATCGAAGGCGGGCACGTCTGGAACGGACACGAAACGCTTTCGCACGTCACGACTTTCATCAACGGGCCGACCAATGTCGGTGCATTACAAGGTAATACCGCCGCGACGGATCGCCATGCGACGTGGGTTGGGCACACCATCGCGGGTCGTGTGACCGCCGGTGGTGGCGAATATCAGAGGGGAATTGCGTACGGGGCGACGTTGTGGTCGGGGTCGCTTGCGACATCGTTCGGTTCTACAGCGGGGAGTTATAATGGCAGCTTTAATTTCACAAACGCGGACTTCTTCCAACCGTATTACCTCGGTTCGTATGATCCGCACGTTAAACTCCTTCGCGGCATTTGCGGGATAGAATGAGCCTTGACACCCTGGAGTCCTTCGCATGGCCATCACTCTGCCCGATTCCCGCCAACTGTCCGACGAGACTTTGGAGGCATTCCGCCTTCTCGCCTTGCACGGTCGCGAACTCGGATACACCGAGGCCGACCTCGGCGAACTCCTCGGCGTGACCCGCGAGACCGTCAGCCGATGGTG
>JAYWCL010000003.1:0-4356 GCA_043780595.1 Limnoglobus sp.
AACGTTCTTCCATGACGGACTCCCGTAAAACGCGAGCGAATGTAAACGATTATCCCACAATTCATTGCGGCAAGAAAGGACGAAGACACAGTAGAACTACGATCAGTACGCTCTAATCGGAAACGCTGTTCCGCCAGCAATGGCTGGATGGGTCATGGACCGAATCATTGAAGTTGGTATGCTAACAAATGATGTACCCCGGCAACCCACTCATCGGACACTCTTCGACTATGCCAACTAAAGAAGAGCTTAGGTCAGCGTTGATATTGAAACTCGATGAGACGATTAATCGCGTGAATTCCGCATTGAGTGGAAAAGATCTGGGCGCACTCGAACCAATCCTATCGCGTATCGGACGCGGCCAGCAGTTGCCTCACTGGTACGAAGCGTTGAAAGCGAGAGGTAAGTTACCGAATCTGGACGGCAAAACGATCGGTAGCGTCGTAGAGATGGTGTTGGTCGCTTGTCTGGAGACGTTCACCTTCAAAGGCATGAATCCGCCTCCGCTCAAGATGAACCCAGCACGTGGTGTCGATCTGCCAAATCTCGACCTCGGGGTGAAGTCTCCGTCGAAAAACTACTGCACGAGTGAGCCATTCTTCTCTGCATCGAGCGAATGCTCGGTAGCGATCATGATGTACTTGTACTCATAACCGACTACCAGGAGGCAAAGAAGAACCCGCCACTTCGACTCCAAATTATCTCGTGGAAGTATCTGACGAAGACGCAGGTCGCCGATCACAACCTTTGCCGCATAGCCCTCAAGCATCGGTCGTGGATGCTCGAAACGGATGAGGCAAGAGCCAAACGAGTGATTCGTTTTATGGCTTACGTCAATCAGAGTGACTGGCGCGCCAAACGCCTGCTCACCATGGTCGACAACCTGAACGACGAAGCGCAAATCAAGGCCGTCATCAAGAAGGCAGAGAAAGAATTTGCCAATACAAACAAGCATCGCATGAAAAACGACGAGATACCAATACCTGATTCCGAACTGGCAGCACTTCTTTGCATTCTCAAGGTCAAGCCACTTTACTTCTTTACTTCGGAGTCGTTGATGCAGCAGATAATTGGGTTATAGATGTCCGGAAGGACACAGCCCGTGCGCCCAGCGGACCGGAATGGAGCAGTTTTGTCAACGGCCCGCTGGACGGCAAGATCGGCATGAGCCTCGCTCTTCAGTGGCGATACAATTTTGAACCCGTTTTCGGCAAAGGGCAAGACGAAGATGAAAAAAAGTAATTCGTCATACTTCCCGCTCGTGCAACAGATCCACCGCACCCGCGTACGTCTTCCAGGATAAAATCTGGGTCGCCGGCGGGCACGCCCAACCGCTGAACAGCGAAGTCTGGTCGCTGCAACTACCCAAGAACTGGACGCCCGACGAATGACACAGCTCCAACGAAAATGCAGAATTGATGAACCAGATCGAGTGATATTTGCGTAATCTGTAATGACCGAGTTGCGAGGTGGTGGCTCGGTAAATTCGGAAACACGAAGGAGGGACATCTGATGCGATGGATTCTGGCGATCTCGGCAACGGTGCTAATCGGCTTCGCGGCCCCGGCGGCGGACCCACTGAGCCGAACCGACCTCGATAAGCGAATGAGCAAGCTCGTGTTTGAAACCGTAACCAGCGGCGTCGAATTGTACAACGCGGGCAACTACGAAGGCTGCTACCGATTGTATCAAGGCACGCTCTCGGCCATCGTTCCACTACTCGATCACAAGCCGAAACTGGCAGAATCGGTGGCGAACCAACTCGCCAAAGCGAAAAAAGAAACTGCGACCGACGGGGCGTTCACGCTTCGGACGGCACTCGATGAAATCCAGAACGACATTCGCGGCATCAAGAAGACCTTGTGGGATCGCCTCGGTGGACAGAAGTCGGTTGAAGCCGTCGTCCACGATTTCGTCGGGGCAGCAGCCACGAACAAGAAGGTCAATTTTTTCCGCGATGGCAAGTTCAAGCTGGATGCGACCGGCGTGGCGCGGCTCGAAAAACTGCTCGTCGAACTCATCAGCGCGAATAGCGGTGGCCCGCTGAAGTACACGGGGCGCGACATGAAAAGCTCGCACGCCGGTATGCAAATCACCGAAGACGAATTCAACGCACTCGCGGGTGACCTCGTCGACACGTTGAAGAAGTACAAGGTGCCCCAAACCGAAATCGACGAACTCGTCGCAATCGTTGCCAGCACCAAGAAGGACATGGTCGAGACGAAGAAGCCCGAGCCAACGAAGCCCGAGCCGAAGAAAGTCTTGTGGGATCGCCTCGGTGGACAGAAGTCGGTTGAAGCCGTGGTTCACGATTTCGTAGCGTTGGCGGCCACCGACAAGAAAGTGAATTTCTTACGCGATGGCAAGTTCAAGCTGGATGCGGCCGGCGTGACGAAACTCGAAAAATTGCTCGTCGAACTCATCAGCGCGAATAGTGGTGGCCCACTGAAGTACACTGGCCGTGACATGAAGACGGCCCACGCCGGTATGAAGATCACCGAAGACGAATTCAACGCACTCGCAGGTGACCTCATCGACACGTTGAAGAAGTACAAGGTGCCCCAAACCGAAATCGACGAACTCGTCGCAATCGTTGCCAGCACCAAGAAGGACATGGTCGAAACCAAGAAAGACGACAAGTAATCGCAACAACGATGGCGTTCGATCCGGACGCCATCGTTGTTTCCTTCCGTACAATTCGGTTCAACAGCAGTTCCCCGCACTCCGAATTCGCGTCGCGATGCACTCCATGACAATCGTTCCGTTCGCGATGCTGGCGATCCCCGCCGTGGCGGCCACTTCCCTGTTGCTCGGCATCGCCGTCCCCGTACTCATCCACATGCTGTATCGCCAACGGGTGCGCGTAGTGGCGTGGGCCGCAATGCGATTTCTGACGGCGTCAAAGAAGAAGCATCGCCGTCAGATCGATCGCTGGTTTTTGCTCGCCGCACGAATTCTCTGCCTGTTGTTTCCGCTTGCCGCGATGGTCGCCGCGACTCCGTGGGCCGAGCAGATCTGGCAAGCGGTGGTTCCGGGCGTTGCCGAAACGACGCTCAATTCGCCGCGAACGCACCATATTTTGCTCGTCGATTGTTCCTTGAGCATGACGGCGAAAGCCGAGACGCGCACGCGGTTCGATCTGGCCATCGAAAAGGCGGAGAAGTCAATTCTCGCTGCGAATCCCGGCGACGGCTTCACGCTGATTGCACTCGCCGGCCAAGCGGTGACGGTGATTCCCGGCCCGTCGAACGACACCGATAAAGTCCTCGCGGAACTGCGAAACCTGAAGCCGACGCACGGGTTGTCCGATGTCGCATCCGGGTTGGCGCAGACGGTCGATGTTTTGAACCGTTCGCCGCGAAATTACCTCCAACGCGACGTGCGAATCTTCACCGATCTCCAGCGTGTCGCATGGACGGGCCTGCTCCCGAAAGCGGATGGGCCGACGCCGGAGATCTGGACGAAAATTACGAATCGCTCGAACCTCATCGTCGTCGATGTGGCCGATGGCGAGATCGACAATTTGGCCATCGCCGAACTCGCGGTCGCCGATCCGGTTTCGCTCGTCAACGAGCCGGCAACCGTGACGGCAATCATCGACAATTTCAGCAACACGGCACGGACGCAGGTTCGCGTCGAACTCCTACTCGGCCGGCCGAGCGATGGTTCGCTGTTGCCTTTGGAGACGCGGATGATCGATCGCATCGCGGCGAACGATCGCGCGACGATCCGCTTCGTGCTCGATGGTGCGTCGCGTTTCCGACAGCCGGGTTTGCACGCCTTGCAAGTTCGGCTCGTCGAAGCCGACGATCTTCCGGCGGATGATTCGCGAACGCTCGTCGTCGATGTCCGCGAAGGCTTGAACTGCCTGATCGTGAACGGCAAAAACGCGAGCGAGCCGCTCCGCCGTGCGTCGGAGTATCTCACGGAGGCACTTGCGCCGGGCGGCAAGCCGTTACCCGGCAACCCCGCCCGCCCCAAGGTCATCAGCCTCGACGAATTCGCGGATGCCACGTTCTCCGACTTCACGCCGTACGACTGCGTGTTTCTGTGCGATGTCCCCACCGTCACGCCATCGCAAATCGCTCGTTTGGAAGGCTTATTAAAGCGTGGCGGTAGCGTGGTGTTCGGCCTCGGGCCGAATGCAGCCACGAACGCGGAGCTTTACAATCGGCTACTGTTTGCAGACGGCAACGGCTTGCTGCCCGGCAAACTCGGTGCCGTAAAATCGCGTGCGAATCCGCAAGATCCCGGGTTCCGCTTGTTCGGCGACGACGATGCGTTCCGCCGCGCACCGCTGAATGTGTTTCAAGACGACAACGCCCGCGCGGGCCTCATCGGCGTGCCGTTCTCGAA
>JAYWCL010000004.1:0-2061 GCA_043780595.1 Limnoglobus sp.
GATGGCCATGCGAAGGACTCCAGGGGTGTCAAGGCTCATTCTATCCCGCAAATGCCGCGAAGGAGTCCAACGTGCGGATCATACGAACCGAGGTAATACCGAAGCAAAGGGCGAACCGAATGATCGAGAAGTCGCGGCTAACTTTGTTGCGTTATCGAATAGGCCGAATATTTGCCCGGCGTGACCGTTCGGGCGGATTTCCTCGTTGTGGGAAGTTCGATTTCTCTTATATTTCAAGCTAAACCCCGTTCAGCCAGAAAACCCGGGTTTCCTAGAGGGTAAAAATTCCGTAATATCATGTCTGTAAAGCACTTAAATCATTCCTGTCAAACTCCGATTTTCAGCTTGAACGGGGTTTAATGCATGTCGGTTTTGAAAACACGTTTTCTCACATGGACTTTGATATGAATCGACTATTTCGTGTGCTGCCCGTAATTGCAACGATACTGGGCGTTATGCTGCTCTGCGTGTGGCACACATCCGGTGCTCGCGAACCATCTCATCCGGTAACGAAGTATGAGTGTCGGTGGGCGGATACGCCGATCGACATGGACGGCAAGGCAGATGATGCAGCCTGGAAACAGGCAATGGTGATTGACTCTTTCCGCCTGCCGTGGCTGGGCAAGGACGAGCGTGCGGCAAAACAGGCCACTCGTGCGAAACTCCTGTGGGACCGCGAGTATCTGTACTTCTTCGCGGAGATGGATGACAGGGACATATTCGCAGATGTGACGCAACACGACGGCGAAACGTACAACAATGACGTTCTTGAACTGTTCTTCCGCCCTTCCCAGCGTCACAGTGGGTATTACGAGTTTGAAATCAACGCCGCGAATACCCAACTCGACGCCTTTTTCCCGAAGTGGGATGCGAACACGATCGGGGAACAGATCAAGAAAGGCGACTTCCACCTCGAGACCCGCGTCCGGGTCAATGGCACATTAAACGAGCGAGACGACACGGATTCGAGTTGGTCCGTCGAGGGGCGTATTCCCTGGGCCGATTTTTTACGGACGGGTGGGCGACCGACGATGGACGAAGAGTGGACTTTTTCGCTTGCAAGGTGCGACTACGACAAAGACTGGAAGGGGGCGGAACTGAGTGCCACGGCACCGATACGCGTTCCGAAAATCGGGCCATTTTTCCATCAGAGCGATGACTATTCTCCCATCGTGTTCCGCGGCCCGGACGAGAAAACCGCCAGACCCTTCGGAATCGAAAAGCGGATTCCGTTCACGAAATCGACAGTCGCAGGATCGCCGGACGCGCCGCTGCCTTACCGGGCGATTCGGGCATCGTACGTTCTTGCACCCGGATCGGCTGGCGTTTACCGGTTGGACGCTGTCGATCTTGCCCGAACTCGAGCAATCGGGCCTCGATAGCTTGGCACGAAACGCCTTTCGCACGATCCCGATTCCATTCGTCGATCCACCGCACACGCCATTCAGTACCGTCGTCCCTGCGTTCATTTGCCCGTCGGATAGTCGCACGCGCAGCACGCAGATCGACCCCGTATTGATGAAGCCCGTGGCACTGCTCAGTTATCTCGGTGTTGCGGGTACCAATTCCACGTCGAAAGATGGCCTGTTGTACCAGGATAGTCGCCATCGATTGCTGGATGCGACCGACGGAACCAGCAACACGCTCATGCTCGGCGAGCGTCCGCCGAGCCACGAAAATCGCTTCGGTTGGTGGTACGCCGGGTTGGGCCAAAATGGTACTGGCTCTGCCGATCTCGTGCTCGGCGTGCGCGAACCGAACTTGCAGCCAATCGTCAGTGGGTCGCCGTGCGGGCCGGGGAATTACCCCTTCATGGCGGCGAGCGGGTTCAACGACCCGTGCGGCATGTTCCACTTTTGGAGTCCGCACACCGGCGGCGCGAACTTCGCCTTCGCCGATGGCAGCGTGCGACTCCTGCGCTACACCGCCAACGCGATCATGCCCGCACTCGCGACCCGCGCCGGCGGCGAGGTGGTTGCGGTCGAGTGATGCACGTCCGATTCGCGACGATCTTTCGTCGGCACTTCCTGTCGCTATAATCCCCATACCGCTAACCCGCCC
>JAYWCL010000005.1:0-11629 GCA_043780595.1 Limnoglobus sp.
AACCGGTTTTTTGTCATTTTCGCGTCTCAAAATGCCCGTTTTCGATCGCAAATTACCGATCTGAAAACGCCGCCTTTGCCGTATCATCGACTCGTATCGGGGCTTATGTCGAGGCTCTCGATTTCACATCAGCCGAAACTACCGGTCGTTTCGCGACCGAATGCGACCGAAAATCGACCGAATGCGCCTTTTCTGTGTCATTTGCGCGCACTTCTATGTCATTTGCGCGCACTTCTATGTCATTTGCGCGCAATTCCATGTCACTCCGTGCAAGACGTGAATTCCGACTTACGTCGGATCGCCTTGGATTTTTTGACTTTGCGGTTTCGCGTGGGTTCCCGATTTTCCGATTATTCCGAGAAGTGCTCTTGTACCGAACAATTGCTTCGATAGGATTCGTTGAGAACACGTCAAAATCTTTGCCTTGCTGAATTCCACAGTCTCCCACTGGGATCATTCGCAACCACGATCAGTTTGCCCAACGCACCCAATACGTTATTGAACGAATGAACAATCAACCTGACGCTCAAGAACTCGTTGTTAAACTGGGGAGTAAACTCCTTGCATTCGAAGAGACTTGTGGACTCGTACTGCATCCCTCGCCAGTCGTAAGGGCGAATGCCCTGATGCATTTGATTGCGCATGTGGATCATACAGACTCTGTTGAAGGTATCATGAATCTTGCGGCCATAAATCCAGATAATCGTGTGCCTTTGATGGGCACGATTTCTGTGGCTCATGTCGCCGTGGCTTGCTTACTCCGCTTGGGAACGAGTTCGGGCTCCGCTACGGCAAACGAATTACTACAATCATGGCCGGAACCAGATCGTTCGGATCTGATTTGGTATCTTCGATCGGAAGAGATTTGGAAGTAAGCTGTAAAATGAACGATAACCGACTCCACTCGCTTTGCGTCGTCGATTCCGCCACCGTTGCCCGTCGATTCGTAATCTATTGCGAAGGGGTACTCGATCCCCACTCGTTACTCGGCAAACGATTTCGCTGCACGACATCGCCACTGGAAATCCGGCTCGAACAACTCAGTACTTGCGGAACGGCAGCTTGGATTGCATTTGCATACTCTGGCGACCAAGTACCTTCGGGTGTGCAACTTGAGTTTCACGAACTTCCTTGAAGTAGAGTGGCGATCTCGTGATGACTCAGTCACTATTTACAGATGCGATAGCGGAATCCTACGACGACTTCCGGGATTTGGTGCGGAACGTATCTGCAACCTACTACGAGGTCTATTCTGGCTCGCCCTCTTGTGAATGGGAAAACTTGTTCGAAAGGACGAATCCAGGTGAGCAATTCTTGCGTTTCAATATGCAGACGCATTCCGAAAAAGGTCGCTCATTCTTCCTGCAATTGCACGAACTCGAGCGAATCGCTTACGGTTTGCCTCTTGGAATCATCGAGAGGCCGATACCCTACTTCGGCTCGTTCGTACCGCCATTTGGCAGCATCTGTAAAGCATGGACGCTCGACGATCTTCAGAAACTAATAATAAAGACGAAGAAAGAGCAACAAATGGGCATGCAGGTGACGGCCGAGTTTGCGAGACTAAAAGCGGCGAAGGGCGGGTGAAAGTCACATCGGCTTCGGTGTGCTCGATGTGGGGATCGGGCTGGCGATGGGTATAACCGGCGTCGGCGGAATCCCGGGCGCGGCGCTCGTGTTCGTCGGCATCGACCAGATCCTGCAAGGCAGCCTGAACATGGTTCTTCGCGCACACGCACCCGAATGGTAATTTAACGCTTTCGTTCCGCGGGGAAATGGCTGGATCTGATGTAGCCACTTTCACGGTGTTGCAGCAGCCGTGGGCGATTACTGTCGGCCAGCGTGGCCACGCGATTCTCTGGACATCGTCGAATAAGAATTACTGGGGTGACGGAGTCGGTTTGGCGTGGGAAGCCCTTCGCGGGATGCGGTAAACTTGACCGGGACAAATTGGAGGACGGCCCGATGAAGCCGGAAGACCGCGAACTGCTCCGCCGCTTCGCCGCGACGAGCATCTACGGCGAGGCGTTCGCCGCCGACGTGTGCCGCCCGTCCCCGCTCGGGACGGTCACGTGCTCGATCGAGCGGCGGGAAGGCCCGATGCAGCACCTCATGGGCCAAAACCTTCAGTTGTCCGTCACCGGCGAGACCGGCACCGTCCGGTACATCGACCGGCAGTACCGGTCCGAGAAAAAGTGGGAATGCGCGTGCGACGCGGCGGTCGTCAGGCGCGAACTCGGTCGGCTGGAGCGGTACGGGCTGTGGGAATTGAACGACTTCGAGCCTGCAGATACATTTTTGCTCCACGCCTCGCACATGTTCGTACGCGGGTGCGATCCCGCGAGAGAATTTAGCGTCGATGCCGTACTGATCGCGGCCAGTTGTGCGCAGAGTCCGTTCATGCGGTCGTTCAGCCGCGCGGCCTTCCGCCTGCTGCGGCGGGACCGGAGCCACTTCGAGAACCCGCCCCGCCCGTGGCGGCGGCTGTTCGATTGGTGAGCGGACGCACCAACAGGCGGCGCTCGGATACTGCCCGGCAACTGGTACGGACTGGGATGACCCGATGAATACGAGAGAGCGCGAATTCCTCCGGAACCTCGCCAGAACGAGCATTTGTGGCGAGGAGGTCGCATCAGATTTGCTGACGCCCCCCGCGTTGGGAACCGTCAAATGCTCGATCGAACTGAGAGAACTGCCGACGCACAATTTTACCGGCAAAAACATTCAATTCTCGCTCACCGGCGAAATCGGCACTGTTCGGCATTGCGTTCGGTATTGCGGGGACCATCATCAACCAGTTCAACGAGAGTGGGAATGTACGTGTGACGCTGAGGTCATCTGGCGCGAGATCAACCGGCTCGAAAGATATGGACTATGGGAAGTGAACGACTTTTCGCCCGCGCCATCTCCGGAGAATATGTTCATGGATGGCTGCTACATAGTTGTGCATGGATGTGATCCGTCCCGAGAGTTCACAGTCGATGCCGCGATGTTCACTGCAAGTGCGGCAATGAGTCCATTTTTGCGGGCCTTTAATCGTGCGGCTCACCGCCTGTTGCAACGGGATCGAAGTTACTTCGAGAACCCGCCCCGCCCGTGGCGGCGGCTGTTCGATTGGTAAGTTTGAAGTGGCGGAATCTCCGACGTGTCGGCTTCGGGGCGTTCGATGTCGTTGAGATCGGGACGGGTACGGCCAGCACAGGTAAATCCGAGGATAGCCCGATGAATCCAGAAGGCCGCGAATTCTTTCGCCGTTTCGCCGCAACGAGCATTTACGGGGAGTCGTTCGCCGCCGAGGTGTGTACTCCGTCCCCGCTCGGGACGGTGACGTGCTCGATCGAGCGGCGGGAAGGCCCGATGCAGCACCTCATGGGCCAGAACATACACATGTCCATCACCGGAGAGGTTGGCACGGTCCGGTACATCGACCGGCAGTACCGGTCCGAGAGGAAGTGGGAGTGCACGTGCGACGCGGCGGTCGTCAGGCGCGAACTGTATCAGTTGGAGCGGTACGGGCTGTGGGAACTGAACGACTTCATGCCCTCAATGAAAAACATCATGGGTGGCTTGCAGTTGTTCGTACGCGGGTGCGACCCGGTACGCGAGTTCACCGTCGACGCCGGCCTGTTCGCCGCCAGTCTGGCACTGAGCCCGTTCATGCGGTCGTTCAACCGCGCGGCCTTCCGCCTGCTGCAGCGGGACCGGAGCTACTTCGAGAACCCGCCCCGCCCGTGGCGGCGGCTGTTCGAGTGGTGAGCGGACGCACCAACAGGCGGCGGTACGGACTGGGATGATCCGATGAATACGAGGCAGCGCGAACTCCTCCGTAACATTGCCAGAACGAGCATTTGTGGCGAGGAGGTCGCGGCAGATTTGCTGACGCCCCCCGCGTTAGGAACCGTCAAGTGCTCGATCGAACTGAGGGATCTGCCGACGCACAATTTCACCGGCAGAAATATCCAGCTTTCCGTCACCGGCGAAGTCGGTACCGTTCGATGCTGCGCCCATCATTGCGGGGACCATCACCAAATGGTTCGACGGGAGTGGGAATGTACGTGCGATGCCGAGGTCGTCTGGCGCGAGATCAGACAACTCGAACGATACGGACTGTGGGAAGTGAACGACTTCTCGCCCGCGCCATCTCCGGAGAACATGTTCATGGATGGCTGCTACATAGTTGTGCATGGATGCGATCCGTCCCGAGAGTTCACAGTGGATGCCGCGATGTTCACTGCAAGTGCGGGGATGAGTCCGTTCTTGCGGGCCTTCGATCGCGCGGCACACCGCCTGCTGCGGCGGGACCGAAGTTACTTCGAGAACCCACCCCGCTCGTGGCGACGACTGTTCGATTGGTAAAGCGTTCCGCGAATTCGATGACACGAAGCAAAGCCCACGGACGATCGTCCGTGGGCTTTGGTATTACACCTTCGACACGTCCCACATCGTCTTCATGAAATCGATGCCGTGCGTGTAAACGTGATCGGGCGAGGGGAAGAAGTCTCGCCAGACGCGGGTGGCGGCGGCGAGTGCGGGCAGGGATCGGCCGAATGCTTCGATGACGAGCCAGCCATCGTAATTGACTTCGCGCAAGGTGCGGAACGTCTCGAACCAATTCACCTGACCCGTACCCGGTGTGCCGCGATGATTTTCGGAGATGTGTACGTGACGCATGTACGGGGCAATCGTGCGGATGGCGGTACTCGGGCGGACTTCCTCGATGTTCGCGTGGAAGGTGTCGTACATCGTGCCGAAGTTCGGGTGATTCACTTCCTTCACGAGCGACACCGCATCGGCAGCCGTCGTGAGAAAGTAACACTCGAAGCGATTGAGGTATTCGATGCCGAGCATCAAATTCGCCTGCTTCGCAAGCTCCGCAGCGGGGCGAAGCACATCGACGGCACGCTTCTTTTCATCGCCGGTCGGCGGGTCGCCGCTGAACACGCCGAGTGCCGAGTGGAACGGGCCGACCATCGTTTCCGCACCGAGCGCATGGTTGCAATCGATCGCCCATTTCAGCCGTTCGCTCGCCGCTTTGCGTATCGTCGCATCGGGGCTGATCGGGTTGGAATCGGCGTTCATCACGGTCACCGACGTGCTTTTCAGGCCCTGCTTGTCGAGTTCGGCTTTGATCGTTTTGTAGTGGCTCGGGTCGCCCTCGAAGATCGGGATTTCGACGCCATCGAACCCTGCGGCTTTGATCTTTCCAATTAGAGGAAAGTGTTCCGCCGTCACGTGGCCCGTCCAGAGGAGAAGGTTCATCCCGGTCTTCATCGTGCAAGCTCCACAAGGGTGTAGGGTAACTTGCAATGTCTTAGGTAACATCCACCGACGGGGCAAATCGGCTACGCAATTCAACGCGGGTAGTAGCGTCCCGCGTCGCGGTAGGCGCGGTCGATGGCTCCTTGCGGGTTCGCTTTATCCTGTGCGTATCGGCGTTTCACGTCCCGCGTAGCGAAGCGGGGTCCGTTGTAGTCGGCGGGGGCCACGGCGGGGGCGAAGTCGCGCGAGGCACCGGCGACCCCGCGACTGCCGTTCCAGAAAAATGGTGAGTAATTACCCGGACTGCTGTAGTTGTAGCGTGCGTCGCTGCCGCCGAACGAGCCAGGAATGGGGGCATCCGTCGCAACCGGCGGGCCGTACAGCGATTGCCCGTTCGTCCAGAAACTGCCGAACGCGCCGGGAAAACCGAACGCGCCCGGATAACCGTAGAAGCCACCGTATCGCGGGCCGAAGCCACCATAGCCGTACCCGCTGTATGGCCCGATGAACTGTGCGGCGGCTTTACCGGTTGTGACGTGAAAAGTAGCGAGCGCGATGATGCCGAAAAGGGCGATGCGAGCGATTCTCATGGTGGTCATCCGTGGTGAAAGTACGAAACGAATTGTTCTTCGACCGAACGAAAGAGACGACGCGAGCGATACCCGATCGAAACCCGGTCCGGATCGCACGATCCGCTATATCGCTCGGCATATTCCGAGTTGAGGGAGTAACGACAACCTCCCAGGTTTCCGTCAATACCTCGGGAATCGAGATTGAGTATACGACTTTCAAAACGCTTTAAATCGAGTGCGATTACTTTACGATCAGACAGAACGAAAGTGACTATTCGCCAGAAATGCCCTGTTCGTTTTAGTGGGCAGTCCCGGGGGCTTTGGACTGTCGAGCCTTTTTTCTCCTTTTCTTAAGGCTCCAGCTCACCGCTACCTCCTCTCTGGCAAGGCGCCAGGTTTGACGGCTCCTGTGGACCAGGCTTTTTCTGCTCCAGATGAAAATACGGGGCCAAGGTGGTCAGCCGGGGATCATCGACGGGGCTCCCGACGGTAAAGTGATAGAGGCTCTGAAAAGCATCGGTGCGAATGCCGAGGAGGTCGTGAAAGACATCGTCGAAGTAGCAGCCGATACCGGTAGAACGGATGCCGGCGGCTTCCGCTTCCAGGTAAAGCATCTGACCAAGCACCCCGGATTCCCAGAAAAGTCGCCGATACCACCACGGGCCCCGGTGACGGATCGTGTCGCCGAACTCAGCGAGCATGCCGAGACTGAAAGCGCCGTCGGCGGCGATCTCTTGGTGGCAGCTCACCTGCCGGGAAACATCTCGGAGGGCCGACTCGGTCAAGCACCAGAGCCGTAGGTGCTCGGGGCAGTTTGGAGGCCGTTTCCACAGGAACACATCCCGAAGTGCGGGCCGGATTCGTTCATGGACTGCCGCATCCCGTTCGAGCAGATACAAACCCGGCGTCAGCCCGCGAACCCGGTGGACGAAAATGCCGAGATGGAGTAACGGTTCCCACGGCAGCGTATCCCAGGGCGGTACTCCGGGACGCGGCAGCAGACTGTCTAGCATCCGGTAGAAGGTCTCAGCGGAGATCGAAGTTTTCCCGTCCAGAGCGAGGCAGCTGCGGCGCTGGCGGATCAGTGTAGCCGCCGCCACTTGGCTCGACGGTATCAATGGCGGCACCGCAGCGGGGTAAATAGTCCCCATCGGCTCCGTTTCCGGCTTCCAGGTCGCCTTGGCCACCTCGTCGATGATCGGCCAATCGACATGCTGCGGACTCAGGGGATTGGCCCTACCTTGCCAGGCTCCGTAAGAGTCCGAACGCAGAGGGAGGATCCCAGGGAAACATGATGTCGGTGCGTTGCTCACCAACAGAAGTACGTCGGGATGCTCGTGGTCCGCGGCGGCTCCGTCGGCAAAGTCGGCATCGCGGTCGAGTCCGAGTAGGGATGTCACCTCGGCGTCACCGGGTGCGTCGAGGAGCCGGGCGGACCAGCCAAGCGCCGCCGCCGCGAAGCGGATCGAGGCGATGGCGTGCCCCACATCGTGCTGGCAATACCGAAAGGCGCGTTCGCCGTACTTCCAGGCCTCCCGCCAGTGAATCGAAGATAAGCCGACCAAGAAACGATTGGCGGAGAGGGATTCGGTCAGATCAGCATGCGCCACGCGATTCAGCAAACAACGGCGTTCGAGGCTATGGTCGCGGCTGACGTAGTGGTAAACGCCTCCAGCCAGACCTGGCAGTTCCAGAACGATCAGGTAGCCCTCCGTCGGATGCAGGTTGCCGCTCGACGGATTGCACCGCAGCGCCCAGCGCGACCCCTGGTACTGCTTCCAGGCGGAAAGGCCGAGTGACAGCTCGAAGAGGATACCGATTGTTTCGATACGGATTGGCTGTGGCGGAATAACCCCGGGGCGAAAAAGATCGCCGTAGGAGGAGGTGACTCGATCGGCGCGGAGGTCAAACTCGATCCGCGGTGCCCCGGCGTAAGTGCGGAAGGGATCCGGCTGCGTCGCCCAGTCGAGGTAGCCGGGTGATCGCGCGTACTGGTGCAGGTGGTGCTTGGTCCGCTGGTGATAGGCCAGCGTCCGCTCAATCGTCGAGTCGAGATTCACCGTGAATCCTCCAACGGGGACCAACCTCACTACTGGGCAGGATCCCGTGCCGAGCCTCAAACAGGGCAAACTTCTTGGACTCTCTTAGCCTCCAACCGCGGCCAGGATCTCGCGGATGCTGAAGATCCGTTTCGCTTTCTCCAGATCGGGGTCCAAGACTGCATAACCTATTTCAGCCGGGGGGCAACTTTTGAACAATTCCAGTAAAGCCTCCTTGGTGGGGCAGAAAATCTTCCAGTCGTCTCCAAGATTCGCGGTAGCGCGGTACGATGTGGCAGCATCCCCGGACAGGAACAGCGCAAGAGCCTTTTGCCCGTCTTTGAATTGCCAGAGAGCGCACTCCATCTGATCGCCGACAATCCGATAGACGACATACGGGTTGATCTCGTCGCTCACGTTGACCTTCTTTTTGAGAAAGAGGGGTGAAAAGTTCTTTGTCCTATGTGAAATCTGAAACAGAGCCGAACGCCTCTACTTCATGGCTGCGATCCGCTCCAGATCCTCCAGCAGCTCCGGCACAGAGCGACTCCCCGCAGTGCCGTGCAGAAACTTTCCGTCCGCGTCGGTGTAGAGAACGAACGGCAGCGAACGCGCCCAGGACATGTGCAAGGCCCCGAGCTTTTTCACCTCGGGGTCAGGCTGGTCGCAGTCAATGGCCACCGCCACAAAAGACTCATTGAGTCGGGCCTTGACGGCCTCATCGGGAATAGCGCCCTCGACCAGGGCGAGACACGCGCTTCAAGTCGCGCGGCCATACTCGATGAACACTTTCGTCTGCGCGGCCTTCGCGGCAGCAAGCCCTTCGGCGAAAGATGTGTACCATTTGACCGCACCACGATCGTCGAAGTGCGGATGGGTTCCCTGAGTGTTCGGCATGGTTCTGTTTCTCCTGTTTTACATGCAAAATGAGTCTTGCCAGCGGCAACGATGACGCTGGTAATGGCTGTGAATCCACTCCATCTCGATCCCACGTAGTTCGACCAAACATAGCGGACAGTGGTTTGCGAGATCGGCAGTATCGCATGCTGCCGGTAACGCCGTCGCTGGACACAACTGCACTGGGCCACTCCGCTCGTGGGATGGAATATCGGTTTCATCCAGGCGCTTGCCGACCACAGAACGGGCAAACGGTTGGGTTGCCAGTCAGCTCCGGTTTTTCTTCGTCGGATCGAAATGCAGCCGTCTCGCGATGACCGCAATCAGAGCAACAGTGTTCCCAGGAGTGAATCTCCAGTGTCCCATCCCTGAAAAGGTTGTGCGAACAGTTCACGGCTCCTGGCTTGCAGCGTGTACATTGGCCAATCTTTTGCCGATCGCGTGGCATAACTCGTTCCTCCTCATGTGTAGGCCCTAGCGGTTCTGACCGGCGACTTGTACTCGGCATCGAAGCGCAGCAACTCTTCGACCCCCTTGCGGTGGCAGAAGTCGCCCAAGGATTCACCCGGATCGCGGTCGGCCTTGAAGTAGACCAGCAGAGGCACCAATTCCTTGACGATCTCGCGGAGCGGGACCATGTCCTTGTAGATGACGTTGAGGCGATTGCCCAACAATCGGCCCCCGACGAAGATCGTGTATTTGCCGACGGCCTTTCCCACCAGGCCGATGTCGGCAGTGTAAGGTCGTGAGCAGGCGTTCGGGCAGCCGGTCATGCGGACGGTGAACTGTTCGGCGTCTAGCCTCAACTTGGCCAGCTCGACCTCCAGTTCGTCCACCACCGAGGGCATGACCCGCTCCGATTCGGTAATGGCCAACCCGCAAGTGGGGAGCGCCGGACAGGCCATTGCAAACCGTCGCACGCTGGAAATCTCCTTGTGCGTCTTGATGCCATGCTCGCACAGGAGGGCAAGTATTTCTTCCTTCCATTCCATTTCGAGGTCGCAGAGCAGAATACTTTGCTGCGGAGTCAGCCGGGCAGGCATGCGGAAGCGTTCGAAAAGGCGACGCAGGCCGGTCTTCAGCCGCAGGCTGTCCGCGTCCTTGATGCGGCCGTTTTCGACGTTGATGCCGAAATAGAACTTTCCATCCCCCTGGGGGTGCCAACCCAGGTGGTCGTCGTAGGCGTGGACCTCAACAGGCCGCAGGTCAGCCAGGGTGCGGCCGCCCAGGTACTCCTCGACCTTCGCCTTGAACCTGGGCAGGCCCCAGTCGTGAACCAGGTACTTCATGCGGGCCCGCTTGCGGTCCGTACGGTCGCCGAAGTCGCGCTGCACCATGACGATTGCAGTTACCACCTGGATCACGTCGTCATAGGGGACGAACGCCATGCGGTCGCCCAGGCGTGGAAATGTATCCTGGTCGCTGGGGGTAGTGCCCAGGCCGCCGCCGACCAGCACGTTGTACCCGACCAGTTGGCCCCCTTCGACCACTCCCAGCAGGCCGACGTCCTGGGTGTACACGTCGATGCAGTTGTCCTCGGGCAGGGCGATACCGGTCTTGAACTTGCGCGGCAAGTAGGCCTCGCCGTAAATAGGCTCGATGTCAGGCCCGGCGGATTGCTCGACCACTTTTTCCCCATCGACCCAGATTTCAAAATACGCGCGGGTCTGGGGTGCCAAGTGTATGGCGATGGCGTCGGCCGTTGCTTGCAGGCGATCATGAACGCCGTCGTTGTGATGGGGTGCCGGGCAGCACATGACGTTCCGCTCGACATCGCCGCATGCCGCCAGCGTGGTCAGAAGCGATTTGTTGATTTCATAGATGGTTTCCCGTAAATTTCCCTTGACGACGCCGTGCAATTGAAATCCCTGACGGGTGGTGATGCGCAGGGTGCCGTTGCCCAGGCGTTCGCCCAGGCTCAATTCGGTCAGAAACTGGTCGGCCGTGAGTTTCCCGCCCGGTGCCTTGATGCGAACCATGAAGCTGTAGGGCTTGTCGTCACCGGGTTTGCGATGTTTGCGGGCATCGCGGTCGTCCTGCTGATAGGTGCCGTGGAACTTCAGAAGCCCTACGTCGTCGGAGCTGAACTTCGGCGTGTCCCGAGCAAGTTCCTCAGCGATGGTACCGCGAAGGAAGTGGCTGGCCTCCTTGACGATTTCCTGCTTCGACTTCTTCGCTTCTTCGGCCATGGTACATCCCTCGCGAAAACGGTTCCTGAAACATTTGTTTCACATTTGTCAATTGATGGGCCTACTTGTCTTCAGGGACTTCGGTTCGCGCCGAGCCGGCGCTCAGCGCCTCCCGGCCAGTCTGGAGAGGTTCCAACTTCAGATCGACGATGTTCGGGGGAAACAGAAGATCCAGGAACCAGTCCAAGGCCACGCGCAATCGCTGCTCCCGCTGTGGGACGGCTAACAGGTAGTACGTCCGCCACGCGAACCAGGCCATAAACCCCGTGAGCCTCACGCCCATGACGCGTCCCACCCCCCGGTGGCGTCCCAGATTGGCGAGCATGCCGAGACCACGGTAACGATACGGCTCCAGCTTTCGGCCCATGAGCGATGCCACCAGGTTGCGGGCCACGTGCCGCCCCTGACGAACCGCATGCTGTGCCGTGGGCGGCTGAAATCCACCGTCCGGGTCAGCAATCAGGGCGCAATCGCCGATGGCCCACAACGTCTCGTGGCCCCGCACCTGAAGATACTCGTTCACGGGGAGCCGGTGGTCGCCTCCCTCCGCGCGCGGAACGTCAATCGCCTGGATCAAAGGCGAAGGACGCACGCCAGCCGTCCAGATGAGGGTCTCGGCGTTCAACTCGCGCCCATCCTGGACGCGCATGCGACCGGACTCGTATGCCGTGAC
>JAYWCL010000006.1:0-5355 GCA_043780595.1 Limnoglobus sp.
TTCAGGAGCACGGCATGTTCTCGAATATACTGTATCGCGCGTTCGGGTTTCGCCAGTACGATTGCTTGCGAACGACCACCGAGGACGGCGTCATTACGCTCCACCTCCAGCCAGCCGAACGATCGTTCGACCACCCACCGTCGCGGCAGCAGCACGAAGCCCCGCTTCGCTTCGGTGTGTTTGACCACTTCCAAACGGATCCCGTGCGCCGCGGCATCGGCGACGGGCTGCACCCCGGTGTAGCCCTGATCCACGTAAGCCAGCGTGACCGTCTGGCCGGTGGCATTCTGCACGGCTGCCGACAAGTCGGCCACCTCGGCTCGCTCCTGCTCGTTGGCCGCCGTGCCCTTCACGGTCAGCAGATTTCCCAGCGTATCCACCGCCGCATGCACCTTCGAACCCTTCTTCCGCTTGCCGCCGTCGTAGCCGCCCCGACCGCCGCTTTCGGGAGTCGACTGGATCGTCCGAGCGTCGAAAATCACTGCCGTCGGAGAGCCATCCCGACCGGCAGAAATCCGCACGATCTCCCGGAGGTCGTGGGTCATCGCCTCGAAGCAACCGGCCGCAATCCACCGTCGGGCCTGCTGGTAAACCGCCGGCCACGGTGGGAAATCGTGGGGCATCATCCGCCACTGGCTGCCGGTCTTGACCAGCCAACGCAGGGCATTGAGGACGTGGCGGAGGTCGTGTTCTCGCTGCGGCGCGTCCTCTCGCATTAGGGTCAGGTAAGGGGCGGCGAAGGCCCACTCGTCGTCGGTAATATCACTGGGATACGGTTGGCGTTCAGTGTTCATAGCCTATTCTACCGCCACCACTCACGTTAAGTGCATAACAGGCTCTAGGCAGCGCAACTGGTAACGTAACTCGGTCTTGCCTACTCGAACGACCAGTACCGGCGGTTCGGCGGTTTCGTCGCGGTACGCCGTGAACTCCGACGTGCCCGGAGGTGTTTGAAGAAACCACGGCGATTCTCGCGTGCCAACACTCGCGGTCGTTGGCTTCTCGGCTTTGGCCACCGTCGGTTCGGTGGTTTCGGCTTTCTCGGCTGCTTTTTTAGCCATACGGTGATCTCCTCGATCAGCATGTACTGGTGCTTGGGTAACGGATCACGTCGCGCCGTTTCAACGCTACGCGAACTCGACGAACGTCGTTCGCACGTCCGGTATCGACCGAGAAATCATTGCGGCTTCTATCACTTGTTCCACAACTTGCGGTCGAGGGTGCGGTAGCCGATCGCTTCGGCGACGTGGCCATCGTCGATGTGCTCGGTGGCGGACAGGTCTGCGATTGTTCTCGCCACTCGCAGAATGCGGTCATGGGCACGGGCTGAGAGTCCGAGATCGTCCATTGCCGATTGCAACAACTTGCGCCCTTCGGCATCGACGACGGAATACTTGCGTAACTCTTTCGGCGACATGCGGCTGTTCAAACCACTCGGTTTGTTGCCGAAACGGGCGGCCTGAATCGCCCGTGCGCTGAACACGCTTTCACGCATCGTGGCGCTACTCGTACCGTCGGTCAACTTCGATAATTCCTCGTACGGCACACTCGGGACTTCGATGTGCATATCGATGCGGTCGAGTAGCGGGCCGCTGAGGCGGGAGAGGTACTTTTCGACGCCCATCGGCGAGCATTTACACTTGTGTTTGGCATCGCCGAGGTAGCCGCACGGGCACGGGTTCATCGCGGCCACGAGGATGAAATCGGCGGGGAATGTCGCCGAGTGGACGGCGCGGCTGATCGTGACGCGGCCTTCCTCCAAAGGCTGGCGCAGCACTTCGAGGCAGCGGCGGTTGAACTCGGGGAGTTCGTCGAGAAACAGCACGCCGTGGTGCGACATCGAGATTTCGCCCGGCTGCGGGATCGTGCCGCCGCCGACCATCCCGGCATCGGAAATCGTGTGGTGCGGGCTGCGGAACGGCCGCGTCGTCAGCAGCGATTCCCCGGCGGGCATTCGGCCCATCGCGGAGTAGATGCGCGTCGTTTCGAGGCTTTCGTTCGGCGTCAGTGGCGGAAGGATCGTCGGCAAACGCCGCGCGATCATCGTCTTGCCGCTACCGGGGCTGCCGAGCATCAGCACGTTGTGCCCACCGGCGGCCGCGATAATCACCGCACGCTTCGCCGATTCTTGGCCACGCACATCGGAGAAATCGACGGGATATTGGTTCAATCGTTCTTCGAGTTCGGCCAAACCCGGCGACACCGGATCGACGTCGATCGCACCGGCGATAATGCCCACGGCTTCGGCGAGCGACGAGATCGCGTAGACTTCGATTTCTGAAACGACGGCGGCTTCGCGGGCGTTTTCGCGAGGGACGAGCAGTTTCTTGATGCCGAGATCGCGGGCGGCGATCGATATCGAGAGTGCGCCTTTGATCGGCCGTACGGTGCCATCGAGCGCCAATTCGCCGACGGTGCCGAACTGTTCGACTTGCGACGGGTTGAGTTGCCGGGTGGCAACGAGGATGCCGAGCGCGATTGGCAGATCGAACGCGCCGCCCTCTTTGCGAAGGTCGGCAGGTGCGAGCGAAATGATCACGCGACCCGTCGGGCGCGCGTAGCCGAGGTTGGCGAGCGCGCGTTCGACGCGGTGAACGCTTTCGCGAACGGCCATTTCGGGCAAGCCAACGAGGATGACTTTGGCGTTACCCGTGGCCGAATCGACCTCGACATCGACGGGGAGAGCGTCGATGCCGAGGATGGCAAACGATCGGAGTTTCGCAAGCATGGGCGGCGTTCCTGCAAGACTCTGCGAGGATTTACACGTTGTAAGCCTTGCTCGTCGTGTTGCCGCCGCGGCCGGTCCAGTTGGTGTGGAAGAACTCGCCGCGAGCTTTGTCGATACGCTCGTAGGTGTGCGCACCGAAGTAGTCGCGTTGGGCTTGCAGCAGGTTCGCGGGCAGGCGTGCGGTGCGGTATCCGTCGAAGTACGAGAGCGCGGACCCCATCGCGGGCATCGGCGTGCCGGACAGCACGGCGGTCGAAATCGCGCGACGCCAGCCGGGCGCGGCCTTGGAGATTTCACCCGCGAAGAACGGATCGACGAGCAGGTTCACGAGGTTCGCGTTCTTGTCGAATGCTTCCTTGATGTTCCCGAGGAACTTGCTGCGGATGATGCAACCGCCGCGCCACATGAGCGCGATGCCACCCATGTTGAGTTCCCATTTCTGGGCCTTGGCGAACGCGGCCATCAGTGCGTAACCTTGCGCGTAACTGATGATTTTGCTGCCGTAGAGTGCCATTTCGACGTCGGCGATGAACTGCGTTTTGTCGCCGGTGAACGCGGGCACACTCGGTGCGGGCAGAATCTTGCTCGCGGCCACTCGCTCGTCTTTTTGGGCGGACAGGCATCGGCTGAACACCGCTTCGGAGATCAGCGTCAGTGCCGTGCCCGTTTCGGTGGCGGCATCGACGGTCCACTTACCGGTGCCCTTTTGGCCCGCGGTGTCGAGGATCAGATCGACCATCGGCTTGTTAGTTTCGGGGTCGATGTAGCCGAAAATATCGCGGGTAATTTCGACGAGGTAACTATCGAGCGGGCCGGTGTTCCACTTGGCGAAGACGTCTTTGAGTTCGCTCGCGCCGAGGCCGAGCGTGTTCTTGAGCAAGTCGTACGCTTCGCAGATCAGTTGAATGTCGCCGTACTCGATGCCGTTGTGAACCATCTTCACGAAGTGCCCCGCGCCCTCTGGCCCGACCCAGTCGCAGCACGGTACGCCGCCATCGACCTTCGCGGCAATCGCCTGGAAGATCGGCTTCACAGCGGGCCACGCGGCAACATCGCCACCGGGCATAATGCTCGGGCCGATCAGTGCGCCTTCTTCGCCACCGGACACGCCACTGCCGACGAAGTGAATGCCCTTCGCCTTGCACTCGGCCACGCGGCGCGAGGTGTCGGGGAAGTGCGTGTTGCCGCCGTCGATGAGAATATCGCCTGCTTCGAGGAACGGCAGAACCGAGGCCATCGTGTCGTCGACGGCCTTCCCGGCCTTCACCATCATCATGACCTTGCGCGGCCGTTTCAGGCTGGCAGCAAAGTCTTTGAGCGTGTGTGCCCCGACGAAATTCTTGCCCTTGCCCCGACCGTTGACGAACGCATCGACCTTGTCCGTCGTGCGGTTGAAGACCGCGCAGGTATACCCGCGCGACTCCATATTGAGGACGAGATTTTCGCCCATGACGGCGAGGCCAATCAGACCGATGTCGGCAGTTGCAGTAGACATAACGGAAACCTTGAGTGGAAGAAACGGCGACGTGGAAAATGATACGACAACAACGCCGCACGTGGACATACGATTCCGGAATTCGCCGCAACGCGCAGTCTTCAAAGCGGAGCGCGTGCGCGTTACCCATTCGCAACTTACTACTTCCAACTAACCACTTCCAACTAACCACTACTGCTATCCCACGAACACGCCGCCCGTGAAGCCATCGAGTGCATCGAAATCGAACTGTGCTGCGGGCGTGCCACTCGCGGCGATGTTCTTGCCGAGATAACCCGTCACGCGGCTACCGGCCCCTGCTCCGGAACCGACCACGAGGTCGGCTTTCGTGTCGCCGTCGAGGTTCTTCACGGCGACGCGAATGCCACCGCGACTGTTGACGTCGCCGCCGAAGAAGTTTGCGAGGTTCACGTACTCGTTGTTCAGCAAGCTCTTTCCGTCGAACGCCAGCACGCGCGGGCCGCCACCGGGGCCGCCGCCTGCGATCAGGTCGGCGAAGCCATCGCCGTTGATGTCGCCGGCCGTGACGAAGATACCGTTGCGTAAGGCTTGCTCGAAGGCGAAGAAGTCGCCGAAAATCTTCACCGGCGTCGTCGCAAGTGACTTACCATCGAACGCGGCCACTCGCGGCCCGCCACCGAAGCCCGCAACGACGATGAGATCGGCCACGCCATCGCCAGTCATGTCGGCGATGGCCGAACGCGCCCCGCCACGGAAGTTGACGTCGTCGATGCCGAAGAATCCGGCGACCTTCGGGAACCCTGCCGCCCCGCTATAAATATCGACGCGCGGCCCACCACCTTCATCCGGCGTGATTGCGAGATCGGGAATACCATCGCCCGTGACATCGCCCGCCGAAACGTACACGCCACCGATGAATGAGGCTTCAAACGGCGCGACATCGAACAGCACGGCCTGCGATTTGCCGTCCAGAATCACAACACGAGTCGCACGCCCCGGCCCCGTGCCGACGATCAAGTCGGCGACGCCATCGCTGTTAAAATCTGCGCTCGCGGTGCGAACGCCACCTGTGAAATTGCCGAAGGGAGCGACGGCGAACCGCACCGATTTATCCGCGTTGAACAGCGTCGCACTGCCCGCACCCGTATCGGCACCGACTCCAAACTGCGGG
>JAYWCL010000007.1:0-3633 GCA_043780595.1 Limnoglobus sp.
ACCGCGCCTGGCTGCGTCAATTTCGATTCGCGTTCGTCGAATTCGCCGAGATTTTTCGCCAAACCGAAGTCCATGACGACCGGCTCGCCCTTCGCGGACATCATCACGTTGGCCGGTTTCAAGTCGCGATGGACGATGCCGTTTTCGTGTGCCTCTTGCAGTGCTAATGCAATCTTCTGCACGATCACAACCGCCCGTTTCGCATTCATCGGTTGGTCGGGATCGATCTCGTCGTCGAGAGTCTTGCCGTTGATGTACGCCATGCTGATGAACGGCCGCCCCGCAATGACTCCTGCATCGAAAACCGCGCAGATATTCGGATGCTGCAACCCCGCAGATGCCTTCGCTTCGCGGACGAATCGCTCGAGCCGTTTGGTTTCTGAAACATCGAAGCTCGGCAGTTTCAAAGCCACTTTTCGCCCGAGTTGCGTGTCTTCCGCGAGATACACCGCACCCATGCCGCCCTGCCCGAGCAACGACAACACGCGGTAGCGACCGAACTCGGTGGGCAACATCGCGAACGGCACCGACGACGAGGGTGAACTCGGCTTCGTCTCCGACGGCAGGCCATCGAGCGTCGCCACAGCCTTGAACGGCGTGCCACACTTTTTGCACTTCACGCCACGGCCCGTGACCGCATCGGCCACATTTGCCGTGGCATGGCAAGCAGCGTTCGGACACTGTATCGTGATCGGCATGATGGCATCTCGTGGGTGGCAACACGGCAGATTGTATTGGATCGATGCGTTCTGAAAACCGTCGGCGGCGACATGCGCGAAGTGCGGCGATGCCGCTAAGGATCCGCTTGCGGCTATTTCCCTGCGAGTGTGCGAATTTCTTTCGCGGTCAATTCCCGTTGAAACAAGCAGAACTCGTCGATGTCGATCGAGTAGCCACTGGTGGACAGCCGCCCGAGGCCGACGTGCTTGAACTTTGCCGCGAGTGAGGTATTGACCGCCGTCTTCGTCCCCGGTGGCGGCGCGATTTCTTCGCCATCGAGATATAACACCACGCGACCCGTGACGGCGCGCGTCATCGCGAAATGGCGAAACTGTGGCTCGTCGGATGCCGTTTTCCCCCAGCTAAACGGCTCCGTCGATTTGCCGACATCTTGCACGTAGGTCATGCGGAAACTGGCTTTCGTCGCGAGCAGCGACAGTCGCGGCGCGGAAGTGATCGTCTCCGAATTCAGGCTGAACGCCAAGCCGCCGCGGTCGGATGGATTCGTCCAAAACGCCACGGTGAACCCGAGCCGTGGATTCGTGGCGAAGGCGTCGAGTCGATCGCTCAGATCGAGAACGAACGCGGGCACGGTGCTTCGCGATTCGGTCGCCGTCAGCCGTACCGCTTTGCCGCGCGGGCCGTCGATCCAGGTGATGCTGCCGGGCTTTTCCTTCTTGCCGACGGTCTTACCGGACACCGCATCGACGATATTTCCGGGGGTGTCGAAGGGAAGATAAAGGACGAGGTTCTTGATCGCGGTCGGTACTGACAGCCCGCTGACATTCGCGTTCTTCGCGGGCAGCGGTGCCATCGGCGGCACGTCGGGTTCCGGCTCGGGTTCGGGTACAAATATCGGAGAGGGTGCTGCGGGTTCCGGTTTCGTGGCGACGGGTTCGGGTGCCACAACGCTCACTTCGACCGCGTTCGATTTTCCATAATAGCGGTACAACGCATAACCGAAGTAGCCGCACGACAGCACCGCGAAAGCACCCAGTGCCGCAAACGCGAGGACCGTCGCTTTCGAGCGTGGCATGATGGCACTTCCCACAAGATTTACGGAACCGGTACGGTCGAGATTTTCAATGCGTCGAGCCGTCGACCGAGCCGCGTGCGGAAGATCCCGAGCGATGCGGCGGCTTCGGTTTGGTTCCCGTTCGCTTTCCGCATCGCGGCTTCGATCATCCGTTTTTCCACGGCTTCGAGGACTTCGTCGAGCGTTTTCGTCGTCGGTGCGGGTGGCATCGGGTTCGCTGCGATCATCGCCTTTTCGCGCAAAAATCGCGGTAAATCTGCGGGTGTCACCGCACTGTCACCCGCTCGTTCGACCGCGATGCCGACGATACTTTCGAGTTCGCGAATATTCCCCGGCCAACCGTAACTTTGCAGCACCGGCCAGGTTTCCGGAGCGATTTTCACCTCGCCGAGGAGGCGCGGCAGATCGTCGAGCCGGTCGCGTAACGGAATCATTTGCAGTTCGAGCGTTGCGAGTTGCGTTTGAAAGATCGGCAACACCGTGCCGCTTCGCACATCGTCGGCTGCGGACTTTGCCGAACTACAGACGATGCGCACGGCGTGCGGATCGCGGACGGCGTCGGCGATCTTTTGTTGCAAATCGCGAGGCAGAAGCCCAGGGTTTTTCAGGTAGATCGTGCCGATCGTTTTCGACGGGAACAGGCCACCGAGGCCGAAGAGGACGGCATCGAACAGGTACGGTTGCACGCCGCCGCAATCGACGGCAACGAACGCGCGTTCGCGGTGCGCACTCTGATAGTGGATCGTGCGGGCGACGGTTTCTTTGCCCGTTCCCGGCTCGCCGACGATCCAAACGGGAGCCGTGCAACTCGCGGCATGGCGAATCTGCGAGTGGAATCGCTCGGTGGCAGGAGTCGTACCGGGGAAGCGATCGAACGCGAATCGGGCAGCATGTTTCTCGCGGATCTGCGCCGTGCTCGCAGGCACCTTCCGCGACGGTTGCCCCGCTTCGGTGGCGACGACCTGTATCGTGGCCAAGTAGCCATTCGTGCCGTTGGTGCCTTGCAACGGAACGAAGGTAATGTCCCACCACGGCGGGCCGTTTTTGTGCGTAGGCACCGGTCGGCGCACCTTCGAAACCTGCCCCGCCACGGCTTCGGGGGTCGGGGCCAACGTGCGAAACAACGGCTCCGTCGGGCCAGACGTCGCACACGCCCGCCCCCAAACCTCCGCCCGCAACCGACCCGTCAACTGCTCCCAGGCCGGATTCACAAAGCGAATGCGCCGGTGCCGATTCAGCACGAACAACGGCTGCGTGGCATTCTGAAACAGCGAACTCCAACGCACCCGCGTCGGCGTGGAATCGTCGGGTGTGGCGGGTGTGGCAGCGGGCATTCGGTTAGTTTACGGGTATTTTCACGTCGAAGAAGTGGCGATACGCTTTCGTACTGGGAACCAAACCAAGTAACATGCGGTTCAATGATCGGCATTAAAAATAGCCAGTTCTTTCGGATGGCTTCAGAAACGACAAACCAATCCTCATCCCAGACGAAGACGAGGTTCGAGGAAGTTTTCTACGTCCTGTTGCTCGACGGGTTCGACGGGGGAGCACGGCTTCGCGTGCGGATTGACGCACTTCGGGAAGTTCTGTTGCAGTCGCTGGTTCACAGGTTATCGCTATAGAAGCCATGAGAACCTCGGCGACGTTAACGGAGTGAAATGAGTTCGTGATAATCGAGACGCACAATATAGCACCGGACCCGCTATCACATCCGGAACCTCATCGCAAATTCAAACGGAATTTGTTGCGTAACCCTTCAGCCTGCGGAAGTTGTGGCTGGCGGTAGGGGCGGGAGTTGGCCGGTGGTGATGTAGGTTCGCAGTGCGGCTTCGGTCGCGGCCAATACGTCGACGCCACGCTGTTTCAGCGTGCGATAG
>JAYWCL010000008.1:0-14940 GCA_043780595.1 Limnoglobus sp.
GACCGACGACCCCGAAAACGAACTCGGCCACTTCCGCCTCGGCCAGTTGCTCATGGACGATGGGCAACTCCCCGAAGCGGCGGCTTCGTTCGCGAAAACGCTCGAACTCAGCCCGCAGTTCTCGAAGGTGTATCAACTGCTCGGCGAGTGTTACATCAAGCAAAACGACAACGCGAAAGCGATTGAAACGTTGACGAACGGCTACAAAATCGCCGACGAGCGCGGCGACAAGATGCCGCGCGACGCGATGGCGAAGATGTTGACCGCGCTCGATGCGCCAATCCCGAAAGCGGCCGAACCGACCGCCACCGTCGACGAAGGCCCCGATAGTGGCTTCACGTGCGAGCGCCCCGGTTGTGCCGCAGGTCGGCGTGCTCAACCACTCGCACTGCCACCGCTCAAAGATGAAATCGGCCTGCGGATTCAGCAAAAAATCTGTGCCGATTGCTGGCAGGGCTGGTTCAAGGATTTCAGTATCAAGGTCATCAACGAGCTTCGCCTCGACCTCAGTTCCGAGTCCGGCCAAGCCGAATACGACAAACACATGCGGGAATACTTCGGCTTCGAGAATTGATCATGACCGCCCCGACGTACCTCGTCCAGTACGGCCTCTCCGCACACATCGGTAATTTTCGCGCCCCCACCGCGGGGCGTTTCGTTCGTGCGGATCGCGTCGTCATCAACAGCCCGCGTGGAATTGAATTTGGAACAATTCTGTGCGAACCGAAACGTCCGTTCGGCTCGGCGACTGATGGCGATTTACTCCGCCCCATTTCCGATGACGACGAATCGAAGTGGTCGTTACTTCTTCAAGAATCGCAAGAGATCCTAAGTGCCGTAAACGATGCGGTAGACGATCAGCCCGTGCAATTTGTCGATGCCGAACCACTTCTCGATGGCCGCACGTTTCTGCTTCATGCGCTGCCGTGGGGCGATGCGGATGTCTCGCGAATCCTCGAACGATTGTCGGCCCGACTCGATCGCACGTTGCTCGTTCACGATCTTTCGCAGTTGCAAAGTCCCACGGAAGAACCCGAACCGAGCGGTTGCGGCAAGCCTGACTGCGGTACCGAAGGCGGTGGCTGTTCGAGTTGCAGCACGGGCGGCGGCTGTGGCACTTCGTCGTGTTCCAGCGGCAAAGTGAAGTCCGCCGCCGAGTTGACTGGCTTCTTCAAACAGCTACGCACGCAGATGGAAACCGACGCGAAACGCACGCCACTGCTGGGATAGATTTCTACCACCGGCAACGACTGAGGGTGTTTGCCCGTCCCATGGTTTCACCATGGGCTGAGAGAGCGACCCCTTCAGGGTCGGCGTGGGGTCTTCGGTCCTGAAAGGATCGCTCACGTAGCCCATGGTGATACCATGGGAGGGGGCCGCACCCATTGTCATCGTGCCGGATGGCGTCGCGTCTCGCAGACTCGCCACGACTAGTTTTCGAGTGCAAAAGCCCCCGCGCAGGCTGAAGACCTGCGACTACCAGAATAAGACAAGAATTGATACGTCGCGCCATCAGAAATGGTATCTGTTTCTGCTATTTAAAACCGAACATGGAGAAGTCGCCGATGAACGACTGGCCCTTCGATGAACTGAAGAACGTCGCCGCGATGTCGATGACACAGGTGATACGCGACGGTCAGCCAATTCTGTTTGTCTCCCATGATGCCGAAGACGGTATGTGGCAATTCCTCTCGGGTGGCACAGTTTGTATGGCGGACGTCATGATTGTTGGTCTCGGCGAAATCTACGAACTGGATTCTTCTATCGGTGAACTCGCCGATTTGCCATTGGGTTGGACGGCTGAGCGATCATCACCCGGTCAGTGCTGGCAACGGAAACAATAAAGGGAAAAACTCCCTCACAAAGAAAATGTTCGACTTTCGCGGCTCACTTCGCCAAACTAATTCCAACTACGCCTCACTCTATTAGGAGATTCACCATGCTCGGGCGTTACCTTGCGGTGGCTGTCGTGCTGCTCTCGCCATTTGCGGCACGTGCCGATGTCGATGTTCCTGCCGCGATTCAGGCGATCAAGGCCGTCGGTCGCGAAGGGGCGGGCAACGAGGCCGCGTCAGCGGGCTGGAAGCAACTCGTCGGCGGGGGTGGCGTCGCGCTGTTCCCCACGCTGAAGGCGTTCGACGGGGCCAGCCCCACAGCTGCGAACTGGTTGCGATCCGCAATCGATGGCATCGCGCAAGCCGAGAAGAAGGCCGGTCGCAAGCTCCCGACGGAAGCGCTGATCGCATTCGTGCAAGAATCGCAGAACGCACCCGCAGCGCGGCGGATTGCGTTCGAGTTGATCGCCGATCAGGATAAAACCACTGCGAATGGCTTGCTCGAAAGCATGGTCAACGATCCGAGCCTCGAACTGCGTCGCGATGCGATTGCGGCCGAGATCGAGAAACTGAAGCCCATTTCCGCGGCACTCACTTTGAAACCGGCGTACGAAAAACTGTTCGCGGCTTCGCGCGACCCCGATCAGATCGAGCAACTCGCGAAGCTCGTCGAAAAGTTCGAAGGCAAAGCGGACATCACGAAGCACATGGGCTTCATCACGAAGTGGCAACTCGCGGGGCCGTTCGATAGCCCGATGGGCGCAGGTTTCGGTACGCCTTACCCACCGGAAAAAGCGATCGACCTCGCGGCGGAGTTCACCGGCAAAGCGGGCGCGAAGTTCACCTGGACGCCGAGCGAAACGAAACAGACCTACGGCATCGTCGATCTGAACGCAGTTGTCGGCAAGTACAAACATGCGGTCATTTACGCCTTCGCGGTCGTCGATGCCGAAAAGGAAACCGCCGTCGATTTCCGTGCGGGTAGCCAGAATGCACTGCAAATTTTCCTCAACGGCAAAAAGATCTTCGAGCGCGAAGAGTACCACCACGGCACGAAGCTCGATCAACACGTCGCGAAGGGCACGCTTGCCGCGGGGAAGAATCAGATCCTCGTGAAGATCTGCCAGAACGATCAGTCCGAACAATGGGCGCAAGTGTTCGGCTTCCAATTGCGGATCTGCGATCACCTCGGCGGCCCCATACCGATGCAAATCGTCACACCCACCACCAACAAGTAACTGGAGTTCGCATGAATCGCTTCATCGCATTGGCCGTGTTGGTCGTCGGTAGTCAACTCGCAAACGCGGAGGACTGGTCGCAGTTTCGCGGGCAGAACGGTACCGGGATTTCCTCCGAAGCGGGGCTGCCAGTGAAATGGTCGAAGTCCGAAGGCGTTCGCTGGTCGATGCCGCTCCCTGCTCGCGGAGTGTCATCGCCCGTCGTTCATGGCGGCAAAGTTTACATCACCTGTAGTTCGGGTGCGCTCGACAACCGTTTGCACGTGCTCGCCTACGACGGGAAAACCGGCGCGAAACTTTGGCATCGACAACTCGCCGCCACTGGCGGGACGAACTGCCATCCGATGACTTGCATGGCCGCGCCGACGCCCGTTGCCGACGATACTGGCGTATACGCAATGTTCGCCACGGGCGACTTGGCCGCGTACGACACCGATGGCACGCTCCGCTGGTATCGTTCACTCGTCGGCGATTATCCGAGCATCACGAACCAAGTCGGTATGGCATCGTCGCCGGTGTTGGCCGATGGCAAATTGATCGTACCGATGGACAACGCCGGGGAGTCGTTCATTGCTGCCCTCGATCGCAAGACGGGCAAAAACCTCTGGAAAATCAATCGCGAACGCCAGATTAACTGGGTGACACCACTCGTACGGACGCACGAGGGCAAGACCGAAGTCATCATGTCGGGGCGCGGTGTCGTGACCGCATACTACGGCGAAACGGGCGAGAAGTTGTGGTCGCAAAAGGACACCGGCCCGAGCGATATTGCCTCGGCGACGTTTCAGGAAGGCGTGCTTTACAGCCCCGGTCGCGGTGGCACTACGGCACTGAAAGCCGAGAACGGCACGTTCAAGGAACTCTGGAAGTCGCCGAAACTCAACGGCGGAATGTCGTCGCCACTCGTTTACAAGAACATCGTTTATGCCGCAACGGGTGCAGGCGTTATCAATGCCGCCGACGCGACCACGGGGAAGCCACTCTGGGACGAACGCTTCAAGGGGAAAGCCTCCGCCTCGCCGCTCGCGGGTGATGGCAAAGTCTACGTCTTCAACGAAAAAGGCCTAACAACGGTGTTGAAAGCCGCAGATAAGGCGGAGATACTCTCCGAGAACGACCTCGGCGAAGAAACGCTCGGCACCCCGGCCATAAGCGGCGGCGCGATCTTCATCCGCACCGACAAAACGCTGTTTTGCATCGGGGCGAAATAAATCCACCCGGCTGCGATGTGTAAGAAATGCGTGCGTCAGGCGTATCTAGTGTTGGCGGTTACGACCCATGGACGATGGCAGTCCGTGGGTTTTCTTTTACTCGGGAATCTCCTTATGCGTGGGATCGCGATCATCGCTTTCGTGTTCTTCGTCGTTGCGATGCCCGTCCCGGCGCAATTCGAGGAACTGATTCCATCGAAGTCTTCGAAGAAGGCCACCGCGTTCGCGGGTGTCGCCAGCATTTCATCGGAAATCGTTCCCGCCAAAGCGAAGCCGGGGCAACTCGTCACGTATCGCCTCACCGTTACGCCGAAGCCCGGTTGTTGGACTTACCCCGCCAACCCGCCACTGAAGCAACTCAGCAAGAACAAAATCAAACTCCCTCCCGCAGGCGATCTGGTTTTTGTCGAGCCAGTCACAGATCCTTTCGGTGCCAAGGAGAAAGCAAGCCCGCTCGGCGGCACCGAACTTTACTATTCCGCACCCGTCACGTGGGAATTCAAAGCGATCGTGTCGCCGAAGGCACTGGCGGGCAAGCGAACGATCACGCTCACGGGTACAAGCATTCAGGCGTGTAACGACAACAACTGTTTTTACAGCGACAGCGCCCCGTCGGCTGAGATCGAAATCCTGGCCGGACCCGCAGATGCCGTTCCCCCGCAATATGCTTCGTTCTTTACTGACACCCCACCGCCACTTGCTGTGGTCGTTGCAGAAACGCCGACCGTGTTGCCGAAGATGGGTGGCCTGATCCAGAAGACGCCCATTCCCACGGCGGAGTACGAGAACGCACTAAAAGATGTCCAAGCGAAGCTTACGAAAGGCGACTCGAAACTCCCGTCGAACAATCTGTGGGCGTTCCTGATAACGGCGGCCGTCTGGGGTTGGATTTCACTGGCAACGCCGTGCGTGTTTCCGATGATCCCGATCACGGTGAGCTTGTTTTTGAAGCAAGGCCATCAGTCGCCGCGCCAGGTATTACGGCTCGCGACAGTTTACAGCCTGACGATTATTGTCGTACTCGGTATGTCTGCGATCGGCCTCCTTACGGTGTTCCAGGAGATGAGCGTGAACCCGTATATGAACATCTTCCTGGCGGCGCTATTTCTCTTCTTCGCACTCAGTTTGTTCGGCATGTACGACATCAGTTTGCCGGGGTTCTTGCTCCGTTACTCGGAGAAAAAACGCAGTGGCGGCGGTATGCTCGGTACCATCTTCGGCGCGATTGCGTTCTCGATTGTCAGCTTCACGTGCGTGGCCCCGTTCCTCGGTGGCTTCGCGGGAATGGCGTCATCGGGGCAATTCAACATGCTGCAACGCATCGCGGGTGGGATCGCATTCTCGGCTGCGTTTGCCTCGCCGTTTTTCCTGCTCGCGCTGTTCCCGAGTTTGATCAAAAAACTGCCTCGCTCGGGGGGCTGGCTCGACACTGTGAAGGTGGTGATGGGCTTCCTCGAAGTCGCGGCGGCGCTCAAGTTCCTGCGAACCGCCGAGGTGCGTTGGCCCCCCGTGACGCTGTTTACCTACGACTTCGTACTCTCCGCGTGGGTGGCACTCGCCATCGCCTGCGGGTTATATTTGCTGAATATCTTCCGGTTGCCGCACGATGAAGAGAAGCCGACTGTCGGCGTGACGCGGTTGATGTTCGCGCTCGGGTTCCTGGGCATCGGCGTCTATCTCGCACCAGCTATTTTCAAAAATAACGACGGCCAGAACCAGCGTCCGAACGGCGTGGTGTATGCGTGGGTCGATTCGTTCTTGCTTCCGGAGGCCACGAAAGGCCCGAAGGAATTGCCGTGGAACGCTGATCTGCCCGCCGCCATCGACAAGGCCCGAATGCTTAGCGGCAAGAACGGGCATTACCTGTTCATCGACTTCACCGGCGAGACGTGTACGAACTGCAAGCTCAACGAAAAGAACGTGTTCCCGCTACCGGAAGTCGATGAGCTACTACGCCGCTACACGCTCGTCGAACTGTACACCGATGGCGTGCCAATCGAGTTCTTCCGCAGTCCGCCATTCGACCGCAACGCGGAGGCCAAGGTGAATGGCCGCTTCCAGATCGCTGCCTTCGGTACGAGCCAACTGCCGCTTTACGCGATTCTCGAGGCGCTACCCGACGGCACCGTTCGTATCGTCGATGTCTACGACGAAGGGATAATCAACGACATTCCCCGCTTCATCGCGTTCTTGAAAAAGCCGCTCGCGAAGCCTTAATAGCAAGCTTCATTTTGCGTGGCGCAGTGCCTTCCCGGCGAGCACTTCGGGAAAGTGCTTGCCGGTGTCGATCACCATTTTGCCGTTCACGAACAGGTACCGGATGCCCACCGCGAGCTGGTGCGGTTTTTCGTAGGTGGCGGTGTCGCGGAAGGTTTTCGGGTCGAATATCACGACGTCCGCGAACTGCCCCGGCTTGATGTACCCGCGATCCTTGAGCTTCAGGATGTCGGCGGGTAACCCCGAGCACGAACGGATCGCGCGTTCGACGGGAATCAGTTTTTCCTCGATCGAGTAGAAGCCGACTTTCTTCGGGAAAGTGCCATAGCTGCGCGGGTGCGGGACGGTGGCCCCGGCAAGGTGCGTGCTGCCGTCGCTGGCGGTGGCGACCCAGTCTTGTTTCATGTAAATTCGCACGTCCTCCTCGCTCATGCCGAAGTTGACGATCCCCGCCCCGCCGTTGCGTTCGATCTCAAGAACGATGTCGATCGGCTCCTTCATTTCGCTCTCGGCAATCTGCGAGATGCGCTTCCCCTGCCACGCCGGTTTGCTCGAATAGCGTGCGATCTGGATCGCCTTGCCGTTGTCGCGTTCCTTGAGTGCCGCAGCAATGTCAGCCTTTAGTTTCGGCCCCGTGTTCGGGTCGTCGATGCGTGAGACGAAGTCTTTCTGGTTGCCTTCGCGATACTTTGACGGCACCAGCGTGGCCCGCAACGAGGTACTGCTCGCGGTGTACGGGTACTGATCCGCCGTGATGGCTTGCCCTGCTTTTCGAGCGGATTCGATGAGCGCAATCGCCTGAATCGACATGCCGTGTGCGGCCCGGCCACTCGCCTTGATGTGCGAAATGTGAACGGCGCATTTTCCCCCTTTGCCGATGTCGATTGCTTCCTGAATCGCATCGAGCAACCCCGAACCTTCGTTGCGAATGTGGCTCGCGTAATGCCCGCCATGCTGCCCGCTCACTTTGGCGAGCGCGATGATTTCCTCGGTCTTCGCGTACGTCCCCGGATTGTAAATCAGCCCCGTTGCCAGCCCCCACGCGCCGTCGGTCATCGCCTTCCCGACGAGGCTTTCCATCTTCTGAAGTTCCTCCGTCGTCGGTGCGCGGTTGGCGTTACCCATAACGGCCTCGCGAATGCTGTTGTGCGGGGCCTGATGGATGACATTCGTCCCGATGCCGCCCGCCTCCAGTGCCTGGAAGAACTTCGCGGTATCGACCGGCCCGGAACCGCAATTGCCCGTCACAACGGTAGTGACGCCCTGCATGATGTAGCAAGTATTCGGCCGCCCCGCCTTCGCCGTCAGCGTTGGGCTGCCTGTATCGCAGTGCGTGTGCAGATCGATGAACCCGGGGCAGACGATCATGCCCGCGCCGTCGATCACGATAGCATCGGCGGGGCGTTCGATTTTGCCCACCGCCGTAATCTTGTCGCCGACGATGCAGACATCCGCAACGCGGCCCGGCCCACCCGTGCCATCGTGAACCGTGGCACCGACGATCACAATCGGCTTCTCCGCCGCCATCAACGTGCCAAAACTCGCACACAGAATCATCGCAAGAATGTATCGCATTCGCAAAGTGTCCGTGGGTGGCGGGTAGGAGCTTTCAGCTATCAGCGATCAGCTGTCAGCTCAGAGCTTTCAGCAAATCAAATCCGACGGCTGACTGCTGACTGCTGACTGCTGACTAGCGTACGGAACGTAACGGCGACAAATCGCATTTTGCGGGAGATTCCATTTCGGTGGGTAGTGCGTATCCGGATGCGAAGGCTTATCATCGCAAGTAACTTCAACACTTATACCGGAGGCGTTCTACATGAGCGACCAGATTCCGCCCGTTAAAAATGCCGAACGAGTCCGGATGAAAGAAGTCGAAGGTGGCTCCAAAAAATGGCGAATCTGGGGGCCGTACCTCAGCGATCGCCAGTGGGGCACCGTTCGCGAAGACTACAGCCAGAACGGCGATGCGTGGAACCACTTTCCGTTTGCCCACGCACACCAGCGCGCGTACCGTTGGGGCGAAGATGGCATCGCGGGGTATAGCGATAACAACCAACGGCTCTGCGTCGGCCTCGCGCTCTGGAACGGCCACGACTCGATCTTGAAAGAGCGATTGTTCGGCTTACCGAACGAGGGCGCGAACCACGGCGAAGATGTCAAGGAAGTTTACTTCTACCTCGATGCGACGCCCTCGCACAGTTACCTCAAGTACTTGTACAAATACCCGCAAGCGGCGTACCCGTACGATGCACTCATCCACGAGAACAAACGGTTGAGCCGCCTCGACCCCGAGTTCGAGCTGATCGACGCGGGTGGCTTTCACGAAGATCGCTACTTCGATGTCTTCGTCGAATACGCGAAGGCCAGCCCGACCGACGTGCTGATGAAGATTACGGTACACAATCGCGGGCCAGAAGCATCCGACATTCACATCTTGCCGCACGTCTGGTTCCGCAACACGTGGTCGTGGGCCGAAGATACGTTTCGGCCAATCATTAGTGCCGTCGATGCCGACACGATCCGGCTCTTCCACCCCGATTGGGACGAGTATCGTTGTCATTTCGACGCCGTGGAAAGCGCGAAGCCCGCGCCGCTGCTGTTCACCGATAACGACACGAACTCGCCTGCGCTTTATGGCGTGAAGGCGGCGGGGCACTTCAAGGATGGCATTAACGAGTACGTCGTTCACGGCAACACTGCGGCGGTGAACCCCGACAAAACCGGCACGAAGATGGCGGCGCATTATCAGTACACCGTGCCGGCGGGCGGATCGGTGACGGTGCGCGTTCGGCTTCGCCATGCGGCCGAAGTGCGCATCGATTCTGCGTTCGCCGATTTCGATGCGATCTTCGCGGATCGTGTCGCCGAGGCCGATGCGTTTTACGACGACATTCAGCGCGAGATGCCGAACCCCGATTCGCGGCTCGTTCACCGGCAGGCGATCGCGGGGCTGATCTGGACGAAGCAATTTTTCAATTACGACGTCTGGCGTTGGCTAAAAGGCGACCCCGCGCAACCGTTTCCGCCCGCTTCGCGCAAAGAACGCACCGCCCGCAACGTCGATTGGGAGCACCTCAAGAATTCCGACATCATCTCGATGCCGGACAAGTGGGAATACCCGTGGTACGCCGCGTGGGATTTGGCGTTCCACACTCTCCCGTTCGCCACCGTCGATGCGACATTCGCGAAAGAACAGCTACTGATGTTCCTCGGCGAATCGTACATGCACCCGAACGGGCAACTCCCCGCCTACGAATGGAACTTCGGCGACGCGAACCCGCCGGTTCATGCCTGGGCGTGCTGGCGCGTGTTTCAGATCGATCGCCAACAGCGCGGCGACAAGGGCGATCTCGGCTTCCTCGAACGCACCTTCCACAAGCTGATGCTGAACTTCAACTGGTGGGTGAATCGCAAAGATGCCTTCGGCCGCAACGTCTTTCAGGGGGGCTTCCTCGGCCTCGATAACATCGGCGTGTTCGACCGGAGCCGCCCGCTCCCGACCGGCGGGTTCATCAACCAGGCCGACGCTACCGGTTGGATGGGCATGTACAGCCTGAACCTCATGCGGATCGCGCTCGAGTTGGCACTGCACAACAAATCGTACGAAGATATGGCCATCAAATTCTTCGAGCACTTCCTCGGCATCGCCCGGGCGATGACCGACATGGCAGGCAAAGGCATCGGGTTGTGGGACGAGCAAGACCAGTTCTATTACGACGAACTCATTCTGCCGAACGGCGAAGTGCAACCGCTGCGCGTGCGCTCGATGGTCGGGCTAATTCCGCTGTTTGCGGTCGAAGTGCTCGAACCCGAACTGCTGGCGAAACTTCCCGAATTCGCGAGCCGGATGCGCTGGATCCTCGAAAACCGCCCCGACCTGTCGACGCTCGTTTCGCGTTGGTATCAGGATGGTCGCGGCGAACGGCGGTTATTGTCGTTGCTGCGCGGGCACCGGATGAAAAAACTTCTGGGCCGATTGCTCGACCCGAACGAGTTCCTGTCGGACTTCGGCATTCGCTCGCTGTCGAAGGCCCACAAAGACAATCCGTTCGTGTTTCACGTGGGGAATGAGCCACTGACAGTCGACTATCAGCCCGCCGAGGCCACGATCGCGAACTTCGGCGGTAACTCGAACTGGCGCGGGCCGATCTGGTTCCCGATGAACTACCTCATCGTGGAGAGCCTGCACAAATTCCACCACTATTATGGCGAAGAGTTCCGCGTCGAGTGCCCCGTCGGGTCGGGCAATTCCGTATCGATTCTCGATGTCGCGAATCAAATATCGGCACGACTCACGCAGATTTTCACGAAGAACGCGAAAGGCGAACGACCCGTCAACGGCTGGTACGAGAAGTTCCAAACCGACCCGCACTTCAAGGATTACATCCCGTTCTACGAGTACTTCCACGGCGACACGGGAATGGGCCTCGGTGCCAGCCACCAAACCGGCTGGACCGCACTCGTAGCCAAACTATTGTTCCCGACGAACTGTGTTTTCGCCGACCTATTTAGCTCCGCCGCACAAGCCACCATCCGCTGCCAGGCATGAGACGTGTTGGCGAGCGGGCGTAAGCCCACTGATCCAGCCATCATCATGTGCAACGCGAATGGAGAAAGATCGCGTCATCGAAAATGCACACGGCCCACGACACAGGAAGAATCAGGGGAGTGACCCCCGCTCGTCTGGGTTTTGAAATGAAAGTGACTGCGATGTTGGTGTTGCGGTTCGCGACGCGACAGTTCCTCGGGTTGTTGTTCCAGAACCGCCACGACGCTCCAACCGCCGCCGGGACGGTTTTTGCCGTTGGAGCTTCAATTCGGCCACGCCTGCTTGCGCGTGGAGACATATCTCAATCGCACTCGGCCCGCCGACTCGAATCGTCACTTCAATTCGGCCACGCCTGCTTGCGCGTGGAGATGACCGCGTACTTTACCCGTAATCGGCCTAACCACGTCTAACTTCAATTCGGCCACGCCTGCTTGCGCGTGGAGACGCGATAACGTGCGGTTCCTCGGGCGTTGGGACGAAGGTACTTCAATTCGGCCACGCCTGCTTGCGCGTGGAGACCAACTCGGTTTCTACGGAAGCAAAGTTAGTATTGGAACTTCAATTCGGCCACGCCTGCTTGCGCGTGGAGACCCTCGCATCATCCATTCAGCGTAGCCAACGTTGTCGAACTTCAATTCGGCCACGCCTGCTTGCGCGTGGAGACTTGGCCCGCCGACGCCTGCGGCCTTATACGTGCCTCACTTCAATTCGGCCACGCCTGCTTGCGCGTGGAGACTGTATTTTGAGAGCCGGTTGAGTTGCAGCGTCATCGACTTCAATTCGGCCACGCCTGCTTGCGCGTGGAGACAAGTCTTCGGCGTCATGGCCACCTTCAGCAAGATCAACACTTCAATTCGGCCACGCCTGCTTGCGCGTGGAGACAGAACCACGCCGAGCCGGACCGTTCGGAAATCTGGTCGGACTTCAATTCGGCCACGCCTGCTTGCGCGTGGAGACTAGGCTGCTGCGGGAGTCGTCCCGGCAGTAAACGCACTTCAATTCGGCCACGCCTGCTTGCGCGTGGAGACTCGCCGCAAGCCCGCTCCGGGGCAGGGAACGGGCAGGACTTCAATTCGGCCACGCCTGCTTGCGCGTGGAGACGATGCCGCAAGGTCCAGCCGCAAACGCGAACGAGCACTTCAATTCGGCCACGCCTGCTTGCGCGTGGAGACCACGCAAATACCCTCGCACTCGGATCCTCATCTGTCGAACTTCAATTCGGCCACGCCTGCTTGCGCGTGGAGACAGTAGCTTGCCCGCCCGCGATTGCTCCCAGAGTCGTACTTCAATTCGGCCACGCCTGCTTGCGCGTGGAGACGTGCACGCCGGCCGAATCGGAAAACGAGTGCGTCGGACTTCAATTCGGCCACGCCTGCTTGCGCGTGGAGACGTTCGCGTTCGGCGATGCACCACAAACGATCTACACGACTTCAATTCGGCCACGCCTGCTTGCGCGTGGAGACATCTCAGTGGCGTAGTTCACGCATGGAGTAGAGCGAACTTCAATTCGGCCACGCCTGCTTGCGCGTGGAGACGAAACGACTTAGGTGCAACGCATCAAAATCCAACTTACTTCAATTCGGCCACGCCTGCTTGCGCGTGGAGACGGGAATGTATTACAATCCGAATGGGGATTGTACCTATTACTTCAATTCGGCCACGCCTGCTTGCGCGTGGAGACAACAAGGCAAAACGCATCATACTATACGCATCCTGATAACTTCAATTCGGCCACGCCTGCTTGCGCGTGGAGACCTTGCAAACGGCTATCGGCTTCGCCCCGACACTGCCTACTTCAATTCGGCCACGCCTGCTTGCGCGTGGAGACGTGCTGACGTAACATTATCGGCAGACCCGTACACACTTCAATTCGGCCACGCCTGCTTGCGCGTGGAGACCCTAACCCGGAGCGGGCTTGCGGCGATGACGGACCGTGACTTCAATTCGGCCACGCCTGCTTGCGCGTGGAGACGCTATGTAGGTATCTTAGCAAGTGGCCGGTGCGAAGACTTCAATTCGGCCACGCCTGCTTGCGCGTGGAGACGCCAACGCGGGTGGCCAACGATGGAATTATGTCACTTCAATTCGGCCACGCCTGCTTGCGCGTGGAGACGGCCGCACTCCCGAAGAACGCAACCGTCTTAACCCATACTTCAATTCGGCCACGCCTGCTTGCGCGTGGAGACATCGTAATACATTCCCGATATATCAAGGTTCTTTGACTTCAATTCGGCCACGCCTGCTTGCGCGTGGAGACCGGGGTAGCCAGGCGGCTTCGGCGAAATGTCGATGCCGACTTCAATTCGGCCACGCCTGCTTGCGCGTGGAGACGTTCGTTGGCTGCGTTTACTCGCGCGTATGCCGCGATACTTCAATTCGGCCACGCCTGCTTGCGCGTGGAGACGGGATACCACAACTACCGTCGTTACCTTGCTCGGATAACTTCAATTCGGCCACGCCTGCTTGCGCGTGGAGACTCCCCTTTTCGCGGGCGGTCCGTTCCCAGCACAATCACTTCAATTCGGCCACGCCTGCTTGCGCGTGGAGACGAGAACCCCGCATACCGTTTCGTTCGTACAGGAAATACTTCAATTCGGCCACGCCTGCTTGCGCGTGGAGACTAGAGCGGGGTGCCATCGACGACGGCGAAGCGTTCCGCACTTCAATTCGGCCACGCCTGCTTGCGCGTGGAGACGTAAGGTTAGATTTCGTGGTGACCAACTATGACCACACTTCAATTCGGCCACGCCTGCTTGCGCGTGGAGACCAGTTCGATTACTTGCGTTGCCATAAGTTACCATCCTACTTCAATTCGGCCACGCCTGCTTGCGCGTGGAGACGCTGAGGAAACGACGGACTGACATACCGTGTTACGAACTTCAATTCGGCCACGCCTGCTTGCGCGTGGAGACATCCTGAAATCCTTCTGTAATAGGGGGAAAATGTGGACTTCAATTCGGCCACGCCTGCTTGCGCGTGGAGACCCGCGTCGTTGCCGCGTATACAGAAATCCAATGACCGACTTCAATTCGGCCACGCCTGCTTGCGCGTGGAGACTTGTGGTCGAAATGGCCCGCTTTCAGTGCGGCCCGACTATCTCCAGACTTCAATTCGGCCACGCCTGCTTGCGCGTGGAGACACGGCGTGTTCGCTGGGATCGACCGCAACAAACCCACTTCAATTCGGCCACGCCTGCTTGCGCGTGGAGACTTTTCGTTAATCACCTCGATCACGCAGCGATTGCCCAACTTCAATTCGGCCACGCCTGCTTGCGCGTGGAGACATGTCCTGCACTTGCATTGCCTCGCAATCGAGGCCACTTCAATTCGGCCACGCCTGCTTGCGCGTGGAGACGTCCAAGGGAATCCAAGGTAGAGCGGGAAGCGGTAGACTTCAATTCGGCCACGCCTGCTTGCGCGTGGAGACTTTAGATTCGAGTTCCTTCCATTCGGTAAGCGATAACACTTCAATTCGGCCACGCCTGCTTGCGCGTGGAGACGTCTGGTTGGTGTACGAGTCGGCTGACAGTGTTACACTTCAATTCGGCCACGCCTGCTTGCGCGTGGAGACCCGATGCATACTTCGTTTCTACTTCATATCGTCGTGACTTCAATTCGGCCACGCCTGCTTGCGCGTGGAGACCATTATTCCAGTGCGTACGGTAGGTCAGATCGTGGACGACTTCAATTCGGCCACGCCTGCTTGCGCGTGGAGACATTGCCCGTCAGCCATTGCCGATTGCGGGCCACTGGCACTTCAATTCGGCCACGCCTGCTTGCGCGTGGAGACAAGTCGCGCCCAACCAACGGTAGCCCAACGGAAAATCACTTCAATTCGGCCACGCCTGCTTGCGCGTGGAGACGCTTGTACTAACGCAATCTGACCAT
>JAYWCL010000009.1:0-18292 GCA_043780595.1 Limnoglobus sp.
CTGGGAGAAGATGCAGCGCAGCCTCGACCGCATGTTCAAAGACACCGGCCACGTCAACGCCTACTTCCCGCTGTTCATCCCGATGAGCTACCTCGCGAAAGAAGAGGAGATGGCCGAGGGCTTTGCGAAGGAGTGCGCCGTCGTCACGCACTATCGCCTGAAAGCCGAGAAGGGCAAGCCGTTGCACGTCGACCCGACGGCGGAACTCGAAGAGCCACTGATCGTGCGGCCGACTTCCGAAACGATTATCTGGCGGACGTACAAAGACTGGATTCAAAGCTATCGCGACCTGCCGTTGCTCATCAATCAGTGGGCGAACGTGGTGCGTTGGGAAATGCGGACGCGGTTGTTCCTGCGGACGGCGGAGTTCCTTTGGCAAGAAGGGCACACCGCGCACGCCACCGGTAAAGAAGCCGAAGAAGAGACGCACCGGATGGTCCACGTCTACCAGAAGTTCGCCGAAGAGTTCATGGCGATGCCGGTGCTCGTAGGGCCGAAAACCGATGGCCAGAAGTTCCCCGGCGCGATTTACACGCTTTGTATCGAGGCACTCATGCAGGACGGCAAAGCGCTACAAGCGGGGACGAGCCACTTCCTCGGCCAGAACTTCGCGAAGGCATTCGACGTGAAGTTCAAGAACGAAGCGAACAAGGAAGAGTATGCGTGGGCGACGAGTTGGGGCGTGTCGACGCGGTTGATCGGCGGCCTGATTATGACGCACTCGGACGACAACGGGTTGGTCGTGCCGCCCCGATTGGCTGCCACGCACGTGGTGATCGTACCGCTCGGTAAGAACGATGCGGAGCGCGGCCCGAGCATTCTCGCCGCCGAGAAACTCGCCGCCGAAATTAAGGCGATCCCGCGCGACGACTTCTACGGTTACGAGCCAATTTCGGTCATTATCGATCGCAACTTCGACAAGATGCCGGGCTTCCGGTATGCGGAACACGAAATCCGTGGCGTGCCCGTCCGCATCGAGATCGGGCCGAAGGACATCGAGAAATCGGCGTGCGCCGTCGCCCGCCGCGACGTACCCGGCAAGGAAGGCAAGCAGTTCGGCGTACTCCTGACCGCGGCCGCCGCACACGTCGATGCGCTGCTGCGCGACATTCAGAAATCGCTGTTCGAGAAGGCGAAAGCCCACCGTGCCCGCACTACGCGCACGGCGAATAGCTACGACGAATTCAAGGCGATGATCGAACAGCCGGGGTTCATCTACGCACACTGGGACGGCACCGGCGAAACCGAAAACAAGATCCAGGAAGAGACCAAAGCCACGATTCGCTGCATCCCGTTCGACGGCCCACCCGAACCCGGCGTCTGCATGGTCACGGGCCAACCGAGCGCGAAGCGCGTCGTCTTCGCCCGTGCCTACTAAGCCATCGATGAGATGGGCGGCCGTCAAATTTCGCTGTCTCATAATTGACGCAAGTCAGAATTGCGGAAGCGCCAAAACCGTGTTTTTGGCGTTTTTTCGGTCTCAAAATGCCACTTTTTGATCGGCTTTGGCCGATCTGTTTCGGGGATTTTTGGCGTAATTTACACCCTTGATGTTGGTTACGTCGATTGGCGTCGATTACGCATCAGCCGAAATTACCGGTCAAAAATCGACCGAATGCGACCAAAAATCGACCGACATCGACACAAAATCGACCGACTGCGACATTTCTATGTCATTTGGAGACACTTTTGCGTCACTTCGTGCAAGTCGCAAAAGTCGGCTTACGTCGGATCGCCTTGGATTTTTTGACTTTGCGAATTCGCGTGGGTGATGCCGAATCGGGATTCGTTTCGCCGCGTCGCGGTATAAGCTATGTCGTATGCATCGACTTTATTCGCAGACGCCAGCGGAAAGTCGCCTGACTATCTCGTTTGGCGGCAGAATCGATGGGAAGTTCTCCAATGGCGACCGAAATCGGGATCGTTGATCTGCTCAAGGTGCTCGGCTTCGATGATCGACTGAAGTCCAAACTCGTTCGCCATCAAGACGCCCGCTACGACGTGCCCGCCTTGATCCGCGATGGCTGGTTCGATCTGTACCAGTCTTTACAAGCGAAGCCGGTGTTCAAAGATTGCAAGCAAATCGTCAGTTTTGTCGGGGACGGACGCGGTCTCGCGCGTTTTGTCGGTGTCTATCGGGTGTTGAAACAAGGCGCGTCGTTCGAGTCGCTTATTCCGGCGAATTGCCCGTACCAGGAATGGGGGGCCACATCTGGGTGCCACTATGAGCTTAAAAAGTGTCCAGAATTCGCCGACCTGGAAGGCCGGGTTGTCATTGGTTGGTCGGGCGAACTCGCTTGGCACCAACACCTGAAGAACAACCCGGTTGTCGAGATGTTTCCGAAGGGGAGAGTTCTTGAGCCGTTTACGGACTACCTCGATTTCTCTCTCTCGTACAACGAACTGACCGACCTCGTAACGAACGCCAACGCCCACAGAGACTGGGTGTCGAGCTTGTCGGCTGTTGCGGGTGTGTACTTGATCCTGGCACAATCGACTGGTCAACAGTACGTTGGGTCGGCATACGGCCTCGAAGGCATTTGGGGCCGCTGGTGCCAGTACAAAGCGAGTGGGCATGGCGGGAATGTGAAGCTTCGCGCACTCCTCGATTCGGATAGCGCGTACCCGAATAAGTTTCGTTTCTCGATCCTCCAGGTTCTCCCGAAGACCACGACGGCCACGGAAGTGATTCGATGGGAGACGCTGTACAAAGCGAAACTTGGGAGCCGTGCAACCGGGCTGAACTAAAGTGCGCCCAGGAACATGCCACAAGTTCCTGGCATCGCAGGTCAGAATCCCAGCGAGGATTTGACCGAGAATTGTAGACCGGCGGGTCGTTCGGCGACGGAGGGTTTACCGTGCGTGCGAGCGTTCGAGTTGAGATCGTGCGGTACACCGACGACCACCAGCCGGGGTTCGTCGAGTGCCGCTTGACGGATGCGAACGATTTCTCAGTTTGCGTTTTTCCTGATTCGTGGTGAATGCGGGATTTGTGGGTATTCCTCGCTTGCGCGTCGGGCTAACAATCCGATCTTGTTAGCCCGCGTGAAGTATCACTCTCACCCGCCGACGAAATACTCGTAGTTATCCGCGTTGCGAATCGCTGAGTCCGGGTCGCTGGTTGCGAGGGCGCGGGCGCTCGTTTGTCCGTAGGTGATGTCGTCGGTACTCGCGTCGGAGTGGCTGTGCTCGTGGACGAGCGTGCCCGCTTTGGAATCGGTGCCGTTTTGCGGGGCGGTCCAGAATGCGCCGCAGAGATAGATCGTGGTGCTGTCCTTATACGTGTACGCGAACCAACCGCTTTGGCAGCCGACACCCGTGAGGTTGTAGGTGAAGCTCGTCGAGGTCATTCGTTCGTGAATTTTGGTGTAGGCGGACTTGGCTTTGTTGAAGCGACCCACGGTGTGGTTGCCGAACCACTCTTTGTATTTCGCGTCGTCCTTGATCGTGGCGGCGGCTTTCTCGACGAGTCGGAAACTGTCGTCGATCGCTTTTTTGACTTGCTTCTGCCGAGCCAACGTGCCGCCGATGAGTGTCGGGGGCAGGATGGCGGCGGCGACCATCACTGCCCCCATCGCGGAAGCGGTGCCGTTAGTTTTCGGTGGCTTGTTCGAGAGCCGCGCGACCTTGCCGCGCGTCGGCAATGGCGTGCCGCCTTTCGTCACCGTGAACGACGCTTTCCCGCCCACTACCTTCGACTTTTCCGGTGCGAATTTCGCGAGCGCCACCGTTGCCGTTCGCGTTTTGGTTTCTTCCGGAATGGGGATGTGCTCGAGGCCCGGAATGTTCAATTCGACTTTGTAATCCGCAGGTACCGAGACCGCATACGACTCGCCGACGTCGACCTCGGCACTGACCATCGCGCCCGCGCGAACGAGGATGTAATCCTCCGCACTCGGGTTGCCGCGTTTGACCATCGGCCCGTCGTAGGCGACTTTGCTTTTCTCGTTTCGCGTGATCGTGAGGCAATCGCTGTTCAGCCCTTCCAATGGCGTATACCACTTCAAAACGAACAGATCCTTCTTACCGCCGTTCGTCAGTTCGAAGCGCAACTGCACCTTCTCGGCTGAGTCGTAAACCTTCGACGCAACCAGTTTCCCCTTCAAGACAGATGCCATCGCGAACCTCGAGTGTAAGGGCGGATCCAACAGTTGGAAGTGTAATCGAACTTCATACAGTGGTCAACGAAATACACTGTACACTCCGCAAAACGTGATTTTCCGCGCTCGCGCTCTAGGCAAAGTGGCCTTACGACCGGTACAATCTGTCATTCCACTGGTTCGATGTTTGCCGAAGTGTCACCTTGTCACCTGCCGCGTGCGGGTTGTCGTGGAGTTTGCTATGCCGTGCCCTTTCCCTGGGATGGATCCGTATCTGGAAGATGCCGCATACTGGGCATCGTTTCAGCATCAGTTCGTCGCCGGGATGTATCAGATCTTGCTGCCGGGGCTGGTGGATCGCTATCGGGCGAAGATCGGCACGCGCAATTACGTCACCGAACTGACGCTGTTTACGTCGATTTTGCGCGAACCGCACGCGGAAGAGTTCATCGAAATCCGCGATCGCGCCGATGGGCGACTCGTCACGGTCATCGACTTTCCCAGCCCGTCGAATCGAACGACCACAGCGGGGCGTGCGAGCTATCTGGAGACGCGCAAAGATACCGACACGCAGCGCGCAAATGCGATTGAAATCGACCTCGTTACCCAAGGGTTGCCGTTACTCGATTACTCGCGGGACGGCTTGCCCGAATACGACTATGCGGTGTCGGTGTCGCGAGCGTCCGCGCCGGGGCGGTACGAAATCTACACGACGACGGTGCAGAAACGCCTGCCGAAGTTCAAGGTGCCGCTCGCACACGACGACCGCGATGCGCTACTGGATTTGCAAGATGTGTTCCGGCGTGCCTACGACCTCGGCAGTTTCGCGAAGACGGTCGATTATCGCGCCGCGTTGCCGATGGATGTGAAGATCAGCGTCCCAAACCGCGACTGGATCGAAGCGGTTCTGCGACAGCAGAAGTTGCGGTAAACTACTTCCCGATTGGCCTCGCCGTCGTGCCGTTGGTGGCGACGGACTTTGCGGCACGGATGCGGTCGAGCAAGTTCTGTTTTGCGATGTCGGCCGGGTTGACCGATGCCGACTGAATCGAGGGAGCGGGCGTTTCGGAGAGCGTATCCGTTTGCGTATCGCGAGTGACTCGCTTCACACCAGCGGGGCGGTCCGCGTAAATCTTGTCCATCTCGTCCAACGTCACGACGCGCTCAAGCTTCAAAAAGACGATGTCTTCGTACGGTACGAAGAAGCCGCGACTTTCGTCTTGATTACCGGCTTCGCGACCGCGAAACAATACGTACGTCGGCTCGTATCGCAGCATCGTATCGACGTTTAAGAAGTTCCCCGTTCGCAACATCATGTGGACGCGCGAATGGTCGCACTCGGGAATCCGGTTGAATATATCCATCACATCTTCGCGCTTCATAATCTTCCATTCTTGTAGTGGCTCATGCAGCAGTGACGAGTGGTGAGTGGTGAGATAAAACACTCCGATCTCGCCACTCGTCACTCGCCACTCACCACTGCTTAGGTTCTCGCCACTCACCACTCGCCACTCACCACTTCTTAGCTTCGGAATAATTCGAGTCGTTCGGGTGGCCGCATCAGTCGTCGGTAGAGGGTAATCTGTGCAATGGCAACGGCGGCCCCGCCGACGCCGCAGACGAGTTTCCAGTTCGGTAGCACGCGGGCGGCGGGCCAGTCTTGCGTGATCGCCAAGTCGTTCAGGGTGTTCAACACAATCGCAAAGATCCCGGCGAACGCGATGGCGGCGGCCATGAACGCGACCGGTAATCGTGCCGCCGTCCACGGGTCCGAACTGTATTGCCGCAGCGAGAACTCGGTGCCGAGCCGACGCCAGAGTTTCGTAAACACCTCGTCGGCCACTTCCGGCGTGCCCAACGAAATCGAAGCACGGCCCTGCCCGTTGCGTTCGCTGGCGTGGTCGATGTGGACGGTATTCGTGTGAAGGTCGAGTTTCACGCGGCGAATCGAGGCGAGTTCGACCACGGTGGCGAACGGCCCGAGCACGCTTTCGACATCCATCGCCGTTTCGACGGCGGCGACAGTCTCGGGCTTCGGTTCGCCCGATTGTGCGGCCAGGAACAGTCGCGGCAACGTCAGAACGAGCATCGAATGCGAGAGAACGTCTGGGGCTTTCCAAACGCGACGACGGCCCAGACCCGGAAATCCGGTGTCCGATGGCTGCGTGTAAGCTTCAAACGGTTTGAGCGCGGGCATAGACCAACCGGGCAAGGTAGGAGCGTCGCACCCGTGCAACGCATACCTGTAGGTAGAACCCTTTACCTACGCGGTCAAATCCTCACACGCAGCAAAGTCTACGCCACAAGCAGATCGAGAGTTAAAATGGATGCGATTCGTAAAAATATCACGACCGTAACGACTGTGAGGCCCGGCGATAGGATTGCAACGATAAGTCTGGGAGTCGAAGCGCCAACCGATGGAGACATCGCGAAACGAAATTCGCGCCGGAGAAGATAGTCAGATCTGGGCACCAACAAGGAATCAATCGGAGTATTTCTCGTCGTACTGATGGTACTCGGCGGTGTAGCCACCGTAACCGCCGTAGCCTTCTTTCGCGCGGCCACTGCCGTTGACGACGACGCCGATGACTTTCGCTCCGAGTTGCGCCAACATATCGCGGGCCCGTTCGGCGGTCGGTCGGGCTTTGCTAGACATGCGGAAAACGAGAATCACGCCATCGGCACGCGAGGCCACCACCGAGGCATCGCTCACGGCGAGCAGCGGGGGCGTATCGAGAATGACGAAGTCGTAATCCGCCCGCAGTTTCTCGATGGCCACTTGGAAGCGCGGGCTGGTCAGCAGTTCGGCCGGGTTGCTCGGCTTCGGGCCGCTCGTGAGAATCGTCAGGTTTTCGATACCACTCGGTCGTCCCGCCGCCGCCGGTTCGCACTCCCCGAGGATGACCGAGACGAGTCCCACGCCGTTATCGGTCAGCTGGAACAAGCGTTCGATTCGCGGTCGTCGCAAGTCGCAATCGACCAGAATGACGCGCCGCCCGGACTGCGCAATCGAGATCGCGAGGTTGGCCGCGAGCGTCGATTTGCCGTCGCCTTGGTTGGGGCTGGTCACCTGTATCATCTGGTGCCCCGAGCCATTCAGGTTGAAGAAGATCGCCGTGCGCACGCCGCGATACGCTTCGGCTTCCGACGATTTCGGCCGCAACGCCGCCACCAACGTCGGCTCGAGTGCCAGTTCCACCTCCGCCGGTACGTTCATTCGTATCGGCGGGATGTGGCCGATCAACGACATGCCGAGTCGCTTGCGGATGTCGGCCGGCGAACGGAAACTCTGGTCGCTGAGTTCGGCAAATGCCGCGAGCAGGAAGCCGAACAGCAGCCCTGCCGCGATGCCCAACATCAGCGATTGCGATAGTCGCGGGGCCACCGGCGTGGCATCGAGCGTCGGTTCGTTGATGATCGAGGCTTGGAAACCGCCCGCGCCGCGCGTCACTTCGATCTGGTTCTTCTGCGTCAGCGCCTCGTCGATCCGCCTCTTCCGATCGACGACTTGTTGCTTCCAATAGTCCGAATCGATCGACGGGTTCGTCGCTTGGCTCAAGATCGATTTGTCGTCGTCGAGGCTCGCCGTCGTGAACTTCAACTGCTGCTGAACGACCTTCCAACGGCCGTCGAGTACGCGCTCCACGATCGCCAGTTGATCGAGTTCCATACCGGCCGGGCGCGGGTTCGCCTTTTGATTCAATTCGTTCAGGAAGGCGATCTGCGCATCGATCGACTGAATCAGCGGGTGGTCGACGTTGTACTTTTTGAAATACTCCGCGCGGTCGAGTTGCAGTTTCCGGACGGCGTTCTCGGTGTTGTCCAAGTCTTGCCGCGATAGGCCCAAACTGCGGACTTGCTCGCCGAGTTTCGCCAGAGTTTCGACGCGAGCCGCCCGGTCGGCAGGGGTATTGCGAATGAGTTCGACCTGGCTCCGCAGCCCGATCTCTTCGAGTTGCAAACCGCGTAGCGCTTCGGTCTCTTTACTCACGCGGCCCCGCACCAAGGTCAGGTCTTCGGGCGTGACCTTCCGCAACTTCGCCTCGGATTCGACGCGCCCCGTCTCGGCGGTATCCAACTCGGTCTTGAACTGCTTCAGTTGCAACGCGAGTAAATCGATCTTGTCCTGCGTGGCCGTGTCGTACAGCGTCGAAAGCTCGGCCTGATACGTGGCAATCACCGCCGACAGAAGCTGCCGACAATCGTCGGGGTGCGAACCGCGGAACGCCAGGTTCAACACGTTCGTACCACCCGCCGCCGATGTGGTGACATCTTTATCGCGGGCGACCGAAAGCAATGCGGCAAGCACCTTGGCGCGATCGCGCTCGTCGGTTGGAAATGCGTGATTCAAACGAGACGGGTCGATGCGCTTCGCGGCCGCAATCAGAATGCGTTCGGACCGCAACAGCGTCACCTGCGTGGCGACGTAATCTTCGACGAAGTTCGACCGCGAATCGGAGCCTGTCGAGACATCGGCTCGCTTCTTGATGACCAACACTTGCGCGGTCGATTGATAGATCGGTGCCTTCGTGGAGAACAGCAAAAACCCACCGATGGCCCCAAGTACCGCCCCGAGCAACAGCCACGGCCAACGCCGTTGGATCGTCGCCAAAATGTTCGAGCCGGAACCCGACGTTTCCAGCAGGTCATCGCTTTCCACCTGACTCACAATGTCGCCTCCCCGGTGTACGATTCATTCTGACAGATAATGCCGGCGCGACAATCGGGAACCGCAATTAATCGCCGATGCGGAACGGCCATTTCCGACCGACCCAGGCGTAACCCGGCTTCGCGGCAAGCATTTTCTCCGGTGGTAAGTGCGCTTCGCAACCCTGCAAGAAGTGCCCCACACCTGGCACCAGTGCCGAGACCCGGAACGATCCGCCACTCGAAAACTTCAGCAAGAACCAGAGATTCGCCCGCGAAAACTCGACCGAAGCGACATCGCCCCACGCCACCACCCGTCGCGGCTTCCACGGCGAACGGCATTCGACACCCGTAGGCGAAACTGCAACCGCGAACCGGTACGCCTCCAGAATGAGCAAGATCCCGACCAGCCCGAGGACGACGCCACCGAGAAGGGGCAACGCCGCCAGCCGCGCCGTCGGCGGTGGGTTCACGAGTAGCCACACGCACAGAACGAGTTCCGCGCCGAAGAACGCAAACACCGCAAACGCACGCAACAGCACGCCGTGCCGCAACGTCGTCGTCCCGGTTGTGGCATCGTGTTGGTACGGCCGCCCACGCCGCGCCATCACGAACAGCACCCCGACGAAACCGAGGCCGAACAACGCCATGATCGCAACAACCAAATACGGCATACGCACCACCGGAGAGAAGAGCGGATGGGGTCATGATAACAACTGCCGCGCGTCGTTTCCGTTTGACAAACGCGATCCCCGATGAATAGATACGCTCGTACACTATTCGCGTGTCCGGAGATTGCACCATGATTCCGCTCGAAGTCCGGTTGCTGCCGATCGACGAGGTGAAGCCCGCCGCGTACAACCCGCGGCGAGCGCTGTCGCCATCGTCGCCGGGTTATCGCAAGCTGAAGCGGAGCCTGAGCGAGTTCGGGTTGGTCGAACCGCTCGTTTGGAACGAACTCAGCGGGCAGATCGTCGGCGGGCATTTGCGCTACAAAATCCTGTGCGAGTTGGGTTACACGCACGTGCCAGTGTCGGTCGTTCGCCTGTGCGAGTCGCGCGAAATGGCATTGAACATCGTGCTGAACAACCGCGAAGCCCAAGGCCGCTACGATCCCGCAAAACTGTCTGAGATTCTCACCCAACTGCAAGCAATCGGCGAACTCGAGATCACCGGCTTCGATGCGGGCGTCTTGCGCAACCTCACGCTCGACGCCGTCGAAGTGACGCCCGAAGACCCCACGCCCAACGCGATCGAAGTGACGCTGACGATCCCACAATCGCAGTACGCCGAAGTCTCGCTCGCACTCGACGACCTCATCCGCACGCACGATCTGGTCTCGCACATGCGCGGCAGGTGAAAAGAGATAGAAACATATTTCATTCGATTGCCGAATCGATTAATCTGGCTCAACGGCGACGGTGATTGAGCCAGATAGGATCAATTTTTGCTCGTAGTCATGGCGTGAAATCGTGCAGTCGATTAGCTCGTCGAACTCGGATCGGGAAAGACGCACTTGGCGAGACATTTTTGAAAGTAAGTTGTCCGATATCTCTCGTGCTCCATGGCTGACTTTTGTAAACACCGATGTTTTCACGCCCGATGTGGTATGAAATGTGTAGTAAGTGTGGTCGCGCTCTGACTTGACAAAGCCTTTTTTCAAAAGACCTTTGTCGACAATCCGCCGATCGCGTGGCATGCTACCGGACCTCTTTCATGCGATTCCGCACCGCTCGTTTGAGTGCAATCGCATCGGACGTCATGTTATCGTCCCGTTCATTCGCGTAATTATCCCACAAAAAAAGCAAGACCGAACGGACTTCGCTTTCCAGGTCGGAGCGAGTTGTCGCGCAAACAGAGAGATTGAGCGATAACTCCTCTACAACTAGTAAATATCCTTTTGAATCGTCGTCGTTTCTTGGCTCGAGTACGAGTGGCGGATCGATCTCAAATTGCCTGTCGTCATCGATAATCACAGCGATCACAAGTGGCGAAAGATCGTGCGGTACAATCGATCGCACATCGATGACAGATGTGGGATGACCATTGGAACCGGTCGGATTCATTTTAGGTAGCCGCTCAGAGGGCAGATTGCATTTCCAACGATATCTGAGAGGGTATTCTACTTCATGCAAAACGATTCGGGATAGTTCATTTCCAAAAAGCCCCAACAGAACACCGGGTGAATCGTTTAGGCGTTGTCCGGGTTTGTCGTGGCTACCACCGAAAGACGCGAAGCGGATTCGGATTCTGGACGTTGCTGTACGAGCGCCACTACTATAGCTTGTGCAGTTTCGCACGCGATTTCCTGGACACTTGGCGAGCGTTCCGATGATGGCCGATTCGACCGCGTCGCCGAATGCGAATGACTTGGCGCGGCTTTTCCCGTTGCCCAACCTCGTTTTGTTTCCGCAAATCGTGCAAGGGCTGCACATCTTCGAGCCGCGGTATCGGCACCTGATGGCCGATACCCTGGCCGGCGATATGCAGTTCGCGCTCGTGCTGCTGAAGCCCGATTGGGAAAACGACTACGACGCCCGCCCGCCGATCGAACCGATCGCCTGCCTCGGCAAAGTGATCGCGCACGAGAAGATGAACGACGGCCGCTACAACTTGCAGCTCCGTGGAATGTCGCGCATTCGCATTCTCGAAGAACTCGACGACGACAAGCCGTACCGCACCGCGCGATTCGAACCGCTGAGCGACATCGTGCCGTCGCAAATGAGCGAGTTAACCGCGCTACGCAACGAGGTGGCGACCGCGATTCTCGCACGCTTCCCCGAAGGCGGCACGACGCACAAGCAGATCGAAGAACTGATCCACAGCGACACGCCACTCGGGCCGCTCTGCGACGTCTTCGCATACTCGCTGCCGTTGCCGCTCGAATTGAAACAGCAACTGCTCGCCGAGTGCGATGTGACCGCCCGTGCGACGCAACTGGCCGCCGCACTGCGACTCCCACAACCCGGACGCCGCTTCCCGCCCGAATTCAGCGCGAATTAATGGCGGGCCACTCCCACCGGGATGAAGCCGGTGGCTCGTTATACGAGGACTTACGAGCCACCGGGCTTGTCCCGGTGGGAGCCAAACGTACTGAAGCAGTTGGCGTTGTAAAACTCTGCATACTGAGTTGAGTCTTAAATTATGGGTCAGCATCTTCTCAAGTTGAGGGTTCGTCCCGCAAGGGTTCTCGTTCTAATCAACCGGGATGCAGCCGAGTCGGACCTTCTTCTTGCGATTGAGTTCTTCAGCAAGATTTGGGGCGGAAGGTATGGGCAAATCCTAACCGTAGACCCGAATGCGAGTGATCCGCTCACCGAATACCGGCTCGGAAACTCTCGACCCGAGTTCATTTACGGAATTGGTCTCGACGACGAGTACTGGAATAAGGCGACTCGTCGCGTGTGTCAACCGAGAGCGTACGGGAAGTTGTGTTTAGAATTTGTTAAAGGGCTCAAGCAGCATCACTTTGAGGACTATTACCTCGTTGATCAAGCTTTAATCGACTTGTGGCAAACTCGCGACCAACGAAAAACTCACAAACAAGCATTACGACTCGTGACTCCGGAAATCGGGTCAAAATTATCGACATATTGTGCAGCAATGTTCGGTATTCACAACGACAAGTTGCGGGGAGATATGTTCGACATCGAATGTCTCTTTGAAGGCACCGCAGTTGACCTCATTGAATTGGCCGCAGTATTTGTCAAGAGTTGGCAGCAGTCCTGGCTGGATGTGACCTGTCATAAATTAATTCCGAAATTTGCAGATCATGTTGCGAGTTGGGGTCATTCGGTACCAACCGTCGTTCTCGTCGCGAACTTGGTCGAGGATATGAGTCTTTTTTGGAATCTTCGTTCGGCAAGCGATACCAGATACCCTTCCTGGTTCATTCCAATTCCCGTCGAAAGCGGTGTTACGGATCCGGAAATCTTCGAAAAGCTCAAAGATTGGCTTCTCGCATTTAGTCAATACGGTACGCATTCGAATTACTGTCACATTACGTCGCAGACTGTTGGGGAAGCCGATTGCCGTCTGTTTGCGGAACAGCTTCGTTTGGCGTTGGTAGGAACAACAATCGAGAATGTTGATTATGAACCATCACGCAATCATATTCCGGTGGTTGTTCCCTACGAATATGAAACGATTTGGCCTGTCGAACTCAACGGCCAAAAACTCACAATCATTCCACCCGAGCCGAAAGCCTTTGAAGGCCAAGGCACACCTCGTTCGTGGATAATCGATCTTCTCAAAGACATGAAAACTGGGCGAGACTTGATGGAACTGAAACTCCCACCAAGCCCAGTCGTTTTTGACTTGCTCAACGGAATGTGCCCGCCAACGATAGAACACTCGAGGATCCCCCGCACTGGAGATGGTTGCGAGTCAATCAATCTTCGCTGTTCCGGATCGAATGAAGTCATCAACGTCTACCTGCCACACAGTAAAGAGATTTTTGAAGAAATTCTGCGTGAACACGATATCGAGCCAATTCATGACGAAAAACGAAGCAGTTATGATCCAGTGATCAAACGGTTTGGCGAGCTTTCTCTTGCAGCCACCGACTTTTCGGGACAGTCGGGAACCATCTTGAACTCATTGGTAAATGGCACGAAGACTCTTGCTGAGATCACAAGCACATGCAAAATCGGTGGGAAGGATGTCGACGGAAAGTCGTATCTTCAACGAATCGAACCATTCATTCAAAGTCAATCCGAGAGAATGAAGCGGATATCACGTCAACGATACCGGGAGCATTCAAAATCATCGCTTCCAGAAAACCTTAAACTTCGGACCCTGCTCGAACACTGGATAGATCGAGGCATTCTCAATCGTCAGTGGAAAATCAAATGTAATGAGTGCAGTCGACAGTACTTTGTCCCTAGTCTCAATATTCAAAAGCGCGTGATCTGTTTGAACTGTGGGCACCGAATCAGCCTTCCGTCACAAGTTCCAATTGGATACACACTCGATCGTGCGGTTGCCCATGCCATTAAGGAAGGAATTATTCCAGTTGTTCAAACAGGCAGGTTTTTGCAAGGCCTGAGCTACTATGGTTTCTTTTGGCTGCCCGGCGTGAAATTCAAAATCGGCACCGAACTTGGCGACCTCGACATCGTGGCATGTTGCGATGGTCACCTCATCTTTTGTGAATGCAAAAACCTCGAAGAGACGCCGAGTGACTCGAAGGTGTGGGACGAAGTCGCAACCCAGTTTATAGAAACCGCCCGAATCGCAAAATTGTGCGAAGGTAGCTTGGCAATCCTTGCTTCACGAACCATCGACTATCCGCAATTTGTTCAAGATCGCTTAAAGGACGAGTTAAAAGAATCTGTTCCCTATCTACTTCTTAACAGGGAAGACCTCGAAAAAGGTTATCGCTCAGGTGAAGATAATAATCTTACATTGCACGATTTGCTACCTTCACTTTTTCCCGAAACGCCGAGAGTCAAAAGCGTTACAGATAGCGGCAATCCCAGAACGATCCAGTTTGGCGTACACAAACAGTAATTTATTGGCTGTGCCAGTTGTTCATACGCGTTAATTGCTTAGCCAACCCGGACGCCGCTTCCCGCCCGAATTCAGCGCGAATTAATGTCGGGCCACTCCCACCGGGATGAACGCGATGGCTCGTAGGTGGTTGCGGTTCGTAACATAATGGCATGTCTACTCCACTCGAATACCTGACGCAACTCGTTCGGCGGCCTTCGGTGAACCCGATGGGTCGTACCGATATTCCTGCCGAACTGACGCTCGAACATCGCGTGACCGATTATCTCGAAGAGCAACTGAAGGCGCTCGGTGTCGCGTACCGCCGCACGATCGTGGCACCCGGTCGCGATAACCTCGTGGCGCAGTATCGTGCGCCCGCGTCGTCCGAAACGATCCTTTGGGAAGCCCACCAAGACACCGTGCCAGTCGACGCGATGGTGATCGATCCGTTTGCGGCGAAGGTCGATGGCGGCAAGTTGTACGGTCGTGGCGCGTGCGATGTCAAAGCCGGTGGCGCGGTGATGCTCGCCGCGTTTGCGCGGCTCGTTCGCGAACAGCCACCCGGTTCGGCGAACGTTACGCTCGCGTTTACCGTCGATGAAGAACATACCTTCCTCGGCGTGCAACAACTCGTCAAAGATGGCGTGACGGCAGACTTCGCGATCATCGCCGAGCCGACCATGGGAAACGTCGTCGTGGCGCACAAGGGCGTCGTGCGTTGGCGGATTGAGACGCACGGCCGTGCCTGCCACAGTTCGCGACCGGAGCAAGGCGTGAACGCGGTATACCGAATGGCGAAAGTGCTGAACGCGGTCGAAATTTACGCTGAGTCGTTGCGGAACTCGACGGCACACCCGACACTCGGCCCGCCGACGTTCAGCGTGGGAATGATCGGCGGTGGCGTCTCGCCGAACACCGTGCCCGACCGTTGCGGCATCGAAATCGATCGGCGATTGTTACCCGGCGAGACCGCCGATGGCGCGATCGCACACCTCGATCACTTCTTGAAGTCGCGAGCGGAAATCGACTTTGCGTATACGGTGACGCGGAACCTCGCCTGCCCGCCGTTGAACCCCGTGCCTGGCGATCACCCGCTGCTTTGCCGCTTCGAGACGGCGATCGATTCGGTCGTCGGGAAACACGAACGACACTCGGTTCCGTACGGCACCGATGCCTCGACGATTGCCGACGCGGGGATACCGTCGGTGGTGTTCGGGCCGGGCGATATTGCGCAGGCCCACACGAAGGACGAGTGGATCGAAGTCGCGCAGTTGGAACCGGCGGCCGAGATTTTGTTTCGCTTCGCGTGCGGGAAAGCGTGACAATTGTCGCGCCGCGTTTTACACTGGTTCTAACAACCGTCGTCGTGACGGTCGGTCGTCATTCACAGAGGGTATATCCGTGAGCATCGTTCGCATGGGCATGGGCGAGAACAAGAAGTACGGCGAAGGCTTCTCCGCCATCTTCGGCAAGAAGAAGGCCGCCGCCAAGAAACCTGCTGTCGCCGCTGCACCCGTTGCCGCCGCAAAACCCCAAGCCAAAAAGAAAAAGTAGCGCCCTACCTTCGCTGCATCCCGCACTCGAAGCCCATCTGTCGTACGACGGGTGGGCTTTCTTCATTGGTGCCCATCATGCGTTCATTCTTCGCGTCGGTTACGGTCTTCGCCTTCGCCGGTATCGCCTTCGGGCAAGGTACGCTCGCCGACTACGAGCGTGCGAGCCAGGTCGAGAAACGCTTTGCGGGCAAGGTCTTTCGCGATCGCGTCGAGCCGAACTGGTTTCGCGACGGCGATGCGTTCTGGTACCGGAACAGGCTGCCGAATGGCGGTAGCGAGTTCGTCGTCGTCGATGCGGTGAAGGCGACGCGCACCGTTGTCAGAGAAGACGCATTGCCGAAAGAGGCGAAACAAACCGCGCCGCGACCGCGCCGGGTCGGTCGTGGCAATGCGACTGCCAGCCCGATGTCACCCGATGGAAAATGGGAAGCGTTCGCGAAGGAGAACGACGTCTGGTTGCGCGATCGCGAAAGCAAAATCGAACGTCGCTTGTCGACCGACGGGAAGCCGAACGACCGCTACGATGGCGGGTTCTTCTGGTCGCCGGATTCGTTGAAACTGATCGCGCACCGCAGCACGCCGGGCACGACGCGGAATGTGACACTCGTCGAATCGTCGCCGCGGGAACAGCTTCAGCCGAAAGTGTCGACGTATTTTTACCTGAAGCCCGGCGACGAAATTCCGCAATCGAAACCGCACCTCTTCGACATCGCGACGGCGAAAGAAATCGCCGTGTCCGACGAACTCTTCCGCAACCCGTGGGACATCAGCTTCGAGCATTGGTCGCCCGATAGTTCGCGGTTCGCGTTCCTTTACAATCAGCGCGGGCACGGCGTCGTTCGCGTCGTTGCCATCGATGCGAATACGGGTACTGCGACGGCGCTCATCGACGAACAGTGCCAGACGTTTTTCGATTACACGAACAAGCTCGTGCTGCGTTACCTCGACAAAACCGGTGAGATCGTGTGGATGAGCGAACGCTCCGGCTGGAACCACCTGTACCTCATCGACGCGAAAACCGGCACGGTGAAAAACGCGATCACCACCGGCAAGTGGGTTGTGCGCGGCGTCGATTCGATCGATGTCGAAAAGCGCGAAATCCGCTTCCATGCGTGCGGGATCGTGCCGAAGCAAGATCCGTATCACGTGCATTATGCGCGGGTGAATTTCGATGGCACCGGGTTGACACTCCTCACCGAAGGCGATGGCACGCACGAACTGCGCGACTCGCCCGATTCGCGATTTACCCTGGACACCTATTCGCGAATCGACCGTGCGCCGGTGACGGAACTGCGTAAGACAACAGACGGCACGCGGCTGTTGACGCTAGAAACGGCGGACATTTCGCAACTGGCAAAAGCGGGGTGGCGCGCTCCCGAGCGGTTCGTAGCGAAGGGCCGCGATGGCACGACCGACATTCACGGCATCATCATCCGCCCGACGAACTTCGACCCGAAGAAAACCTACCCGGTCATCGAATACATCTACGCCGGTCCGCACGATCATCACGTGCCGAAGAAGTTCGCAGTGACACTGGGCCGTCAGCGGATCGCGGAACTCGGTTTCATTGTCGTGCAGATCGACGGCATGGGCACGAACTGGCGCAGCAAAGCGTTCCACGATGTCTGCTGGAAGAACCTCGGCGACGGCGGTTTCCCCGACCGCATCGCCTGGATTCATGCGGCAGCGGCACACGACCCCACGTTCGATTTGAGCAAAGGCGTCGGCATCTACGGCGGTTCCGCCGGCGGGCAGAACGCACTCCGCGCGCTGCTGATGCACCCGGAATTTTACACCGTGGGCGTCGCCGATTGCGGCTGCCACGACAACCGCATGGACAAGATTTGGTGGAACGAGATGTGGATGAGTTGGCCGATCGGCCCGCACTACGCCGAGCAATCGAACGTCGTACAAGCCCATAAATTACAGGGGAAATTGCTGTTGACCGTCGGCGAACTCGACAAGAACGTCGACCCGTCGAGCACGATGCAAGTGGCGAACGCGCTGGTGAAGGCGAACAAAGATTTCGACCTGATCGTCGTGCCGGGCGCGGGACACGGCGCGGGTGAATCGCCGTATGCCGCACGCCGTCGCATGGATTTCTTCGTGCGGCACCTACACGGCGTCGAACCGCGAAAGTGACGAAGGACTCATCGAAAGAATTTTTAATCGCAGTTAAAATTCTTTGTTTTGCAAAAATGTTGCGACGAATTGCGCCGATCGGGGAACATATCGGTATCGGACACGGCGCGAGGCACCCCATGACGACCGTCGAGAAGCCTGCGGCGGCGACGCCGATGAACGAGAAGAAGTAAGCCGACGTGGGGCACGTTTTTCACGTGCCCCACGTTTTGCGAAATGGGGTAGCGCACAGGTGACGTGAAGTTACGGTTGACGGTGTTTTTAGGTCATCTCGGTTCGGGTTCTCCCGTTTTGGCAAAGGTACGGACAAATCGATATGAAGGGGGAATTCACGCCATCGAAGCCTTTGCGGGC
>JAYWCL010000010.1:0-3570 GCA_043780595.1 Limnoglobus sp.
CGGACGTAAGTCGTTGGTGTGTTAGCTACATTCCGCAATTCGGGAGTGAGTTCGCGGAGGGGTGGGTGGTAAGTGCCGAAACCACTTTCCTGCTACCCAACGCCGCCACGATTGGAACCATGCCACCGAAACTTTGGTTCCGGCGTGGTTCCCGATGATCGAAATTGGACGTAAGTCGTTGGTGTGTTAGGTTGATTTCAAAATTAGGGATGATTCCAGGGATGGGTGGGTGGGTAAGTGGTGGAATCATTCACTGCAACCATGCCGAACAACGATTTTGAAGGAAATGAACCGATGGCCGCTCCCACGATCTCGCTCGGTATGGCTCCGCAGGCCGAAGCGGTTCGCGATCCGGTGTGCGGCATGACGGTCGTGCCCGGCTCGTCGGGGGGCGGGTCGCAGGTTCACGATGGCACGGCGTATCACTTCTGCGCGGAGAAGTGCAAACGCAAGTTTATGCAGAATCCGGCGCGATACCTCGGCGGGCAGACCGAGGCGATGGATGCCGTGACGGGCGTGAAATATACCTGCCCCATGCACCCCGAAGTCGAGAAAATCGGCCCCGGTGCCTGCCCGAAATGCGGCATGGCACTCGAACCATCGGCAGCGACGCTCGACGACACACCGGACCCCGAGCAACGCGATTTCACGTGGCGGTTGCGCTTCGGCACAATACTCGGCGGACCGCTGCTGATCCTCGCGATGGGAGACATGTTCTTGCCGAACATGCCGATCCGCCACGCGCTCGGCAGTACGTTCTTCACTGTGTTGCAAGCGTTTCTGGCGATACCGACTGTCGCGATTGCCGGGTGGCCGTTGTTCGTGCGGGCGTGGCAATCGCTCGTGAATCGTTCGCCGAACATGTTCACGCTCATCGGCCTCGGCCTCATTGCGGCACTTGCGTTTAGTGTGGCCGCACTGATCGATTTCCTGATCGTGCCGATCTTCCCCGATGGATTCCGGATGCACGATGGTAGCGTCGAACCGTACTGGGAAAGCGCCGTCGCCATTGTGTTGTTGGTGTTGCTCGGGCAACTGATGGAATTGCGAGCGCGGCACCGAACCGGCGAAGCGGTGCGGCAACTGCTGCGGTTGACGCCGCAAACCGCAACGGTGATTTTGCCCAACGGCAAAGAACTGACACTGCCCGTCGATCTCATTCACGTAGGGGATCGCGTGCGGATTCATCCCGGCGAACGAATTCCCGTCGATGGCACCATTACCGAAGGTTCGACCGACGCCGACGAATCGATGCTGACCGGCGAACCGCTGCCCGTGTCGAAAACCGTCCGCGACCCGATCCGTGCGGGAACGATGAACGGCACCGGCCCGATCGTTGCCGAAGTGACGGTGTCGAGCGGTGACACCACACTGTCGCGCATCGTTCGCCTCGTCGGCGAAGCGCAACGGAGCCGGATGCCGATCCAGTCACTCGTCGACAAAGTCTCAGCGATATTCGTGCCACTAGTAGTGGGCATTGCGATCGTGTCGTTCCTCGCGTGGACGCTTGCGGGGCAACTCGCGATGGCGGTCGTCTGTGCAGTCTCGGTGCTGATTGTCGCCTGCCCGTGCGCCCTCGGGTTGGCCGCGCCGATGGCGGTGATCGTCGGCATCGGGTCGAGTGCGCGACGCGGGATTTTGTTCCGCGATGCCGCGGCGCTCCAACGGCTGAGCGCCGTCGATGCGTTCCTGTTCGACAAAACGGGCACGCTGACGCAAGGCAAACCCGAAGTCGAATCGATCGTACTCACTCCGCCATTTCGCGATGAAAACGAACTGCTCGCACTCGCAGCAGCCATCGAGCGCGGCAGCGAACACCCGCTCGGGCAGGCCATCGTTCGCGCTGCGGAAATGCGTGGCGTGACGATCCCACACGCGACCGATGTTCAGGCCGAACCGGGGCGCGGCATTCGCGGCAACATCGCTGACGCGAGTATTGCGGTCGGGAATTCGGCGTTCGTAAACGCGGTCGGCGATGTTGTCGTGCGGAAAGCGCAAACGGTGCTGTACGTGGCTCGCGATCGAACGATTCTCGGCGCGATTGCGGTCGGCGATACGATTCGCCCCGAATCGAAGGCGGTAGTGGCCGAACTGCAAGCCGCTGGGTTGCACCTCGCGATGCTCACCGGTGACGCCCGGCTATCAGCGGAGAAAATCGCTGCGGAAATTGGCATTTCCGAAGTGATGGCCGACGTGCTGCCAGCGGAGAAACATACCGCCGTCGTCGGCTGGAAAGCCGCGGGCCGCACGGTGGCGATGGTCGGCGACGGCATCAACGACGCTCCCGCGCTCGCCGCCGCCGATGTCGGCATCGCGATGGGCACCGGCACCGATGTCGCGATGGAGAGCGCCGGGATCACCCTCATCAAGGGCGATCTGCGCGGCATCGCGAAGGCGATCCGGCTTTCGCGCGCGACGATGCGCAACATCCGCCAGAATCTTTTCTTTGCCTTCGTCTACAACGCGCTCGGCGTGCCGATAGCAGCCGGGATTCTCTACCCGTTTTTCGGCGTGCTGCTGAATCCGATGATCGCCGGCGCCGCCATGAGCCTCAGCTCGGTGTCCGTTATTACCAACGCCCTTCGCCTGCGTCGAACGCGGCTTTGACCGACCGTAGCTCGGCGTAGAGCTATCTGAGCCTGCGCAAAAACGGGTATCGCCTGCACGGAGAAGCGGGACTACGGGCGCAAAGGGTGTCCCGTCCGGGGCGCCGTCTGCCGGCGGCGATCACGGAGAAAATCCTACAACTGAAGCGGGCGAACCGGTAGTATGGGGTGAAAAGAATCGCCGACGCGATGTGGCGGTTGTTCCTGCTGCCGGCGAGTCCGACGCCCAACGGGCGCAAGCCATAGAAAGCGTGAGAGCGGCCCGCCAAGAACTCTCCCAAGAACGCTGCGCGCGGCGAGCGGTCACTCGGGTAAACCGAGCATAAGCAGTGACTCTACTCTCAGTTATCATCCCGCGCAATTTTGGGACCGCGTGGATAGGAAACAAACGACTTAATCTGACCGGTTAGAGGTGAAACTTGAGGTCTGGCAGTGCCGGGTGCCGACGGATGAAAACCCGCGCGGACGCGGCTGACATGCGCTCCGGAAACATACTTCCGGCAAAACCGCCCGACCGCCGCCGACGATACGTGACACTGCCGCGCCGAGAAGAATTTCGAGATTTTCTCGTAGCTGAGATATTTGGCCCGCAGGACAGCCACCGTCTCCTGGTGCGGAGCGAGGTGGGAACGGGTGCGAACCCCCGGTTCATGACGCAGGGCCGCTTCGAGCAAGTGGGTTTTGAATTGTTCGAGGTTGTCGGACATTGGCCAATATAGCCACGACACCGCTGCGTGGCAACCATGAGCGCACGATTTTGCATTCACCCGGCGGCGCACAGGTGAGTGATCGGCGAGCGTCTGGTGAGCGAATAGTGATTGGGAGGCCTAAGATTTTCTTAGGGGTGGCGTGTTCACGATTGTATAGGTAGAGGGTGCGGCTTGTGCCGCCATTGCTTTGGTTCGAGAGTTCGTTGATCGCTGGTCGATATAATCGCTGGTCGATCATGGGTGGCAAAAGCAGG
>JAYWCL010000011.1:0-17453 GCA_043780595.1 Limnoglobus sp.
AGGGCCGATGGACATTCCAACAACGATACCCAGGCCTCCGCTCGCTTTGCTCGCTCCGACCTGGGCTGACAGAACCGGCCCTACAGGCCGTAAGACTGGTATTTAGAAACGCAGGTGTTCCAAAAAAACCGCGTTCCAACTGCAATATCGCGCAACTTCAAAACGCGCAAGCGCGCCAGCGAGGGGAACCCGCGAGAAGGCACGCGATCGTAGAAACGATAGTAATCCCTCGTTAGCGCGCGCGCCAGCGAGGGGAACCCGCGAGAAGGCACGCTATCGCAGAAACGATAGTAATCCCTCTCTAGCGCGTCGGGCTAACGGGAAGGAATTCCAACCGCGAGAAGTTTATCCCGGCTTGGCGGGTGTGTTGCGCGCTAATATCTCTGCGAGTGCCAGTTGTGCGCGTTTACCGAATGCAATGAGCGTGACGCCCGAGTCGGTAAAAATTGCAATCGCCCCATCAACCTTGCCGAATTGTAAAAGCTACATGCCGCGTTCCGCGTCACCGGCGTTCGTGGCATACGCGCCCTAAGCCTGAAATTCTAAGCCTTCTGCACGTTTGGCGGCACATTCCACCCGGAAGAACGAAACTTTTCCCGCCCGGCATCCGGGTTGCGGTTAGAGTTCCTTTGCTAGTAGACTCCACCGGCTCGACCGGGCTTTTTTTGTGTTGCGGAGGTCAAGGGAATGACGCTTCGTTGGAACCGGCTGCTATCGGCCACCGCCATACTACTCTGTATCGTCGTACGTCCCGTTTTAGGGGCCGAAGGCGAGTTCGATAGAGATGGCTCTTACAAGACCGCGAACTTTCGCGTCGTGGCATCTAGCCGCGATCTCTCCGAGAAATTCGGCGACCTCGCCGAACATTATCGCCGCGAGAAAGCGATCGAGTGGCTCGGCCGCGAGATGCCTGCATGGCCGCAGCGTTGCCCGCTCCGCATCGAGATCAACCTCAAGCAGTCGGGCGGCGCGACGACGTTCACCTTCGGTGCCGGGGCATCGGGTCGCTCGTCGGTTTTGTCGCAGGAAATGAAAATCTGGGGCGAAACGAAACAGCTACTTTACAGCGTACTCCCGCACGAAGTGACGCATACCGTGCTGGCCCAACACTTCGGGCAAGCCGTACCGCGTTGGGCCGACGAGGGCGGTAGTGTCCTCAGCGAGAACGAAGACGAGTGGTTCAACCACGACATCCGTTGCCGCGAAATTCTCAACGCGAACCGGGGCATTCCGCTACGGATTCTGTTCACGATGAAGGAATACCCACGCGACATGATCGTCGTGTACGCACAGGGATATTCGGTCTGCGATTACCTCATCAACCAGCACGGCGGACGCAAGAAGTTCCTCGAATTCGTCGGCATGGGCATGAAGAAAGACAACCGCAACTGGGAGGCCGCCGTCCGCGAATTCTACGGCTTCGAGAGTGCGGACGACCTTCAAGAGAAGTGGATCGACTCGCTCCGCACGCCACCACAACGCGCACGCAACAAGGGTGGCCGCACCGATTCAACGACGCTTGCCAGCCGCTCCGGCGGCAACCGTAGCGAAGTCCGCGCCAGCGCCCTGCCCGGCGTGCCACTACTCGAAACGGCCAGCATCGCTCGCGGCGTCTCATCGGACCGCGACGAACGCCGCCCGACAAGCCTCCCCGAAGCCAGACCCGTCGCCCGCCCCGACCGCAGCCCCCCACCGATCCCGCTACTGTTACCGCCCGAACCGATCGGCCGATAACCTTCGTCCATCAACAAACGAGCCGCGCCGAGAACCTCGGCGCGGCTCGCGTGTTTAGCTACCAACAATTTACTCCCCGGCGGGGTCTTTCCCGTCGATCCACGGTCCGGCGAGTTTCATGTACTCTTTCGCTTCTTTGGCCTTCGCGTCGGCGTCGAAGTCGAAGAAGTTGCCTTTGTCGCCCGCTTGCCAGCCGATGATGTTGTTCGGCTTGCCGCGTTCCTTGCTCCGCTTCTCCCAGTTGGCCGCCCATGAACCGTTGCCATCGACCGGCTTGCGCTGTTCGGCATCCCAGTACAGGGCCTTGTCCGAACGATAGCTGAGCACGCCCATGTTCACGGTGCTGAACGCGGCCGCGCCGAGTTCGGGCGTGCTGAGCGTGCCTTGGTTTTTCGCTTCGACGTGCTTCAGGAAGTTCTCCCACAGTGCATACGTCAGATGCACGTTGACGTTTTCCTTTTCCGTGCCGGCGGGCACCACGAATCCGCCTTCGACGAACTCGCCCTTGTCCTTGCCCGCATCGCCTGGGCCGCGCGCTTGGCCGGTCTTCTGCTCGATGATCTCGAAGCCCGCCATCAGGTCGCCGCTCTTCGGGATGAACTTGATCGTGCCGGTCTTACCGCGGATGCACTCGTCGATCGGGTAGTCGTTCACCATCGACGCGGTAACGAACATCTGGCAGCCTTCGTTGTAGTCCGCACACACCATCGCCACATCGGGCACATCGCGGGTATCGTACTCGAAGTAGATGCCGCCGCCACCGACGACGCGCCGCGGGTAACGTACGCCCATCGCCGTGATGAGGTGCGTCACTTGATGCACGAAGAGGTCGGTGAACATGCCGCCGCCGAACGGCCAGTAACAGCGCCACTGCGCGTAAACCGAACGGTCGAACGGCACTTCCTCGGGCTTCGGGCCGATCGGCCGACCGAGGAATTCGGACTTGTGCCCGAGGAATGTATCCCAGTCGATCGTCTTCGGGTTCATCGATTTCGTAAGCGAATAATATCGCCACTGGCCGACGTTCGAGTTGCGGTAATATCGCGTTTGGGCCTGTACAACGTGGCCGATGCGACCGTTGCGGATGAGTTCGTTCGCCTTCAACCAGGTCGGGTCGGCCATGCTCTGCACGCCGACGCTCATGACCATGCCGGTCTTCTTCCACGTATCGATGACGGCTTGGCCTTCGTCGATCGTCCGCGTCATCGGCTTTTCGCAATAGACGTGCTTGCCCGCTTCCATCGCGTCGCACGCTTGCTTCGCGTGCCAGTGGTCGGGTGTCGCCACGGCGATCACGTCGATGTCTTTGTTGTCGAGCAAAGCGCGGTAATCGCGGGCGACGCGGGTCTTGTCGCCTTCGGGAATGCCGCACCGCTTCGCGGCGGGGAACAGCCCCTGGCCCTTGCCCGCGCCCTTCGTTTGATCGCCATCCCATACGTCGCAGACGGCGTACGGTTCGGCATTTTTGCCCAGCTTCTTCATGAGCAAAATGATGTCGATGTGCTGCTGGCAGCGTCCGCCCACACCGACGAAGCCGACGTTGATTTTGCCGTTCGCGCCCGCCACCTTGGCGTAACTCTGCGCAGTCAGGGTGAGTGCGCCGCCCGCAACTGCCCCCGTTTTGAGGAACCCACGACGGTTCGGTTTCTTGGCAGGTGTCATGTGTGCAACGCCCTCTGATGGTTGGTAAAAAGTGATGCCCTACGGCAAGTATTGTACGGCATTCTTAGATGGAAGTCGCGTCTCGAAAAACTCAGGATACGGTATCGTGCCAGTCCGCAGCGCAAGCAACGGCATGCAGTTTCATGAGGGTTCCCCCCAGGTGAAGTGAAGTTGGGATTTCCATCGAATTTCCGCGACGACTATCATCCGATTTCTGTTACCTCTCCGTTTCGGAGAGGGGCCGGTTTTCCGGCCTGTAGGGCCGATTCTATCAGCCCAGGTCGGAGCGAGCGAAGCGAGCGCAGGCCTGGGTAGTAGACCCAGAAAAAGCCTCCGTCCTGAAAGGACGGTTCAGAACGGGATCGCCCCGAACGGTCCCTTCAGGACCGAAAACCGTTTTCCTTGCTTTCCCAGGCCTCCGCTCGCTTTGCTCGCTCCGACCTGGGCTGATAGAACCGACCCTTCAGGCCGGAAAACCGGCCCTCTCCGAAACGGAGTAACAGAAATCGGATGATAGTCGTCGCGGAAATGCAACAGAAAGGCCAACTTCACATCACCTGGCGATCACCCTACGAATACCCCGCCTCTGAAGCCGGGGTAAAAATTTAAGTCGAATAATGTTGTGGCTGTACTGATCGTTCGGCCCAAGTAACCGGTGATACGCGAGCCGTCGCCTTCGCCGGAACCGACGATGAGATCGGCGCGGTTGTCGTCGTCGAGATTTGCAACGGCGAGTCGCACGCCGCCTCGCGAATTGAAATCGCCTGCGAAGAAATTCACGCTCGGCGTCGTCGCGTTTGCCAACAATAATCGTCCGGGGAATGCCGTCACACGCGGTCCGCCGCCCGGTCCGCCCCCGGCGATTAACTCGCCTCGCCCATCGCCATCGAGATCTCCGATGGCGATGAAAATTCCATTCCGCAACGTTTGCTCGAAGGCGAAGAAGTCTCCGAACAGCTTCACCGGCAAACCGGTGCCCAGCGATTTTCCGTTGTAGCCTGCGACGCGCGGACCGCCACCGAACCCCGCGGCTACGACGAGATCGCCGACGCCATCGCCAGTGATGTCGCCGATTGCGGGGCGTGCGCCACCGCGAAAGTTCGGATCGTCGATCCCGAAAAAGTCGGCAATTGTGCCGAAGGTTTTCCCATCGAACACCCGCACCCGCGGCCCGCCACCTTCATCGGGCGCAACGACCAACTCCGGCGTGCCATCGCCGTTCAAGTCGCCTGCCGCAACGTACACACCACCTGTAAACGCGGTTTCAAACGGTTCGACACTGAATAACTGCGTAAGCGTTTTGCCATTGAGAATGCGTACGCGGGTCGGCGTTCCTGGCCCGCTTCCGACGACGACATCTTCGACGCCATCGCCGTTAAAATCGGCCGAAGCCACGCGGACCCCACCGCTCGTGCTACCGAAGAACGGCGCGACCGCGGCAATTGTCGCGCCCGTGGCACTGACCGTCGAAACCGAATCCGGTCGGCCCGTACCCGACCCCACAACGAACCGCACCGTCGCGCCCGGAGGAGCCACTGGGGGGGGTACGATCGGTGGAACAATTGGTGGGACGATGCTCGTTACCTGCCAGCCGATGTCGCGCATCGCGGCGTAATCTAACTCGGTAACGATGCGATCCGTGCCGGCCGGGATCGAGGACACCATGCTGGCAGTTTGACCGCCGGTTGTCGTGCCGGCGGCCCAGTGATCTCGCTCGGAAGCCATTGGCACAGCTGACCCGTAAACCGAAACCGCATTCGGCCCAGTGAATGCGCCATTCACGATCCAACGATCGAACGCACGGTCGCCGAGACCGAAGCCGAGAACGTGAAGCAGTTCGTGTTCGGCCACGCCGGTAAAATCGTACTGATTATTCCCCGTTGATGCGGGGCCGAAGTTCCAAGACACGCTGGAATCGAACGAAATAAAGCCGCCCCACGGCGAGACGTCGGTTCCGTTCGACGCCAGCGCCCCTGCCTGACCGCGTGCCCGCACCGCGTTCAACCACTCGGTCGATCCACTGGCCGTAAACGAACCGCCCGAAGCGACGGCGAGTTCGGAGCCACTGATACCGCCACCCGCCACAAACAGCACGATTTCATTCGCATTGACGACAGGGTTGGTGAGCGTGAAAGAGTTGTTGGCGATCGCATTAAAAACGGAGCCAGTCCAGACGTTGCTGCCCGATGGCACGATCGCGGTGAGCGTGTCGCCGAATCGACTGGCAACGTTCGATGCCGCCCGTTCGATGGCGACCCTTCGCGCAGGATCGTTAAAAAAACCGCTCACGTCTTGGCTGTAATCGATCCGCACTGCAATCGCAGGTGTGTCGCGGCGTTCGAGTTCCACAAATTCGACCAAGAAAGTTCGCATCCGTGCGGCACGACTCATGTTCGATTCCCTCAGCCAATCGGAACGACCGTAGCAAGAGCATCATTTTAGCGAGGAAGTCGTTCGATACCATCGGAGAAGTCGTATTTCCATACCGAAGGTGTCGTTGAACCGGCCCTTGCTATGATTCACTCCATGAAATCTGCACTCCGACTCGGTACGCGCGGTAGCCCTTTGGCACTCTGGCAGGCGAATCACATCGCGGATCGGTTGCGGCCCGTCGTTGCGCCGCAACCGGTGGAATTGCAGCTCATCGAAACGCACGGCGACCGCGATCAAGCCTCCGCACTCAGTGCGATGGGTGGCTTCGGCGTGTTCACGAAGGCGATTCAGCAAGCGATTTTGGACAACCGTGCCGATGTGGCCGTTCACAGTTTGAAGGACTTGCCGACGATTATCACCGAAGGCCTCTCGCTGGCGGCGACACCTGTACGCGGGCCGACGGGCGATGCGTTCGTTTCCACAAAACACCGCAAGTTCGACGACCTTCCTAAAGGCGCGATCGTCGGCACGAGCAGCCTGAGACGTCGCTCGCAACTGGCGAACCGACGGCCCGATTTGACGCTGATCGAGCTACGTGGGAACGTCGACACGCGGTTGCGCAAACTCACGGAGCAAGGCCTCGACGCGATCATTCTCGCGGAAGCAGGGTTGGTGCGGCTGGGATTGTCGCACGCAATTACGGAAATTCTCGATGCCGAATGGATGCTACCCGCGGTGGGGCAGGGCGCGATTGGCCTCGAGTGCCGCGACGCGGACCCCGAAAGCCGTGCGAGTGTGGCCGCACTGAACGATGCCGATACCTGGAGTCGCATCACCGCCGAACGCGCGATGCTTTGGTCGCTCGGCGGCGGTTGCCTCGTGCCAATCGGGGCGACGTCCCAAGTCCGCGACGGCGTGCTGATCGTGCGCGGCGCGGTGCTTTCCATCGACGGCCGACGGCGCATCACGGCGACGCATCGCGGACCGGCGAACACCCCGCTCGCCATCGGGCAGGAACTCGCCGCCATGCTCATCGAAGAAGGGGCCAACGAGATTTTGCAGCACGGAACGAGAGTAACGTGATATTTGCCACGGAATTCGCTTTCCCTCACTTCACGTCTCGGAGCGACTCGAGTACTTTCTTTCGCGTTTTCTCGACGTCCATTTCTTCGACGGGTTTGTCGCGCAAGTCGTTCTTCGTCAGCCTTGTGATGGCGTTAATCGCAAGATACACGGAATGTTTCTTCGGATCGCCTGCCATCGCATTGCGTAACGCCGGTAAGGCAGTGGCGTCGCCAACAACGCCGATCGTAACGATGGCCCGCTCGTTCACCCACCAATAAAACTCGGCCTTCTGATGTTTTTCCCAGTGCCTCACGAACCTCTCGCTCGCCCAAGTGCGGTCGGCCGCAGTCAAGGTATACGCTTTGAACTTGAGCTTCTCCATTGCTTCATGGACTAACTCCACGGCAATTTGTGGCTTTTTGTATTCCACCTCACCCAGACTGCTCTTGTAGCCGGCCCAATCGAGGTCGATAGATGTTTTCTTGCCGTGTGTGAGTCGAGCCTGCACCCAAAAATCCGAACTCGAAACCGATCCAGTATTGTTATCGCTATCCTTCACAGTCGCGGAATTGACGATGGCCATGTCCTTCAACAACGCTACGTAAGCTTCGGTTGTCATCCGAGCGAGTGTGACCTTCACCGGTGCAATGTCCGGCGGCCACTTTGAACAATACGGATTAAATTCCGCTTCGTACTGGATCGACAGTACATAGACACCGTTCTTGTCCGGTCGAAAACGTATCCAGCCGAGAGAGAACCCGTGACCGTATCCGTCACCGATCTCCAGTTCGCTGGTCGGGTCGAAGGTCGATACGTCTCCCCAAGTGACTGCGGTGAATTTGCTCGCGAATCGCTTGCGAACCAAATCCGCAGGGGCATCGGCAGCCAACGCCGGAGCCGCAAACAGGATCGCTAAGCCGACGTAAAATCCGCGCATGTTGGCTCCAAACCCGAAGAGAGCAGAATCGATATATCTGCGGTTACGAAACCATCGCTTCGGTATTCGTAGGCTTCTTCGGTGGGAGTGTGGCCGACGCGAGGAAGTAACCGGCCACGAACGAGATTCCGATCAGCACGGCAATCGCGATGGCGATCATCGCGAGTTTCCGGCGAGACATCACCAGGTGATTGTCGATGGCCACCGGCGATGGCTCGGGTTCGCTGGTTACCGCAATCGGCGCGAGCGGTGCGACGGGTGCGGGTGTTGCGTTTTCTTCCGGTCGGGCTTTACGCTGCGATTCGTTCTTGGCTTGTGCCAACGCCGGGTTCAACAGCGACTCGAAATCGGGGCGCTCGAAAAGTGGCATCGAATCCACTTTCTCTGTGGCCGTACTTTGCGAATTCGGTCGCGATTTCACTTTCGAGGGAGCGTGGTTCGGCTTATTCACGACTTCCGGCTGAATGACGGGCAATCGCTTTTGATTCGCCGGTTCGGTCGTTTCGATCGCCACGCCTGCCATTGCAGGCACCATGACCATCGCCGCGCATTGCGGGCACTTGACCGACGTTCCCGCCTTACGGCGCGCGATCGAGAGCGTCCGTTCGCAGGCCGGGCAACGAAACTGAATGGGCATACTCGTCTCCAACATTTTGTCGGTTGTCGCGTTTGTAGTTTAATCACCAAAGGCCCCAACACAAATCGAGAATGATTTTTTTCGCGACGTTCAGTTGGAAACGTAACGTATTCGATGAACGATTGTTGGGACCGTCTGCAATAATGAGGGCTACCCACGGTGCGCGGACGCGACCGTGGGCTTGGTTGGGGCGAATGATTGAACCGGAAAGGAATCGCACATGACATCCGAGAATACGACCCGCAGGTTCCCCCGTCGGCTGCTGGCGGCGATGGCGTTTGGCGTGCTGGCCATCGCGACGACGACGGCGTCGGCGGTCGATGTCGTCATCTTTAAGGATGGCTTCACGATCCAAGGACGGCGATTCAAAGAACAGAAAACGATCAACGATGGCGAGAATGGCATTACGGTCAACATCCCAGCCGCGAAAGGATTCGACATCGTCGAAGATGGCGCGAAGTGGATCCTCTTCAGCCTGCATCAGAAACAAGTTGGCAAGGCGATCGACAACGTCAAAGGCGACCCGGAGAACAAGGAATACAACCGCGAAGTCCGCCTCAAGAGCGGCAACCCGTTGCCGTTCGGCAACTTCACGGCCGCCGACTTCGACAAAAATTGGAAGCGAAATATCGATGTGAAGACGGGTGGCGGAAACTTCCAGATCATCTCGCAGGTCATCGCTTCCATCGGCCCGAAGCGCATCGCCATCGCTTCGACGAGCCACCGCTGGTACCCGTATTTCGACACGCGCGAGTTTTCGCCGCAATTCCTCCGCAAGATGCTATCGACGCACCCGAGCCTCGAAGAAAAGGACGGCGTGCCCGATGTGGGGAAGCGGCTCGATATTGCCACGTTCATGAAGAGCGCCGGGTACATCGACTTTGCGAAAAGTGAAATTGAAGCCACGAAGAAAGCGATCCCCGGCGAATGGCCGAAAGAACAGGCCGCCCGACTCGACAAGTTGCAGACGGAGATCGGCAACGCCGAATCGAAGGCGATCGTCGACGAACTCGAATTGGCGATGCGGTCCGGCCGGTATGTCGCGGCGGACAGTGCGGTTCGCGCGCTCGATGTCAAACGTGCCGACGCCGACGCGATCAACCGCTTCACTTTGCTCAAAGCCCAAATCGAGATCGTGCAACCGAAGTTCGAGAAAGGCCAACGGCTCCTTCGCGAATCGCTCGATGAACTGTCGAACGCGAAAGACGTCGTGCCGTTACTGGCCGCGTTCGGCAGCGTCACGCAACCGGCTGTCTTCAAAGCGAAATCCGAAGATAACGAACTCCTGTGCCAAGCGGGCGAGCAAGTCTTCAGCGAACTGCACCCCGATTCGATCGGCCGCATCGATTTCTTCGTCGGCCTCGCCGAGAGTGCGGAACGACGACGAAAAGCGGGTCAGTCGCCGATGGACAAACCCGAGGAACTCGTCGCGATGGCGGTCAGCGGTTGGCTGATGGGCAAGAACGGCGCGGAGAAAAACGTCGCGACTGCAACCCGCTTCTGGCAGTGGCGCGAACTGCTGCTCAGTTACCAAAACGAAGACATTCTCAACAGTCGTCGCGCACTTTACGCCAAGATGCAGAAGCTGAGCAAACCCGTCACGCCCGATGTCCTCGCGCAACTGATTTCCTCGTTGCCCCCGCCGAAACCGGAGAACCTCGCCGCGCCGTCGGGCACGCTCGTGCCACCGAGCCGCGTCGTTGCGAACGGCGTGTATCGCCGCACCACGGGAGCAATTCCAGAGACTTCGAGCGGCGTCGAATACATGATTCGCCTGCCGGCCGAGTATCACCACGGGCGGCAATATCCCGTGTTAATCGCGATGTCGCACCATACGACGCCCGCCGAGCAACTCGTGAGCATGTTGGCCGCCGATGCCGACCGCAATGGCTACATCATCGCCGCACCCGTTTGGGTGAACGGCTTCGACAAGCCGTACGACTGGGTGGGCGATCAGCACTTCAAAGTGACCGCCACGCTGCGCAGTCTGTTGCGGCACTACCGCGTCGATAACAACCGCGTGTTCCTGTTCGGCTTCGGCGAAGGCGCGAACTTTGCGATGGATGTTGGCGCATCGCATCCGGACCTTTTCGCGGGAGTCTGTGCCATGGGGCCGAATCCGAAGATGCAAGGAATGTTCATGGATTATTGGCGGAACTGCCAGAAGCTGCCGATGTACATTTCAATCGGGGCAATCGCGGGCAATTCGTTTGAGAACGTGCGTCGATTGTTCGAGTTCTGTATGCCGCAAGGTTTCCCCGCCATCGCCACCGTCTACCGCGGTCGTGGCCTCGAATGGTTTGCCGGGGAAGTGCCGATCATGTTCGACTGGATGAGCCGCAAGGAGCGCGTTCGCGGCACCGCCAGCTTACGCCTCAACAATTTCAAAATGGAAGCCTGGCAGACGATGCGACACCAAGACAACCGCTTCTACTGGGTCGGCACCGACTCGATTGCGAAAGGGAACTTACTCGAAAACAGCCCGACCAAGAACTTCATCCCTGCCGAGATCGAAGCGAACATTCTGCAAGGGAACTCGATCCGCATCCGGACGCGCGGCCTCAAAAACGTCATCATTTGGCTCGAACGCGACATGATCGACTGGACGAAACCGGTGCTCGTGAGCATCAACAGCCAGCAACCCAACGGCTTCAAACCGAAGGTAATCCAACCCGACATGGAGTTCATGCTCGAGCAACTTCACCAACACGGCGACCGCGGGATGCTGTTCTTGAACAAACTCGAATTCCCTGCCATACCGTAAGGAAACGAAATGGATTCACTGTCCCTTTTGACTCGTGCGGAGCACGACGTAAAGGCGAGCGGTGGGTGTAAGCCCACTGATCCTGCCACCGTCGCACGCAATGCAAATGGATAGAGCTTGTCTCATCGAAATTGAGGTTGGCTACGACTCAGGAAGGATCAGGGGAGTTACCTCCCCCGCTCGCCAAGAAGGGAAGATCCAAATAAAATGGTGTCTACCCCCCAAGCGTGATGCGAACTAGACTAACCACGGTTCATTCATCAGGATGATGTGGCCGTTCGCTTCCGGGGGTAGTCCGATGTCTCGATTCGATTTGCGCGTTCTGGAAACTGCACAGAAAGTCCCCGGCAAACCGCGGCACAAGACGCGCGAAGTGAAAGTCGGCGAACTCGTTATCGGTGGCACCAACCCGATCTGGGTGCAGTCGATGACGACGACAGATACATACGACGTCGAAGGGACTATTAAGCAGATTCTCGCCCTCGAAGAAGCCGGCTGCGAACTCGTTCGCGTCACGGTGCCCAAACCCGAAGACGCCGGGGCACTCAGTGCGATTCGCGACAAAATCTCGATCCCGCTCATCTGCGATATTCACTTCGACTACAAGATGGCACTCGCGGCACTCGATCACCCGATCGACAAAATCCGCATCAATCCCGGCAACATCGGCGGTTACGACCGCTTCCGCCAAGTCGTTCGCAAAGCGAAAGACAAAGGCATCCCGATGCGAATCGGCGTCAACGCCGGTTCGCTCGAGCGCGAACTCGTCGAGAAATACGAGTTCCCCTGCCCGCCCGCCATCGTCGAAAGCGCACTGCGCTCGATCGAAGTCGCCGAGAGCGAAGGCTATCACGACATTATCGTGTCGCTGAAATCATCGGATGTGCTGGTGGCGGTCGAAGCGTATCGGCTGTTTGCGCAACTGTGCGATTATCCCACGCACATCGGCATCACCGAAGCGGGCAAAGCCCCGTACGCCGTCACGAAGTCGGCGGCGGGCCTGTCGCCGATCTTGCTCGATGGCATCGGCGACACGATTCGCATCTCGTTGCTCGGCGACCCGATCCCGGAGATCCTGGCCGCATTCGACATTTTGCAAGCCACGCAACGCCGGGTGCGTCGCCCGGAAATCATCGCGTGCCCCACGTGCGGTCGGCTCGCGATCGACCTCGAAAAGATCATCGCCGAACTCGAACAGCGTTTGCAGGGTCGTCGCTTGCCCGTGAAAATCAGCGTACTCGGTTGCGTCGTCAACGGCCCCGGCGAGGCGCGCGAAGCCGACATCGGCATCGCGGCCGGCAACGGCAAAGGCATGATCTTCCGCAACGGCGAGATCGTTCGCCGCGTCGATGAAAAAGACATCGTCGACGCGCTCATGGAAGAAGTCGCCGACTGGGAAAAAACCAACGCACATCGTCTGCCCAAGACGAAAGACGCCGAGGGTATCGGCCGTCGCAAGTTACCGGTTATTTCCGCGTAACGAATCGTTTCCTCACCCCGTATTCTGGAGAGCAGTATGATCCGTTGGACCCTGTCCCTGCTGGCGTTGCTGTCGGTTGTTACGTCGGGAAATGCCGCCGATAAGGAGAATCAATTGTTCGAAATGCGAGTGTATTATGCCGCGAAGGGGAAACTCGACGCGCTGAACGCACGGTTCCGCGACCATACGCTGAAGCTGTTCGAGAAGCACGGCATCACGAACGTCGGCTACTGGGTGCCCGTCGAAAATCCCGACGAGCGACTCGTGTACGTCATCTCGCACAAAGACAAAGCGGCGGCCGATCAGTCGTGGAAAGATTTCATCGCCGACCCCGTCTGGAAGAAAGCCCACGCCGAGTCCGAGAAGGACGGCAAGCTCGTCGCCAAAATCGAACGATTCTGGATGTCGGCCACCGATTATTCGCACGCCACGAAGAGCGAAAAGTCCGATGGCAAAGGCGTGTACGAACTGCGGATGTACATTGCCACGCCGAACAATCTCGAACACCTCAACGCCCGCTTCCGCGACCACACCGTGAAACTGTTCGAGAAACACGGTATGTCGAACGTCGCTTACTGGAACCTCGCCGCCGCCGACAAAACGACTTGCGGCCAAGTCATCACTGCGATGTCGCCCGCCGGTACGCCTGCCGTCGATGTCGATGAGAAATCGCCCGCAACCCCGCTCGCACTGATTTACGTCCTCCACCACGCCAGCACCGATGCTGCCAAGAAATCGTTCGACACCTTCCGAATGGATGCCGATTGGGTGAAAGCCCGCGACGCTTCCGAGAAGAAAGCGGGCGGCTCCTTGACCGCAAAAAATGGCGTCAAATCGCTCATGATGAAAGCGACCGACTACTCGCCGTTGAAATGATTCGAGATTTCCGGGATGGTTCAAACCGGGGTAGCAGCGTCCGCTTGTTGGCAATTCTGGTAGCCGCAGGTCTTTAGCCTGCGTTTGCCACCGTCAACGACTGAGGGTCGTGGTGAGTCTGCGAAACACGACGGTTCCTTCGCCCGGAATGAACGCTATGGCGGATCGCGTCGCGTCTCGAAGACTCGCCACGACTGGTTTTTAAGGGTATTTGCCCCCGCGCAGGCTAAAGACCTGCGGCTACCAGAGAAGAAGAAGAACGAAGGACGCAACTGCTACCCAAAAACACCGCTTTTTGAACCATGCCAGATTTCCCTGTCTCCGCTGAGCAGAAGTTGCGTTTAACATTGGAGTGTCGGTGACTCTAGAACGCACACGCGGAGAATTTCATGACGAGGTTGCTGTTCGGTATGTTGGCGCTTTCGGTCGGAATGATGTTCGTTTCAACGGAAGCCGCCTCCCAACCGCCCGCCGGTAAAGGTGGCAAAGGCGGCGAGAAAGGCGCGCCGCCACGGTTCGAACTCGGGCAAGTGTTCCCGCCGCCACTTCTGGAAGAATTAAATCTGACACCAGCACAGGTGAAGGAACTCGACGCAATCAAGGCGGAACTCAAATCGAAGTTGGACAAGCTTCTGACGGATGAACAAAAGACGACGATCGAAAACTTCCGCCCACGCGGTGGCCCCGGCGGTGACAAAGGCGAAAAGGGCGGCAAAGGTGGCAAGGGCGGTAAAGGCGGCAAGGGCGGCCCCGGTGGTGATAAAGGCGGCAAAGGCGCACCCGGCGGTGATCGCCCCGAACGTCCACCCGTCGAGAAGCCACCCGTCAGTTGATTTTTGAACCGCTTCAAGAAATCATTTTTCACGCCGGTCGTACGACCGGCGCTTTTTATTTCACGCACTCATACGCAGGTTGCACAATGGCCCGTGCCGCATGTCTCCTTGGAATCGTGTTACTATTCGTTGCGGGCGGGGCCGATTGGCCACAATTTCGCGGCCCGACCGGCACCGGTTTCGTTGCGGGTACGCCACCGATCAAGTGGACCGACAGCGATGGCGTGAAATGGAAGACCGCGCTTCCCGGCCCTGGGTCATCCTCGCCGATCATCCTGGGCGATCGGGCATTCGTGACGTGTTACTCCGGCTATGGCGTCGATGCGGCCAACCCTGGTAACATCGCGAAGCTGACTCGGCATCTGGTCTGCGTCGATCGGCTTTCGGGCAAGATTTTGTGGACGAAAGATGTTGCCGCAAGTGATGCAGAAGACAAATTCAGTGGCTACCTCAACGAACATGGTTACGCCAGTAACACGCCCGCCACCGATGGCGAAGCCGTCTACGCTTTCTTCAGCAAGGCGGGGGTTGTTGCATTCGACTTGGACGGCAATACACTTTGGCAAACGAGTGTCGGCACCGAGTCGGACGAACGCCGTTGGGGATCGTCGGCCAGCGTCATCCTCCACAAAAACCTCGTCATCGTGAACGCGGCGAGTGAAGGCCGGGCGATCGTCGCTTTGGATAAAAAGACGGGAAAACAAGTCTGGAAAGCCGATGGGAAACGGTTGTCGCTGTCGTTCAGCACGCCGGCACTGGTCGAGTTCGGTGACCGTATCGATCTCGTCGTGGCAATGCCGAGCGAAGTCTGGGGCATCAACCCGGATACCGGCAAACTGCTTTGGTATGCCACGATCAAGCCGAGCGGCAACGTCTGCCCTGGCGTCATTGGTGCGGACGGCACGGCATACATCACGGGCGGATTCCAGACAAAGGGAACGCTCGCACTGAAAGTCGGTGGCAGTGGCGACGTGACCGAAAAAAATACGCTGTGGGCCGTCAACAAAAGCTCGTACGTTCCAACTCCAGTGCTGCACGATGGCCGGTTGATGAACGTGACCGAAGATGGTTTCGCCGTCTGCATGAAAGCCGAGAACGGCGCGGTCGTTTACGAAGAACGGCTCTCGGTAAAAGGCGTCGGCGGGCGTGGCAGTCGTCCGTTCTACGCCTCGCCAGTCGCCGCCGATGGCCATCTGTATGCCGTCAGCCGACGTTCGGGTGTGTACGTCCTGAAAGTCGGCGACAAGTTCGAACTCCTGCAACAGAATGCACCGCTCGACGACAGCGATTTCAACGCAACACCAGCAATCGTCGGTAAGCAGATGTTTCTTCGCTCCAACAAGTTCCTGTATTGCCTCGAAGCCCAATAACGCGAGAAGCACCCGAATGCGACATGCTATTTTACCGATGTTCCGGCGCAAGGGACTTGCGATTGCATTCGTGGTCATCGTCGCGTCGTTGACCGCACTGGCGGCACCGGACGACAAGAAGAAGCCGCTCGCGCAGAAGCACTTCGAGTCGTTCAAGGACAAACTCGAACTGCGTGCCGACGACGATTTCGTCTACGTCGGGTCGAGCGGCTTCCCGGACCACCCGATGATGATCGGCATCAAGTCGTGGCAACAACAAGTGCCGCTGCCGCAACCGTACACCGGCAAGAACGCCTGGCAGATCCCGTTGAAACCACGGCTCGCCGAAAAGCCGATCTCGGCGAAAACGCACTTGTACCGCGGCGCGATCGCACTGGCGGTGAACGGCGTGCCGATCTTCAACGCATTGAACAATCGCGGTGAAGACGCCTTCCTCGCCGGCGAACTCGACGAATACGGCGGGCATTGCGGGCGCGGCGACGATTACCATTACCACATCGCGCCAGTGCATTTGGAAAAGATCGCCGGCAAAAGCAACCCGATCGGCTACGCGCTCGATGGCTACCCGCTTTACGGATATACCGACGCCGACGGCAAAGTGCCGACGGACCTCGACGAGTTCAACGGCCGCACCGAGAAGGATGGCTACCGGTATTATTCGACGAAAAAGTACCCGTATATCAACGGCGGAATCCGTGGCGTCGTCACGGTTCGCGGCGACGGGATCGAGCCGCAACCCCGCGATGCGCCAGTCCGACCGCCGGGACGCCCATTGCGCGGCGCGACGATCACCGATTTCACCCGCGACGACGAAAAGAAGGCGTACGCGATTACGTACGAAGTGCAAGGCAAGACGCTTTCAGTGAAATACACGATCGGCAAAGACGGTACCTACGACTTCGTATTCACCGACGGCGCGGGAAAAGAAACCAACGAAACGTACCGGCGGCGCGAGCGAAAAGATCCACCGCCACCCAAAGACGAGCCGAAGAAAGCTCAGCCAGCCGCGAAGCCCGCTAACAAATTCGCGCTCGCCAGCCCCGCCTTCGATGATGGCGGCAAGTACCCGGTGGAATACACGGGCGATGGCGACGGCGTGTCGCCACCACTGGCCTGGAGCGGGGCACCCGAAGGCACCAAGTTTTACGCCCTTCAGTTGTGGCACAAACCGATGCCCAATCGGGACGAGGTAAAATCGTACTGGGTCATCACCAACATTCCGGCCACGATTTCGCAGTTGGAAAAGAACACGAAAGGCGTCGGCAAGGACGGCTACCACGACAAGAACCGTACTGGCTACGACCCGATGAAATCCAAGGGGCCAGGGCTGAAAGAGTATCACATCACGATGTACGCACTCTCGGCCGAACCCAAGTTCGATGCGGAGAAAGTCACGCGCACCGACCTGCTCGCGGCGATCAAAGACATCACGCTTGCGGAGAGCACGCTGAGCTATAAATACGAGCGAGGTGCGAAATGAGTCGGGCCGTTCTGATCGTTGTGGCGGTCTGTTTGGCCGCGTGTCACGCGCGTGCGGCGGAGGCGGTTCGACCGAATATTTTACTCGTTGTCGTCGATGATCTCGGCTGGGCGGGCGTCGGTTATCATGCGAAGGCAATGGTGACCCCATTGGCATCAAGTTAAGGAGTTGGGCTTGTAATAAAGCGGAAGTCCTTCCACCATAGGTAGTTATCACACAACCCTCTGGAAGAAGGAACTTCC
>JAYWCL010000012.1:0-7822 GCA_043780595.1 Limnoglobus sp.
TGCCTCGCCACCGCCCGAAACCCCACGCTACTCGCGCCCCCCGCGAGCCCGTAAACGTACGCACCTGCTACCCAAAACTACCGCGATTTGAACCATGCCGTTTCGCTGGATGCCGCCAACGGATTCCTCGACATGACGCCGATCGCCGTGCAGGGTAAGCCGACGCTCGGTCGGTTCATGTGGAAGGACGGCGAACTGACGATCTGTACGGGCCTACCGGGTGCCGAGCGACCGAAGGATACGAAGGGCGGGGCCGGCGTCACGGTGGCCGTCTTGGTTCGCGCCGTCAAGAAGTGAGCTTTTTCCGGCACGTTGGTATTGGGGACTTGCGACTCGGTTGCCGGATGAATAACACGTTCCTTGCGGTGACCCCTCTCATTTCGAGGAACGCTCTCATGCCTCGTATCACACGGCGACATATGATCCAAGCGTCTGCGGTGATCGGCACGGCCACGGCACTTCCCGCGGCGGCGGCCGAGGGCGTCGCGAAAAATGGCCGCATCAAACACTCGATCTGCTCCTGGTGCTTCACGGCACGCGGCGAGAAATGGAGCTTCGAGAAAGTCTGCGAAGTGGCCACATCACTCGGCGTGCCGTCGGTCGAACTCGCGATGCCGAGCGACTTCCCCACGCTGAAGAAGCACGGCCTCGTCAGTGCCATCACCTCGAACGGCATGGGCTTCCCGCGCGGCTTCAACAACCTCGCACACCGCGATGAACTCGTTACGAAGACCAAATCGGTGATCGATGCCTGTGCTGAGGCGAAGTTTCCGAGCGTAATCGGGTTCGTCGGCATGAAGTGGAACAAACCGGACGACTCAAGGAGCGGCGAGATTTCCCGCGACGATGCGTTCAAAAACTGCGTCGAAGGGATCAAACTCGTCGCCGGCCACGCCGAGAAAGCGGGCATCACGCTCTGCATCGAACACCTGAACAGCCGCGACGGTTCGGACCCAATGACCGGCCACCCCGGCTACCAGGGCGACGATCTCGATTGGGTGATGTCGATCATCCGCAAAGTTGGCTCGCCACGGGTGAAGTTGCTGTTCGACATTTACCACGTCCAGATCATGCACGGCGACCTCATTCGTCGGATCGAAGAGTGCAAGGAGATGATCGGCCACATTCACACCGCCGGGAATCCGGGCCGCGGCGAACTCGATGAGAATCAGGAAATCCACTACCCCGCCGTGATGAAGAAGCTGGTTCAGGTGAAATACGAAGGCTACGTCGGCCACGAGTTCATCCCGACGCGAAACCCACTGACCGGGTTGAAGCAGGCGATTACGGCGTGCGATGTGTAACGTGGCCCGCGCACAATTCTCGGATTTCATTACGATCGCAGAGATCGTAAGATGATGGTTCGACGTCATCCGGAGAATTGTTACTATGCGCCATTTTTCGTGCGATTTGTGCGGGAAGACACTCACCCCCCGTTGCGATAACCACTATGCGGTGCGAATCGAGGGGTTTGCGATAACCGAGACGGCGGAGTTCGATACCGCAGCCGATACCGATGCCGTCGAAGAGATGGATGAACTCCTCTCCGAATTGGAACGCAATGAATCGCAAAGCGACTTCGAGACCGTCGAAATGTCTCCCGTATTCGCCAAAAAAGAGTACGACCTCTGCGGACACTGTTACGCCAAATTCTTGTCCGACCCACTCGGGTTAGATTCCCGCCGCAAGTTACCATTCAGCCGGAATTAGCTTCGAGCTGTCAGCACGCCTTCGGCTGTCAGCTCGCCTTCGGCTGTCAGCACGCCTTCGGCTTTCAGCGATCAGCCAATCTCAAACCAGTTTTGCGGACCGCTGATAGCTGACCGCTGATAACAGGAGTCTTCGACGATGGAATTTCGGCGTGATGCGGTTGCGGGTCTCGTGGTGTTTCTGGTGGCATTGCCGTTGTGTCTGGGGGTTGCGCTCGCATCGAATGCGCCGCCGTTTGCGGGGCTTGTCGCTGGGATCATCGGTGGCATCTTGGTTGGGTTCGCGAGTGGATCGCACACGAGCGTCAGCGGGCCTGCGGCAGGACTGGCGGCTGTGGTGGCCGCACAGATTCTCAGTCTCGGCTCGTTCGAGGCGTTCCTGCTTGCGGTCATGCTCGCGGGATTCATTCAGCTCGGCCTCGGCTATCTTCGCATGGGCTTCATCGCGGCGTTCTTTCCGTCGAGCGTCATCAAGGGACTGCTCGCCGCCATCGGCGTGTTGCTGATTTTGAAGCAGATTCCGCACGTCGTCGGCCACGATGCGGACCCCGATGGCGAAATGGCGTTCCAGCAACCCGACAAAGAAAATACCTTCAGCGAACTGTTGAATACGTTCGACGATTATCAGTACGGCGCGATGGCAATCGGATTACTTTCGCTCTTGCTTCTGTACGTCTGGGGGAAGTGGAAGCGGCTCAAGAATTCGTCGCTCCCGTCGTCGCTCGTCGTCGTGCTGTTCGGCGTCGGTGCGAACCTGTTGTTCCGACATTTCGGGGTATGGGTCATTGAGCCGAGCCACCTCGTTCAGGTCGATATTGCAAACTCGCCGACGGAATTCTTCCAGTTGTTCAAGACGCCCGATTTCTCGCAGTGGTCGAACCGTGCAATCTACATCGCGGCGATTACGATTGCCATTGTGGCGTCGTTGGAAACGCTTTTGAACCTCGAAGCCGTCGACAAAATTGACCCGCTGCAACGCTCTTCGCCTCCGAACCGCGAACTCATCGCACAGGGGTTGGGAAACATCTTGGCGGGGCTGATCGGTGGATTACCGGTCACCTCGGTGATCGTGCGCAGTTCGGTGAACATCAACGCCGGTAACAAATCGAAAGCGTCCGCAATCATCCACGGGGCGCTGCTCCTGGTCTGTGTCGCGCTGTTGCCGCACTGGTTGAATCTGATTCCGAAATCGTGTTTGGCCGCGATTCTGATCTTCACCGGGTACAAGTTAGCCAGCCCGAAACTCATCCGCGAGATGTGGAACGCCGGACGCGCGCAGTTCCTTCCGTTCCTCATCACCGTGCTCGCGATCGTATTCACCGACTTGCTCATCGGCGTGCTCATCGGCCTCGCCATCAGCGTCGGTTTCATTTTGCAAAGCAACTTCCGTAGACCCATCCGATGCGTTGTCGAGAAGCACTTGAATAACGAAGTCGTTCGCATCGAGTTGGCGAATACCGTGAGTTTCCTCAACCGGGCCGCACTCGATCAGGCGCTGAACGACGTGCCATCGGGCGGCCACGTTCTCATCGATGCGGAAACGACCGATTACATCGACCCCGATGTTCTTGCGCTCATTCGCGACTACACGAATGTCGCCGCACCGGCACGAAATATCGCAGTCAGTCTCGTCGGATTCCGCATGGAATACAAATTGCATAACCGCACGCACTTCATCGATTATTCGACGCGCGAACTGCAAAATGAACTGAAACCGGAGCAAGTTCTCGACATCCTGAAATCCGGCTACGAGCGGTTCCGCAGCGGCGAATACCTGACGCGCGACATCCATCGGCAAATTCGCGCCACCGCTGCGGGTCAGCATCCGCTGGCCGTCATTCTGAGTTGCATCGATTCCCGTACGCCCGCCGAGTTAATCTTCGACCTCGGCGTCGGCGACATTCTCAACGTGCGCATCGCGGGCAATGTGACGTCCGAAGAAGTGATTGGCAGCCTGGAATATAGTTGTGCCGTGGCCGGTGCGAAACTGATACTCGTGATGGGGCACACCCGATGCGGGGCTGTGACTGCGACGGTCGCTTGGAGCCGAGACGCCCAGAAATCCGAAGATCAGATCGAGTGCGAGCACCTGCAAGGTATCGTTCGCGAAATCCAACACTCGAACGAAATCGCACCTCAACCCGAAGAGGATCTGGCAGCCGTTGTCGACGAGGTCGCCCGTCGCAACGTCGCCCGCACCGTTCGACTCATCTGCGAGCAAAGCCAGACCTTGAACCGGTTGAAAGAAGAAGGCCGCACGATCGTCGTCGGCGCGATGTACGATGTCGCCACCGGCACGATTGAATTCCTGCCGTAGGAGTTTGACGTACCGGGGCGATCCGCACCGTGCCCATCACTCACATCCACTTTTAGTTGCGATTTGTCAAAGTCATACCTAGAATTACAATACTCACACACAACAAACGCATCGAAGGCGATTGCTTATGGCCCGCAAATCACCGAAATCGAAGATCGTCGCGTTCAAAGTCGAGGAGAGTCTCGCGGACTTTCTCGATAACCTACCGAACAAAAGCGACTTCATTCGCAAGGCGATTCTCGCACAGTTCGGCATGACCTGCCCGTTGTGCATCGGTTCCGGTGTGGTGCCGCGCGGGTTGCACGATCACTTCAAACCGGTGATCGAAACGCACAACACGCGGCCTTGCGACAAGTGCAAATCGGTGGTGACCGTGCCGATGACCAGCGAAGGCGTAGCCACAGCGGACCGGAAGCGCGTCGAACAATTCCTGAACGGCGGCCCGATTTACTGCACGAAATGCTACCCGACCGTCCCGGCTTGCGACGACTGCGGCTGGCATGTACCGATGGAGAAAGTGGCCGAGCACTTCAAAAAACAACACTCGCACGCCCACTAATTATTGCCCGCGTCGCCTCGGTCCGATTCGGGGTGGGGCGGTCAGTGGGTCTTCGGGCCAGTCGTGTTTCGGGTAACGGCCGCGAAGTTCCTTCCGCACCAGTGGGTAGGTGTTCTTCCAGAAGCTGGCCAAGTCGTCGGTCACTTGTTGCGGGCGATAGTTCGGCGCGAGCAAGTGGACGAGCACTTTTACGCGGCCGTCGGCCACGCGCGGCGTCTCGGTCATGCCGAAGAGTTCCTGGATGCGAGCGGCCAAAATCGGCGGGCGGCCTTCCTCGTACTGCAATGCGATTTCGCTGCCACTCGGCACTGGCAGTCGCTCCGGTGCGTGGCGTTCGATCATTTGAAATTGCGCGTGCGGCATCGAGCCTCGCATCGCTTCCAACCAGTTCGCGTTCCGCAAATCGGCGAAACTCCGTCGGCCTTGACATAGCGATGTCAGCATCGTTTGCATGTCGTCCGGCTCGAACGCGGGCAGGTTCCACTCTGGCACCCAGATTCGCAAACAACGTGCCCGCAACCGGAACAATCCGGCAGCAGTATCGGCAGGCGGAAGTACCGCGTCGAGGTTCCGGCTGGCGGCCTCGGACAGGATCTGCGCCGCCTCGGTTTCGTAGGTAATGTGCCCATCGGTTTCGTCGATGATAAAGTCGGCGAATCGCGTGCGTTTGCGGGCGATCAGTCGCTCGGTTGCTGCATCGAAAACGATCTCGTTTTTGACGCTCATTTCGCTCGCCGGTAACCATTCGCGGCGAACGCCGGAGGCTAACCGCACGAACGACTCGACGCCCCCCGCATCGACGTCGATTGCTACAAACAAATCGGGTTCGCTCACCCCGCTCGACGGTGCCAGTTTCACCCCGCGCCCGCCGATCATTCGTGCCCGGCGATCGTTGCGTTCGCGCCTTCGACACAATCGATCCGGGTAAGCCGCAAAGATCGCCCGCAACAACGCGGTGGGGTCGTCGGTTTCCGCGTGGAGATTCATCGAACGCAGTAACTGATTGCGCGCATCGAGCACACCGCGAACGCCACCGCGATGGAGTGTGCCGAGGTGCGAATGCAATCGTCCGGTGCGTTCGAATTCTTCGACGATTTCGACGCGATCGAGCAAGTCCGATTCGGTAGAAGTGGCCGTTCGATTCGAGTCCGATTCGCGAACGAACGGGTCGCGGTCGGAAAGGAGCGCCGCCGCCAGTGCCGCACGGCGGACGCAGCCGAGGCGTTCGCCTTCGACCAGCATTCGCCCGAGTCGTGGGTGCAACGGCAACGCGGCGAGTTGCTGGCCGATGTCCGTTAATTGGCTGTTTTTGTAAGCTCCGAGCAAGTTCAGGAGATCGGTCGCTTGCTTCAGGGCTTCCGGTTTCGGTGGGTCGATCCACGGGAACGCGGCGAGATCGGTTTCGCCCATCGCGAGCAATTGCAGCACCGCCGGTGCGAGATCGACGCGGCGAATTTCGGGTTCGGTCACATCGGGCCGCGCACGCTGGCTCGCTTCGTCCCAAAGGCGAATGCACGTACCGGGTTGCGTACGCCCGGCCCGCCCCGCGCGCTGATCGGTCGATGCTTTCGAGATCGGCACCAACCGCAGTCGATCCATGCCGATACTCGCGTCGAACTCCATCTGCCGGGCAAAGCCAGTATCGATGACGACCGTCACACCGTTGACGGTTACCGACGTTTCCGCGACGTTCGTTGCGAGAACGATCTTTCGCCGTTCGTGTTTCAGAAGTGCGCGATCTTGCTCCTCCGGAGAGAGTTCGCCGTGTAGCGGCAGAATGAGCAAATTTCGCTCGGTGGCGAGGTGTTCGAGTTGCTCTTCGGTTTGGCGAATCTCGCGCAGTCCCGGCAAGAAAACGAGTATGTCTCCCTCGTGGGAATCGATGCTGTCGCGAACGGCTTGGGCGGCGGCTTCGGTGATTGGCGTGTCGGAGCGACGAGCGCGATACCGGATTTCGACGGGGTACGTTCGCCCCTGACTGACAACGGTTGGGCAGTCGCCGAGATACCGAGCCACGGCTACCGTGTCGAGCGTGGCAGACATCACGACCGTACGCAGTTCGGGCCGCACCGTTTGGCGAAGGAGCCGCACCATGCCGAGCGCGAGGTCGGCTTCAATACCGCGTTCGTGGAACTCGTCGAAGACGACGCACGACACCGATTCGAGGAACGGGTCGTCGTGGAACATCCGCAGCAAGATACCGGGCGTGACGCAAATCACCTTCGTGTTCGGCCCGAACTTCTTGTCGAAGCGCACGCTGTAGCCGAACGTCTGCCCGAGCGGTGTGCCGTGTTCGTAGGCCATGCGACGGGCCGCAGCGCGGGCCGCGACGCGACGCGGTTCGAGGACGATCACGCGGCCCGTGCCGTCGATCAGCGCAGGCGGCACGCGGGTCGTTTTGCCTGCCCCGGTCGGCGCGTGAAGAACGACCGCGTTGCGTTCGCGGAGCCGGGCGAGCAGTTCGGGAAGGACAACGTCGATCGGAAGTTTTTCGAGGTTCATGCGAAGGGGATTGTAGCGAGCGACGGCGGATGTATACTCATGCACTATCAAACTACTTGGAGGTACCCGAACGTTGAACAAACCCCCGTCTGGTCGGTCGCTTGGCCTCACTGCCATTCTGTTTCTCACGTTGACTATGCCCAGCATCGCACAAGATGCCAACAGGAAATCGTTCCGTTGGGGGACCGACCCCACCGGTGGCGCGCCGTTCATCTATGCCGACAACGATGGCAAATTCATCGGTTTCGAGGTCGATTTTGCCGAGTATCTCTCGAAGCGAATCGGTCGCAAAAGCGAATTCGTGAAGGGCGATTGGGACAAACTCCCGCAGTTGCTCGATCAGCCCGTCAACGACGAAGAGGGAATCGATGCCGTCCTCAACGGCTACGAATTCAGTGCGGATTTGTCGAAACAGTATGCGCCATCGCGACCGTATTACGTGTATCGCATTCAACTACTCGCGCACAAAGACGACGACACGATCGAAGACTGGGTCGATCTCGTCGCGCGGAACGGCAAACCGGGCAAGAGCGTCGGCGTACTCGGCGGCACCGCGGCCCATGCGTACCTCAACGCGCGATTCGAGAAGCGCATCGATCTGAAAATTAACCCCGATGTGGCCACGGTGATTGGTCTCGTCAAGGATAAACGCCTCGACGCCACGGTGCAGGATAGCCCTGCCGCCCGGTACTTTTTGCGCGAGATTCCGCAACTCAAAAGCGTCGGCGAAGCGGT
>JAYWCL010000013.1:0-7067 GCA_043780595.1 Limnoglobus sp.
TGCCTCGCCACCGCCCGAAACCCCACGCTACTCGCGCCCCCCGCGAGCCCGTAAACGTACGCACCTGCTACCCAAAACTACCGCGATTTGAACCATGCCTTAAAAGGAGTCGATATCGTTCGCTGACAGAATTCCAGACGGCATCCCGACGAACGAAGTGAACGAGAATGTTGGTATCGAGCAAGTAGAGTGGCGTATCCATTTACGAGAGTCGCTCCAGTTGCATCCGGATCTCGTCATCGGATTCGTCTCCGGGCCACGTTCCGGCCACGACATCGGCGAGCGTTTTTCCTGGAGGCAATGGTCGTGCCCGTCGCGCCGTTTTCAAAAGGGCTTCCCGATCCGCGAGAACTTGTTCGGGCGTCCGTGAGGTCGTACGTCGGATCGCTTCTTCCAACAACTCGGGCATCGGATCGGCAACCGAATCCTGTTCCGCCAATTCTTCCAGGTACGTTACGAGCGAGAGTCCGAATCGCTTCGCTTTCTCCTGTAGCCGTGCTTCGATGACGACCGGGAGACGAATCTGAACGGTGCGAGTTTCGGTTGAATCGAGTTGCGTCATCATTTCCTCCATCCATTTATGATACTGCCAGTATGCACAATTCTGTGGAGGAATTCGCAACACCGACGAAAGAAAATCTGACAAATTGCGATTATTTGTTTGGAACTGCGTTGCACTTATGCTTTCATAATTACGATGAGTACACGGCGTCCCGTGTACATCTCTCGCTCCCGTTCTATTTTCCAGGTGCATCATGACGAAGTTGCGAATGGCATTACTCGCGATTGGGCTTTTCGCGATCGGCGGTGGCATCGTCGGTCAAGAAACGAAAACGACCCCGAAGCCTGCGGCTGACAAAGACGCGAAAGAAACGGTACCTGCAAAGGTGAAGGGGAAGTCGCAACTGCCCGCCGGCTGGCGGGAACTCGGCCTCACCGACGAACAGAAAACGAAAGTTTACGCGATCGATGCGAAGTACGATGAAGAAATCGACGCGATGACCGCGAAAATCAAAATCGCCAAGGACAAGAAGAAAAAAGAGCAACTCGAAGTCCTGACGATGGAACAGAAGAAGCGCCTCGAAGACGCACTGAAGAAGAAAGCCGGAACGGATAAGTAAGCAGAATCGAGGATCTTGTTAGCCCGACGCGCTAGCGAGGGAAACCCGCGAAAATGTACGCCATCGCGGTGACGACAAAAAATCCCTTGCTGGCGCGTCGAGCTACGGGATGGTTCTGTTATCGCCGATTACGCCGCGGAAATCGAGGATGATTTGGGAGTCGAACGCACGATCTCACACGATCCGAACGTACTGCCCGATTGGGCCGTCGTTCGCAGCCTGTTGCTTTCACTCGGCGAAACCGCGACGCTTCGCATGATCGATGGAGTGCCCGCGTTCCCCGATGAAATCCCCGAAGCGTCGTGGCAAGAACTGCGAATTGGAATGAACGGCGGTATGGTTACGGTCAAGCGTCGTGCGGGTCAACTCGTATGCGTCGCGTGGGGCACGGGCGAACCATCGCTCGTGCAATCTTGGAACCGCTTGAACTACTGTCTCGCCAAGTCGACTGAAGGCACCATCGCGACCGAAACGGGACCGATGAACGCAGACGATTTCGCCGAAAGCGTCGGAATACACATCGACTCGCATTAAATTGTTCGTGGTCGAGATTGTCTCCTTGCGCGGTACGACCGGTACGTCCTGCCCGATCCGCACCAATTCACCTTCCAGGTGCGGCCTAGCATTCAACTCGGTGCGTATCGTCGTGCAACCCGGTCGATACGTCAAAGAGTGCCGAATCCCCCACGGCGTGCCGGTCCGGTTGGACTTGCCCCGTCGTCGTGGATTCGTTACCTTCACGCCAAACCCGTAGTATGGGTGGCATACGCAGGCCAGAAGGAGCCGACTGTGACCGTTACCGTGCGACAGTTGGCAACGTGGGTGGAAGGCGAAGTCGTCGGGGACGGCGAACGTGTCATTTCCAACGCCCGCCCATTAAACGAAGCCCGTTCCGGCGACATTACCTTCGTCGAAGACGAAAAATACATGTCTGCGTGGCACGATTCTCACGCTACCGCCGCCGTCGTGAACTCGTCGGTTCCGGTCAATGGTCGCCCGCTGATTCGCGTTCGCGATCCGCTCATGGCCTTCGCCAAAATCGTGCAGCACCTCCACGGAATCGCCCACCCGCACGCCGCGACGATCCACCCCACGGCGTGCATCCACCCGACAGTTATCATCGGTGCGGAAGCCACGGTCGGCCCCCATGCGACCATCGGCGAAGGCACGATCGTCGGCGCGCGAGCCACAATCCATGCGGGTGTGAGTATCGGCATGGAATGCCGGATCGGCGACGATGTCGCGTTGTTTCCGCACGTCGTGCTATACGATCAAACGACGTTGGGTGACCGCGTGCGCATTCATGCGAATTCAGTGATTGGTGCCGATGGTTTTGGCTACCGCCATCGCGACGGGCGAAACGTCAAAGTTCCGCAACTCGGTAGCGTCGAGATTGCAGACGATGTGGAAATCGGGGCCTGTACGACGATCGATCGCGGCACGTTCGGAGCCACGCGAATCGGCCTCGGCACGAAGATCGACAACCTCGTGATGATCGCGCACAATTGCCAGATCGGCAAACACAATTTGCTGGTGAGTCAGGTCGGCATCGCCGGTTCGACCACCACCGGCGATTACGTTATCATGGCGGGGCAAGTCGGCGTCGCGGATCACGTCCATGTTGGGGATCGCGTGCAACTCGGTGCGCGAGCGGGGATCCATAAAGACGTGCCCGCCGACTCGCGGATGCTCGGTTTCCGGGCCACGCCGGACCGCGAACAGATGCGGATCATCGTCAGTTTGGAAAAACTCCCGGAATTGCGAAAGGACATCCGAAAAATCAAGCATCACCTCGGCATGGAGGACGAATGATGCCGGATGTCGATTTGCCACCCGTCGGGCTGATCGCCTGTGCGGGTCGGTTCCCGATATTGATTGCTGAAAAAGCCCGCGAGTGTGGGATCAAAGTCGTCTGTATCGGCGTTCACGGGATGGCCGATCCGAGCCTGAGCCGCATTTGCCACGAATATCACCCGATGCGGCGACTGTCGCTGAGCTTCATGATTCGCTCGTTTCAAGACGGTGGCGTCGAGCGTTGGTCGATGGCGGGGAAGTTTCACAAGCACGTTCTTTTCCGCCCATGGCGCTGGTTGCAGCTCTTGCCCGATGCGCGGATGCTACGATACTGGTACTCGCGTCGCCGCAGCGACAACAAAGACGATTCGCTGTTGCTCGGCTTGATCGATGAATTTCGCAAGGAAGGCTTGGAGTGCGTCTCCCCGCTGGACCTCTGCCCGGAGTTGCTCGTGCGAAACGGAACGCTCACACGCCGCGAACCGACGGCCGCCGAAATGAAAGACATCGACTTCGGTTGGGTACTCGCGAAAAAAATGGGCGAACTCGATGTCGGCCAGAGCGTAATGGTAAGAGAACGTGCCGTGATTGCCGTCGAAGCCATCGAAGGGACCGACCTCGCGATTCGGCGTGCGGGCGAACTTTGCAAGCGTGGGTTCGTAGTCGTGAAAGTCGCGAAGCCGCAACAAGATCGCCGCTTCGACGTACCGACGGTGGGTGCCACGACCATCGAGACGATGCATCAGGCAGGTGCAACAGCGATCGGCATTGAAGCGGGGCAGACGATCTTGCTCGATGAGGCGTTTACGATTGCCCTCGCCGACCGGTACGGTATCGCGATTGCATCGATTGTAAGACCTGAGGCATGAGCATTCGGTGCGGTGTGAGGAATATTGGCGAATCGACGATTCGCAAACTGTGATGCGACGGGGTAATCAGCTATAACAGGTAATATACTCGTAGCTTCGGAAGCACTCTTCGCGGTTCGTTATGGGTTCGATTTCGTTTCAACTCCCGGATAGTTTGCCCGCAGGCGCGAAGCCCGCGATCGATCGCGCGCGGTTCGCTGGCGGTTACGATCGCACTCCGTTTCCGACGCGTACACACGTTAGCGGACAACAACTCAAACTCACTCGCAGTCAGTGCGAAAGCGGATTCGTCAACGTACCGTGGCCGATCCCCGAGTTCGGCTTTCCCGTCACGAGCACCACAACATTACGGGAACGCCCCGAACCGTATCATCTGCTCGTCGAACTCGCACGCGGCAAATTGAATCAACTCCGCAATCAAATGTACGAGTGGAAGTTGCTCGGCTTGATCCCATCGGAAGCCGTCAACGCCGATTTGCGCACGGCAACCGCATCGTTTGCTCGTGCCGTACTCAATCAGCGAACCCCGGAAGCCGACGCGGATGCGACAGCGTGCTTGGAACTGTGCTATCGAATTGCGGACGCGGTCGCACACGAATACTGTCGCGCGGCGATGGACACCCGGCTGACCCGTGGCCGTTTGCCGACTCGTCTGAGTTGTCGCCTCAGCGATGTACCGAGCCAGGAAGCGAAGGCGATGTATCAGGCGACCTTCAACGCGGTGCAACTCGTCCCGAACTGGGCCGAGATCGAATCGAGTCCGTCTAACAGCGACTGGTCGAAATTCGATGCGATGCTCGATTGGGCAGAGTCCAACGGCATCCGGACCTCGATCGGGCCGATCATCGATTTGACGGGCAAAATGCTTCCCGCATGGCTCTCGGAATCGAAAGGCGAACTACCGAGCATTGCGGCTTACTTCTGCGATTTCCTCGAAACGATCGTTCACCGCTATCGCGATCGCGTGAAAAATTGGACGATCTGCACGGGCTTCAACCAGTGCGACGATCTCGAACTCACCGAAGATGACCGTTTGCGTCTCGTCGTGCGACTACTCGAATCGTCGCGGATGGCCGACCCCGATGGCCAGTGGACGGTCGGCCTGTCGCTGCCGTGGGGCGACTATCTCGAACGCGAAGAATACACGTACTCGCCGCTCGTATTTGCCGACACGCTACTGCGGAGTGGACTGCCGGTAAATGGTTTTGAATTGGAATATTTCTGCGGGAACGACGCCCGCGCGAGCTTTCTGCGAGACAGCATCGAACTGGGCCGTCTTCTGGAACTGTTCGGGTTACTCGGCGTACCCCTCGATGTCGTGGCACGACATCCGGGGCGATCGACCGCCATGGCAACGAAAGCGGGTTCGGGTGAGATGCCCGTGTTCAGCCGCTACTGGAAGGGCCTCGATACGACCGAATCGCAGTGCGATTGGGGTTCGACGGTGGCATCGATCGTCCTCAGCACGCCGCATATTCGCACGTTCTGTTGGGACCGCTGGCAAGACCGCACCAACGATGATTCGCTCGGGTTGATCGACGCAACAGCCACGGCGAAACCGCTACTCGAATCGCTTCGCCAACTCCGCACGAAATACCTGTGATTTCTCGGGCACGATTCAAAATACAAGGTGATTCTGAGGTAGTCGAAGTCGTGAGACTTCGGGACGAATGGTAACCGTTCACCGTTCACGGGATCGAGTGCATTTCCAACAATCCGACGCCGTAGGTCGCGGCCGAAGAGGCTTTGCGATGAGGCCCGACGAACACCAACGACATCATCCTTTATGGTTTTTACGTTCCGCGCTAGCACTGTCGGGCCTCCCAAAGCATCCGGCCCGACCTACAAAACCAGTCGTTCGACAGCGAAACGGAAGAACCCGTGAACGGTTACCAAGGCGATTCTGAGGTAGTCGAAGTCGTGAGACTTCGGGACGATGGAAATCACCATCCCCAAATTCTCAAGTCGGTCGAATGACGCCGTCCCACGGGCTGCTGGCACTCGCGTAAAGTTTCTTGGGAATGCGGCCGGCGAGGTAGGCGAGCCGACCCGCCTCCGTGGCGTATCGCATCGCCCAAGCCATTCGGAGTGGGTCTTTCGCACTCGCAATAGCGGTATTCAACAGCACGCCGTCGCAACCGAGTTCCATTGCCGATGCGACATCGCTGGCCGTGCCGACACCCGCATCGACGATCACGGGATAATCGGGGTCTCCCTCTTTCAAATACTCCAAACAGATGCGGATGTTGTTCGGGTTGAGAATCCCCTGCCCGCTACCGATCGGGCTGCCGGCGGGCATCACGCTCGCGGCACCTGCTTCTTTTAAGCGTCGGGCTAAAATCGGATCGTCGGATGTGTACACGAGTACCGTGAAGCCTTCTTTCACCAAGATCTCCGTCGCTTTCAGCGTGTCGATCGGGTCGGGCAGAAGCGTCTTTTTATCGGCGAGGCATTCGAGCTTGACCCAATCGGCCCCAGGGTTTTCGAGGTTCTTCAGCAATTCGCGGGCTAAGCGTGCGTGCCGGATCGCATCGTCGGCACTGAAACATCCTGCCGTGTTTGGCAGGATTGTCAGACGTTGGAGATCGAGGTAATCGAGGAGATTCTTGCCGTCCGTATCGACGAGCCGTTCGCGGCGAACCGCCACAGTCGTGACTTCGCAGCCGCTGGCGTCCATGCACTCCTGCATGAGGTCGTAACGGGTGTACTTTCCCGTGCCAGTGAACAGCCGCGAACGGAACGTGAATCGACCGATTTTCAGCGGACGATCTGCGGGAGGTTCCTGCGAGGACGAACCCCCACCGACTAGGGTGACGATCTCGATCTCGTCACCTTCACGTAGCAGTGTGGCCACATGTTCCGCACGCGGTACCACGGCGCGATTCAGTTCCACCGCCAGTTTTTTCGGATCGCGGCCGAGTTGTGCGAGCAACTCGGCAATCGTGAGAGGTATCGAAAACGTCTTCGATTCCGCATTTACCGTGATGGTCGGCATAGGGTCAACTCAGGTTACGGATGGCGCTACAATATTTAAGATACCGGGCACGGTTCAAAAGTGGGTAGCAGTTTTGCGTTTGTTTGCGATTGCGATTCGGCTATCGTAAAGTGCCTGTTTCTCCCAGAGTGTGAGTTACGAAACCACCATTCATGGAAGAAACAGACATGGTTCAGCTTATCAACTCCGCCACGACTGCGACGCGGAACTTTGCGGCGCGGTCGCTCGATCCGGCCCAGCGTCGCGATCTGGCCGTGCAGGTCGTTGCCGGGAACGAGTCGGTCAGTC
>JAYWCL010000014.1:0-59641 GCA_043780595.1 Limnoglobus sp.
TACAGTTGTACATCGCGGGAATACGCTCGGCAAGCAGATTGGGATATGTCGCCAGTAAGCGACCGTATTGCGCTCTGCCGCGTGACGCACGGTTTCAGGAAGGGCTGACTGTTCGAGCGATGAAAAAACCCTAGAAAATGTGTTGCATCGGTGAACCCAGTGATTACAATCTGGGAGAGATACACTGCCGACGGTCGGCAGAATAACTGGTTCGGCGGCGAGAAGAGATCACCGTCTGCGAACAGCCTCAAGCTGCTCGGCTGGTGCTCCTCAGCGGACAGCGGCTCCGCTTGGCAGCACGAACCATGCCGAGTATCAACCTGTGGGGGCTCAACATTGGACGACCGATGCGTTAAATGCGGTTCTGACAAGATCGTCCCGCTTGCCATCATTGAGGATCAAGGGCTTGGCTCCAGCGGCGAGCTAAAGGCGTACCTTGTGACCAAACCGGATGCGTGGGCTTTCAAAGGGCCGGTTTACGCCGCCCTGAAGGCCCGGATCTGCGGGGTGTGTGGCCACACTGAACTCGTCGCTCAAAACGCCTCCGCGCTATACGAAGCGTACCAAAAGGTCAATTCGCGAAAAGGCCATGCCGCCCCAGGAACGTTAGGTGAGCCTAAGTAGTTGCTCCGGCTGGATTTGCGACGGATGCCCGACTCTCACGGCGCGAGCGACGCTTCCGACGTTTCCACTTCCACCGTGCTTCGCACGAGAGCTTTATCGTTCGGCTGCAAAGGTGGAGGAGCGGATGGGCCTCGACATTCACGCGGCGAGCCACCTGCGGCACGTTGGGCCAATCCCAAAAGGCGACGAGTTCGACCGTTTGGAAGAGCGGGTCAACGCCCATGACAAGTGCTTGGATGAGGTTTACTTCCTGCTTTACCCGAACGACGCGGATTGGGAGGAACATTTGGCTGGATCGGAGCCGGGCCTGTACGAGTACAGCGCGGCCACCGAGCAGCACGAATTCCGGGCGGGTCCGTATAGCTATTACAACACTTGGCGGGAGCAGCTTAGCCGGTTGGCCCTTGGGGTTGAACCGAGCGTCGTTTGGGAGAACCCGGACCAGTTCGCCGGGCGACCGTTCGTGGAGCTGATCCACTTCACCGACTGCGACGGCTGCATCGGGGCACGGCTAGCCGCAAAGCTGGCGACCGACTTCCGCGCCCACGCGACGAGTGCCGAGGAGTTCGCGGCGTCGCTCAGCGATGACGAGAGTTTCATCGGCAACTACCGAGACTTCATGCGGGCGTTCGAGTTGGCCGCCCAGCAAGGCGCGCTGGCGTTCTGTTGAGACTCCGACAAAACATACCGAAGCGTTTTACTTGATCCATTGCGAGTGTTCGCACACCTCGCCGCCAAAGCCTACGCGGCGCGGCTATCGATCACACGACGAACGAACCGAGACCGACGTACTGATCGCCACTATACATGCGAGATGCGAGACCGCAATATCGGACTGTTTGGACAGCTACTGGAGTAGTTTACTCCGCGTTGCATCCAGCATACTTTCCTAATGTGGCGTCTGCATTTTCAAATAGCATCTTTGTTGAAATCACACTGTGTCGTTGTGGTGTAAATTCATAACAGGACCAGTTTCCGAGATCGAAGACCCCGTCGGGTTCCCCAGTAATCCGCTTGTTTTTCGTGAGATTTGTGTAAAATAACACAATTTTTGTGTTCTCGACTCGCAGTGGATGTGTGAACAAACTGGGGAAATTATCGGGAGTTCGTGGCAAATGTTTGAACTCACCATCCGTACCAGGTACAAGTGATCTGTATTTGGTTTTGTATCGCACAAGATATCTTTGTTCCATGAAGTCGTAATCTGGCCGATAGTAATACCGCTCAACAAAATGGAAGGTTTTGTTATCGAATTTTGTTGCAATAAAATAATAGAACCCTGACCAGTCATAACCTTCCCCGTTGTCATCATGTATAAACTCGATTGTCAACGCGTCTTTCTTAAAAAAAACTACATATGATAAAAGCATGAAAACGGCTACGGCTATGCAAGAACATACTAACTTGCTCTTAAGTCTGTTGCTACGTGTTGCGTTCATGGATGGGATCCTAACACTACAGCGCGGGTAATCTGTCGAGCTTCATTCGAGGCACTTCGCGAACCTTGGAATTCCAAGGCGATCGAGTCTCATTCGCGAAAAGGAACCATTCGCGGGAACGATTGCATTTTCAGTAATCAGACGCCGTAGGTCGCGGCCGAAGAGGCTTTGCGATGAGGCCCGACAGAGTATCCACGACAACAACCCTCATGGTTTTTATGTTCCGCGCGATAGCACTGTCGGGCCTCCCAAAGCCTCCGGCCCGACCTACAAAACTACAAAACCAGTAAATGCAATGAGACATTGCTTGCACTATCGCAAGCCATTGCCGATGGCAAATCAAAACCAAAAGGCGAACAGGTGGCACCCTAGCGTGCTACCTGATCCGTTGCGAGTGTTCGCGCCCCAAAGCCTACGCGGCGCGGCGAAACGAGTGTTATCGTTTTGCTTGGGCTAAGTCGGTCAGGTAGGCTACCAAGCCGCGATGCAGCGAGCGATAGGCATCGTCGTTGCCGGCGGATGCGGGGCCGAAGGTGAGTTTGAACTTGGTCATGTGCTTCGTCAGTTCGCCGACTCCTGCGCCGATTGCGTGCCAGTTTCCAACGAGTAAGCCATTCGATGCGGGGTCTTTGAGGAACTTCACTGCCGATTCGAGCGATTTGAGGAAGCCGCAACCGCCCTTCTCTTCCTCGGCGGTGGGGTGCATCGCGTGCAGCTTTTTCAGGTTCGCACTGAAGCGATCGAGTATAAATGGATCGATCTTTTTACCTGCCTTCACCTGGCCGACGACCGCTTCAAAATCGCGTTCAATGAGGTTGCGAAGGGCTTCGAATTCGGTCGTTTGTAAGCCGACGGGGAAGGTCAGCGAATCGTCGCGAAAGAAGTTGAGTACCTCGGCGGCGGCACCACCCTGGAAGACCGCCTTCGACAACAGTTCGGGTGGGAAGAATGGCGCGTTGGCTTTCACGCCTTTGGCTTCGAGTTCTTGAATCGCTTTTAGCGTCTGATTGAGTGCCAATCCGCTTAAAATGTCGGCTTCGGACACGGTTGCGAGCGCGATACGGACCGCTTCCGATGCCTTGGCGAGTTGTTCTTTCGGCACGACCTTCGCGCCGCGTTCATTTGCCCACGCATCGAACTGCTGTTGCTGCAATTGGAGGTCGTTTCGGTTCGCGCGTTGGGCCTGTTGCAGCGCGAGTTGGGTGCGATCGTTGAGCGGTCCGCCGAAACCGCCGGACGAGCCGTACATCGCGGGACCGAACGCACTAAACAGCGGTGGTGGCGTGATCGCTAAAGCCTGATAGCCGTAGATGTTACGATAGTATGTCTGGCGGAACGGTGCGCCGTTGATGATGAGCGGGGAACTACTGACATAACCGAAGGAACGGCTGTAGAAACCGTAGGTTTGGAAGCCGGGAGGGCCGGGGCGGTAGAACGAGTTTTGGGCACTCGCTCGAGGGCCGTCGATGCCCAAAAACAAGGCTCCGGAAGCGAACGCGACGGCGATGATTTTCACGAACGGCCGCATGATTTCCCCTTTACAATGTGCGATAACTCGGGCGGCGTCTTGCTCTGCATCCTCATTATTCGCGATATGTGTGTCGAAAGACAAACAAATCTCCGACTTCTCAGATATTCGTCACAAGTTGCGATGGATTTTGCGGAAGGGAAAGTGCGTACGTGGGTGCCGAAATGTTGGTTTCGGCGTGACTGCAATCGGTTAAAATCGGACGTAAGTCGTTGGTGGGTTAGGGTGGTTCCGGAATCGAGAATGAGTTCGCGGAGGGGTGGGTAGCACTACAGCGCGGGTCCTCTGTTGTGGTTCACTTGAGGCAAAGTAACCGTTCACGGGATCGATTGCATTTCCAACAATCAGACGCCGTAGGTCGCGGCCGAAGAGGTTTTGCGATGAGGCCCGACGAACGCCAACGACAACATCCCTTATGGTTTTTATGTTCCGCGCGATAGCACTGTCGGGCCTCCCAAAGCCTCCGGCCCGACCTACAAAACTGGTCCGTTCGATTAGCCGACGTAGACGCCGTCGCTGATCGGGCTGAAGCCGAACGGTTCGTAGATGGTGCCGTTGCCGGGGTCGCCGCCACTCCAACTGCCCGTGGCCGAGCGATAGACTTTGACCGCCGCCGGTACGCGCTCGCCGCTTCCGACGATGAGATCGGATCGGCCGTCGCCATCGACGTCGCTGATCGACGGTCGCACGCCGCCGCGTTCGCTGGCCCCGTAGGCGAAGAAGTTCGCGAGCGGTTGGGCTTTCGCAACACCGACATTCGCCAGCAGGCTGGCCCCGCTGAGTGCGAAGACGCGCGGGCCGCCACCCGGTCCGGCCCCGAACACCAAGTCGGCGCGACCGTCGCCCGTGATGTCTCCGGCAGCCACGTACACGCCGTTTCGCAAGTTCGACACGTCCGAGCCATCGAACGCGAAGAAGTCGCTGACGAGCCGCGTCGGGTTGCCGTTACTCACCGTGCTGCCGTTGAAGATCGCCACGCGCGGCCCGCCGCCGAACCCCGCGGCCACCACGATGTCATCGCGGCCGTCGCCGTCGACGTCCGAAGCGGCCACGCGGGCACCGCCACGGAAGTTCGCATCGTCGATGCCGAAGAAGTTGGCCATCGTGCGAACCTGTCCACCGGACAAATCGAACACGGTCACGCGACCGCCGCCGCCTTGATCGGGGCTGACGATGACTTCCTCGCGGCCATCGCCATGCAGGTCTGCGAGCGCGATGAACAACCCGCCTTTATAACTTTGCTCGAAGGCCGAGAATGCGGCAACGATGTCCGCACCGGTTTTGCCGTCGATGGCCCGAATCCGGGAGCCACCCGTTGGCCCCGTTACATAGACGGCGTCGGGGGTACCATCGCCATTCACATCGCCGATGACGGAACGCACGGTGCCGGAGAAATCGGAGAACGGCCGGATCGCACCGCCCACGGGGGTCGAACCGCCGAACGCATCGAGCTTGAACAGTTGCGCCGAACCGCCGTTCACGCCACTCAGGCTGACGAGATCGCTCGTGAGTGTCACGGGGATTCCCCCGAACGGCGATGTGGTAAAGATCGGCGGCACGCTCGGTGGAACCGATGGTGGTGCCACGGGTACGCTCGGTGGCACGAATGGCGGCGAAACCGGAATCGTCGGCGGCGCGACGGGCACCACGGGGACGATGGGTGGCGTAACGGGAACGGCGGGGGTGATGCCTGCGGTCGATGTCACAGTCCAACCGATGTCGGTGAGTGCGGCATAATCGAGATTCGTGTACCCATATCGCGTGTTGCTCACCAAGGTCGCCTGCATCGAGGTTTGTTGGCCATTCGACAGCGTGCCTTGCGCCCAGTGGGACTGGTCGGGCGACAGGCGCGGGGCCGATCCGCCGTTCGCAGCGATCGATGCCGATCCGGCGAAGCGACCGTTGACGGTGAAGCTGGAGAACTCCGGTGCGGTGCCGAAGCCGAGGACGTGGCCGAGTTCGTGCGTGGCCACGGTGTAAAAATCGACTTGGCCATCGGCGGGCGCGTTCGTGGTAAAGTTCCAATTCGACGTGGTATCGAATGTCAAGCTGCCGCCCCAAAGCGAGTAGCCGGTGGCCTGCCCGCGCTTGGCGATGCGATCGAGCCACGCGGAATCGCCGCCAGCCTGGAATCCACCCGAGCCGCCGACGCCCGCCTCGGACGCACCCAAGTTCCGACCGCCTGCATAGATGATTAAGGTGCTATCGGGCACGACCAAGTTCGGGATCTCGGCCTGGCCGCCGGTCGAGGGGTTGAAGAACGACGCGGTCCACGTATTGCCATTACTGGCCGAAATGCCTTCGAGCGAGTCGCCGATGCGACTGACGAGCTCGTTGCCAGCGGTTTCCAACGCCGTACGCCGCGACGCATCGTTGAAGAAGCCATTCGTGTCGAAGCTGTAATCGAATAAGAGCGTCAAAGCCGGAACGTCGCGTAGTTCGAGTCGTTCGGCATTTAAGGCAAATCGTGTGGGGCGTGGCATGTGCCGGGTCCGTTGGTTGAGCGAAGCCGATTCGGTATCCTGCCGAATGTGGGGTATCCATTCCGATTGGCGTGCGTCCGCACGGGCGGTGACGGCGCGCCAACGCGAAACCGGGCGCGGATGCGCCGATGTACGCGGTCGGGTGTGAAGCAGCAGGGGGCCGGTAGATTGCGGCGGATGGGGCAGCCGCAGGGGGAATCTTCGACTAGCCGAACGTCGCGATTTTATCGGTCGAACCGATTTCGCGAGATGGCAGAGTCATCGCGGTTGTCACTTCAAAAGTATCTAGAACGAGTTTGCGGATTGGGTGGAATTGACCGAATTTTTCCCGCTTGGCGACCTGAACTTCGTGGCGGTAGCAAAAGTCTGCGAAGCCAGTCGCGATACGGGCGTCGAACCGCCGATTGATCGAGTTGTATGTTTGCGCTCCCAGCGTAACTCGCACCTATTCGCGCTAGATTTTCGTTACATCCGACAACATCGGCACCGATGTTGCGATTGCGGAATTTTGCGGTCGGAGGGAGTTGGGCAATCCACGTAGACGACTCACTCGTCGAAACAGTACGGGTGATGACCTGCGTGCCCGAGCAAACGAACAATTAGTCGCGGCGGCCGAGACGCCGAATCCAGAACGCACAGTTGAGGTAGCCATGCCTTTCGTGAAGATCGCTAAGTGGTTCCGAGACTCCGGCAAGACCGGCTCGAAGTCCCGCACGCCACTCCTCAATTTCGTCGCACTGGAAGATCGTGCCGTTCCGGCGGCGTCGCTCGTCGACCGGAACTTTACGCTCTTCGGTTCCGGCGATGGCCCCGCTACGGTTCTCGGGAACAGTCGCGATGGCCGCTATGCGATCTTCACTTCCAAAGCGAGCGACTTGATCTCGGGCCAAGCCGACATCCCCGGCACGGAAGACTTGTTCTGGTCGGACTTGCTCACGGGCGAAGTCCGGATCGTCACGAACCTGCCGACCCTCGATACCACCGCCGGTGTCACGAGCTACACCTACGACCGGAAACGATCGTTCAGCACGGCGTTGCCGTTCGGGCCGACGTTCGCGCAGGCCGTCATCAGCGACGATGGGCTATTCGTCGCCTTCACCACGAAGCTCGGTGCCGGGCAAATCGACTCGCAGTACGTCACGAAGTCGATCTCGCCGAATTCGACCGACGTCACGCGGACCATCGACCCCGACCGCGGCAACACGACGTTCGACGCCTTCCGTTGGGAAGCCAAGACGGGAGCGATTCAACTCGCCAGCCGTACGTTTGAAAACTCGGCGCAAACCAACGAGGCATTCGGTCGTCGTGCCGATGCGATCAACCCCGCGATCTCGTCCGACGGTTCGGTGGTGACGTTCCTGTCGAACCGCAGCGCCGAAACGGTGCTGCCATTGCGGCCGATTCAGACGCCGGCGATCATCGATCAACGATCGCGGTTAGCTGTCTTCGACAACGGCGATGCCTCACCGGATTTGTTCTTGACCGACATGAGCGGCGTCGACACGCCGGGCGGAGGATCGTTCAAGACGACGGTGCTCTCGAAGATCGGCACGGGCTTCGTATCCTACGACACCGTTGCCACCACGACGGTCATCATCGGAGGAACGAGCTTCACGCGACCGATCCAGATCGATGTGCAAACGTACACGACGGTCGGCGGATTGTCTCCCAACGGTGCCGTGACCGTCGACGCGACGGGGCGATACCTCAGCGGCGATGGCTTCACTGCTGTTTACACCAGCGACTTGGATCCCTCGCTGCTGAATGCCCGGAATTTCCGCGGGGTGCTGACACCGGTCGATCCGAGCATCCAGTTCACCTATCAATCCAGCAAGACGGCGACCCGACGCCAAGAGGCCTACTGGACGCGCATCGGTGCATCGAGCAGCCCGCAGAACGCGACGCGACTCGTAACGAGTGCGGTGAACAAGAACAGTGCGGGCGACTTCCGCTCGATCGGTGCCAACGGGGGCTTCGCCCAGAACGCGATCATCGCAAAAGACGATCCTGCGACGGTCGTCATTACTGCGAGCATCGGCACGACCGATTCCGATAGCCAAATCGTGGCCGGTTTCCTGGGCGACGCGAATCGGCAGGAAATTTACTCGCGGCGGATGACGGGCGAAATCGGCGGAACGGCGACCCTCGTGACGGCCATCAACAAAACGACCAGCGGCGCAGGAAACGGCGCGCTGCCGATCAACAACGCTCTGCTCAACACCGTCGATCCGCGGTCGTACCAGGTCACGCCGGGCGGCGACTCCGTCGCGTTTACTAGTGCCAGCTCGAACCTCGTACCGACGACCAAAGACACCAATGCCGCCAACGATGTGTTCTTGAAAGACATCATCACGGGTGCATTGCAGATTATCAGCGTTCGCGCGAATGGAACGCAAACCGGCTCGAAGGCGGCCACGCGACCGGCGGTTTCGTCCGACAGCGGTTTCGTCGGGTTTGAAAGTATCGGCACCGATTACGTCAATCAAGCCAGCACGCCCGTGTCCGACACCAACGGCGTGACGGACATCTTCGTTCGCGATCTCGGCGCGAAGTCGACCGGGGTTGCCAGCACGATCGAAAACGGTGCCACGACGGGCAACGGCCCCTCGTTCGGCTCGTTCATCGGCACCAACGGGATTACGGGGCGCATCGTCTTTACTAGCTCCGCGACCAACCTCGATTCGCTGTTCCCGATCACGCCGGGAAACACCGACGTCTATACCTCGAACATTCCGCTCCAAGGGCAAGGCAACACGCCGACGACCGATGCCCAACGGAAGGGGGCTGTCGCCGGGGGTCGCCTCGCATCGGCGGCATTCGTCGAATTCTCCGGGGCCGGCATTACCGCAGTCGGGGATCGCTTCTCACCGTTCCCCGGATTCACCGGCGAACTTCGCGTGGCCACCGCCGACATCACCGGCGATGGCGTCCTCGATATGGTGATCGGCTCCGGGCCAGGTGGCGGTCCCCGCGTCGTCGTCATCGATGGCGCATCGGGCAAAACCGTCCGCAATTTCTTCGCCTTTGAAGCGTCGTTCCAAGGTGGTGTCAACGTGGCGGCGGCCGACTTCAACGGCGACGGCTTCGCGGACATCGTCATCGGGGCCGACGACGGGGGCGGTGCCCGCGTCAAGATCGTCGATGGCTCCACCGGCGTGACGTTCGCCGACTTCTTCGCCTACGAACCGTCGTTCCGGGGCGGCGTCCGCGTCGGCGTTGGCGATGTCGGCCAATTCACCACCAATCCGGTGACCGGCGACGCCATTATCATCCCGACCGCCGACGGCGTGCCCGACCTGATTACCGGGGCCGGCATCGGTGGCGGCCCGCGCGTCAGCGTCTTCGATGGCGTGTCGCTGACGAAGAATCGCGGCGACCGCATTACCGATTTCTTCGCGTTCGAGAACAGCCTACGGAACGGCGTCTACGTGGCGGGCGGCGACTTCAACGGCGACTTGTTGAACGACATCGTCGTGGGAGCGGGGCCAGGCGGCGGACCGCGCGTGCAGGTTTTCGAGGCCAAGAGCCTCATCAACACGCCCGACGCACCGACATCGCTCATCAACTTCTTCGGCTTCAGCAGCACCTCCCGGCAGGGCGTTCGCGTGGCCGTCAAGAACGTCGATGGCGATGCGGTCCCCGATTTGCTCATCGGCGAAGGGGCGGGGAATATCTCGCGAATTCGCACGTATGCCGGCGGTAAACTCGACGCGCTGAAAAGCCCGAACCTCATCGACGACACCGTGCTCTTCGACGACTTCTCGAGCCTCAACGGCGCGCAAGTCGGTTAAACGACAACGCCCACGGACGACCTCGTCCGTGGGCACTAAGGATCCAGGATTTAACTTCCCCATTTGGTAGGGTGGCCGACGTAGCGTTGGCAACCGTGCCCGGCGAGCGGCATAGCGTCAGCGTGCCGTGGGAACCCTGTGTGGCTACCACGGCACGCTGACGCTGTGCCGCTCGCCTGGTTTTCGAGAAAGAACGTAGTCAAAGCGAGACTTACCGAGCCGATTCCCCGCAAGGGGTCGGGTAAAGCGCGAGTTCGTCCGAGTCCGTTCGTAAGGGTCGCAGGATCGTGAAAACGGGCGGAGAGATCTCACACCCGACCCCTTTGCGGGGAATCGGCTCAGAAGCGGTCGGAAAACTGGCATTTCGCCACCGAAACTCGATGACCCAAAAACACCGTCAACAGAGCGATGCCAAAAAGACCAAATGGGGAAGTTAATAAATCTCACTTCCTAGGCGCGTCTGGCCCAACGCAACTTTGCCGACCGCGAACGGGGGTTCGCGTACTTCTCATCGTCCATCGGGCGCTCCGCGTCGGGGGCCATCGCATCGTAGATTCCCGCACGCAAACCATCGCGAAATGCGGCTTTTACGAGGCGATCTTCGCCGCTGTGGAAGCTGATGATCGCTGCGACGCCGCCCGGTTTGAGTAGCCCCGGAATCACCCGCAGCAGTTGCTGCAAGTTCGGCAGTTCGCGATTCACCAAAATCCGCACGGCCTGAAATACGCGCGTCATCGGCAACATGAGTTGCTTGCGTTCGGGTGGCAGTCCCGGCCCACTGACACTCCGTACCGGCGCGGAATAGCGGACGATGTCGCGGAGTTCCATCGTCCGCGAAAGTGGCTTCTTGCTGCGTGCCGCGCCGATGGCGAAGGCGATCTTTTCCGCTTCCTCCGCAGGTACGTCGCCGAGTTCGACGAACGCGGTTGCCAACTCGTCGAGTGTGATCGCGTTCAGCAAGTCCGCAGCGGTTTTCCCGCGCGAACGATCCATCCGCATATCGAGCGGGCCATCGCGCATGAACGAGAACCCGCGCTCGGAGTCGTCGACTTGCATACTCGACATGCCGAGGTCCGCGAGCAGCCCATCGACGGGTTCAATTCCAAACGACGCGACCCCGGCGAAGTTGCTGTGGTGCAGCGTGAACGGATGCCCGATTGCCGCGAGCTTCGGCTCCGCGTTCGGCAGGTTATCCGCATCCCAGTCGAAGGCGTGCAGGTGCCCCGTCGGTCCGACGGCGCTGAGGATTTCCGCCGAGTGACCGGCAAAACCGAGCGTGCAATCGATGTGCTGTTGCCCCGGTTGCGGTTTCAGTGCGGCCAGGACTTCGCGCAACATCACGGGAACGTGCTCGCCAGGGGCGGTCGAGCGTTCGCGAAAGTACGTTCGATTCGGTGGGGGTGTCATGCGGAGAATTGTACGAGTCTGGGCCGGACCCTTACCATTCGCCGAGCCACCATTGGCGTTTGATTTGCGGGCCGTACGTGAGTCCGAAGCGCTTCATGCCGATGTCGGTGACTTTGCTCACGATGTCGCCGGGGTCGTCGCCGATGATAATGCGGTCGAGATCCATACTGTCGATGGTGCGTTCGGCGGCCATCTTCTTCAACATTTCGATGAGCGGTGCCCAGTAGTCGGTGCCGACCAATGCCACGGGGAAATCTTGCACTTTCCCCGTTTGAATGAGCGTCGCGACTTCGAAGAGTTCGTCGAGCGTGCCGAAGCCACCGGGGCAGACGATGAACGCATAACTGTACTTGATGAGCATCAATTTGCGCACGAAGAAGTGCTCGAAATCGACCCACTTATCGACGTAGGGGTTCGGCTTTTGTTCCTGCGGCAAGACGATGTTGCAGCCGATCGACCGGCCGTTGACATCTTTCGCGCCGCGGTTGGCGGCCTCCATAATTCCGGGGCCGCCGCCCGTCATGACGGTAAAGCCGCTCTCCGCGAGATACTTGCCGATGAGCCGCGCTTGGTCGTAGTAGCGGTGGTTTTCGTCGAAGCGGGCGGAACCGAAAACGGTCACGCACGGCCCGACGAAATGCAGTTTGCGGAAGCCGCGAATCAGTTCCCGGCAGATGGAAAACGTCCGGCGCAACTCGAAGCGCCGCGACTGCGGGCCGTGCAGAAACCGGATCGCCTCCGGCTCGGTTTTCGGTTCGACGGGGCGGCCCCATTGGATGCGTTCGGCTTCGGTGGTTGTCGGCAGAGTCATGGGCGTGGCGTCTTCGGTTCGTGCGATCGTCGGGGGAGTCGAGTATGAATTATACGCGGCGAATCCCGGCACCTTGCATCAAACGGTCCGTTGCGGTATACGCTTCGGTCACCCACTCGGTGATGCGGCTCGGCTCCGGCGAGTATTCCAGTTCGATACTGATCGCCCCTTCGATACCCAGATCGCGAATTTCCCGCAAGTACGGTCCGAAATCGACGACGCCTCGCCCCGGTGGCAGATCGCCGTGAACCTTCCCATCGCAATCGCTGATGTGGACGTGGATCGCTTTGCCGCGCAACTTCCGCAGTTCCTCCGGCTTCGTGCCCGCAAGTTGCAGGTGCGAAATGTCGATGTTCGCCTGCACCGCCGGGTGATCGACATCGTCGATGCACCGCACCATGCTATCGACGTCGTTCAACAAGGAGAGTTTGAACGGTTCGAGTTCGAGCGCGATCTGCAAACCGAGCTTCGCCGCATAATCGCCGAGCGTTTTGAGGTGCGTCATCGCGGTGGCCCACTGTTCCGCCGGGGGAATCACTTGGCGTTCCCAAATGTACTCGCCGAGCACGAGCAGTAGGTTTTTCGCCTGCAATTCGTACGCGAAATCGAGATATGCCTTGCACCGCCCGAGGTGGAATCGTTGCACCGATGGATTGAAATCGATCAACCCCACCGCCACGCACGCCACGCTGACAATCGGCAACTCGACCGCTTCCGATTCGGTGCGAATGAGCCGTCGTTCGCGGGCATCGATGTCGAGCGGGTCGGCAAAAATGTCGATCGCATCGAAGCCGATCTGCTTCGTCGTGCGGATGCCGTGTGCCGTACCCAGACCCGCCTGCGCCCACGCAGAATTGATGAGGCCGAGCTTCATGTGATACTCTTGTGTGAATGATCCATCGCGGACAATTTAGTTGCGAATCGCAGATATTAATATCGTGAAGATGGCCCAGACTAACAGAAACAACAGGAATCCAAACAGAAACATCATGGCAGAAATTTTTAGCGAGAAACGAATGCGGAACTTCAGCTGCCAACAAATGACCGCGACGAGTACGAAAAACTCGAAAGGAATCATCAGCAGCGAAACTTGTTCTTGGATGTCATTCGATACGCGAGTGGCCATTAGGACAAAGCCAGCGACGATTCTTGGCAGGTAGGAAAACACGACGCAAAAGAACGCAGTGGTGGCATCGACTTGTACCCCAATGACCCAATTCGTGGCCGCACGCAGAAGCACCGAGCCGATGAGACCGCCAACGCAAATGTAGACGAACGCGATAACGATCATGTTAACGATGGCTTCGGGTTGCATATCGACATCCGATTGGGCTGCGGCTTCGTAGATTTGGCTGATGAGTCATGAATACGACAATCGATATTAATGTCCGCGTGCCTCTATTCGGCAACGCCGTGAACGATTAGTTCGTTTGTATTTGACGTTTCCGCGACAGATATTGGAAAGTCACCGCGTCAGAAGTCTCACGACTTCCGCTACGAATTTCTGAAATTAGGTGGCGACGACGTTTGCGAGCCGTTGCGGTTGGACTGCGGGCACGGCTTCGCCGACGCCGGAGAGCTTCTTGCGAAGGTGGTCGAGTGCCTTCTCGACGACGGGATCTTTGTAATCGGCGACCGGTTTCGGTGCCGCGCTCTGTTTCGGCGGGGCGACGCCGGGCTTACCGGAAATCAACTCCAATGACCTGCGCATTAAGGCATATTGCTTGAACTGCTCGTCGGTCAGTTTGACCTCTTGGCCCGCATCGGGGTAGACGCCCCACGAGTCGCTCTCTTTGGCATCGGCGGCACGGTGGATGTGCTTGCCCGTCGGCGTCAGCCAGACTTCGGTCGTCAGCTTCACGGCGGTTTTGCGGTCGGGCAGGTCGAGGATCTTCTGCACGCTGCCTTTCCCGTAAGAGCGTTCGCCGATGAGCGCGGCCCGCGCATTGTCTTGTAACGCTGCCGCAACGATCTCGCTCGCACTCGCGCTACCGTGATTGATGAGCACCACCATCGGCCGCTCGTTCGGGCGTTCGTATGGCGATTTATCGTCCTTCGCCGACCACGATCGCCCTTTATCGGTGCGGCCTTTCGTCGATACGACGACGCCACTCGAAAGGAACAAATCCGAGACGTCGACCGCTTCGTTCAGCAGACCGCCAGGGTTGTCGCGCAAGTCGAAGATCAGTGCCCTCGCGCCGTCTTTCTCGATCTGTTCGAGCGCCGGTTTCAGTTCCTTACTCGTACGTCCGTTGAAACCCGTCAGGCGGATAAAAGCGATCTTGTTCGTCTTGTCTGCGAAGTAATCCCAACTGATGCCATCGGCTTGCCGGGCGATGCCTTGAATGACGTGCATCTCAATTTTCGCTCGCGTCAGCGCGATCTCTTCGGGTTCTTTCCCACCCGCACGGCGCATGGTCAAACGCACTTTCGTGCCCGCTTTTCCGGAGATCAACTTCCGCGCCTCATCGACCCGCATGTTCTCGGTGCTTTTGTCTTCGACCTTCAGAATGACATCGCCGGCCTGTATCCCTGCGTGATAGGCCGGACTGTCGGCCATCGGGCTATCGACGGTGAGGAACGTGTCTTTCGGGTCGATGCCAATCATGATGCCGACGCCGCCGAACTCGCCCTCGCTTTGCGAAGTGAACGCAAGGACATCGTCTTCGTTGAGGTACTGCGAGTGCGGGTCGAGTTGACGAAGCCCGCCATTAATCATGTTCTCGACGAGCCGCTGCTTCTTGTCTTCGGTCAGTTCTTCGACGTACTTGTCTTCGACTTCGGCGAGCACATCGACGATCGTGCGGATGCGCTGATAGTCCTTCTCCGGCTGCCGTGCGCTGGATGCGAAGACGATCCCGCACATGAGCGCCGCCGGGACGCCGAGCAACCAAGTGAGATTCCAACGCGACATCGTGCAGCCTCTTCCGTTAAGTTTCGCTCTGTTCCCATTCTGTCCGCAACTCGCGACGCGGTCTAGCCCTTCCGTGCAGAATCGCACACGATCAGGGAAAGCCGAATCGACACGGACCGCCTAAAATCTGTGCGGACTCTGCACGGAATTCGTGCAGAATGCAAATGGCCGAGCGAGAGCAATTCGGTGTTTCCTATCCGCAAAGTGAAACATCCATAGCACTTGCGTCAATCTCCGTCGATTCGCCCCACGTTGGCACGACGAGTGCAATGTACTTTATCGCGAAAGCAAGAACGGGCCGTTCGACCGTGGGAGAGGCGGTCGAACGGTTTGTTTTTTTTCGACTCATCACATCTCGAATATCAATCGACTCGTTTTGCCTGCGGATATTGTCTATCGTCCCGCACCGACCTGCTTGAACTGTTTCACGCATTGCACGATCGCAATTTCGGTGGGCAGGCGTTCGATGCTGCTCGCGCCGAAGAAGCCGACGATGCCTTTGGTGTTCGCCAGAATGTACTCGACGTCGGACGGTTCGGAGATCGGGCCGCCGTGGCACAGGACCAGGATTTCCGGGTTGACCCGCTTCGCGGCATCGCACAGGCTTTGCACTCGCTTCGCCGCATCGGCCAGCGTCAGCGATGTCTTCGCTCCGATACTGCCTTTGGTCGTGAGTCCCATGTGTGGGATCAGTACATCCGCGCCCGCAGCGGCCATTTGTTCGGCTTCGCGTTCGTTGAAGACGTACGGGCAGGTCAGCAAATCGAGGTCGTGCGCGGAGGCGATCATCTCGACTTCTTTGTCGAAGCCCATACCGGTTTCTTCGAGGTTTTGGCGGAACTGACCGTCGATGAGGCCGACCGTCGGGAAGTTCTGCACGCCGCTAAAACCGGCATTTTTAATCTCGACGAGAAAGCGTTTCATGATGCGGAACGGATCGGTCCCGCAGACCCCCGCGAGCACCGGCGTTCGTTCGACGATCGGCAACACTTCGCGAGCCATCTCCATGACGATCTGGTTCGCGTCGCCGTACGGCATCATCCCGGACAACGAGCCGCGTCCCGCCATGCGGAACCGCCCCGAATTGTAGATGATAATCAGGTCGATGCCGCCAAGTTCTGCACACTTGGCCGTTATGCCCGTGCCCGCGCCCCCGCCCACAATCGGCTTCCCCGCCACCACCTGATTGCGAAGGTTCGACAGAATTTCATCGCGTGGAATCATGCGGGTAGTGTACGACGAACGGCCTCGAATTCGCCGCGACACGGAGCAAGTGGTTGACCATTCCGTCTGTTGAAGTCGCCTCTTCCACTTCCAACCGTTCGGATTTGCCCCGTCGATTGCGCGTTACCACCGCACCAATACGCACAGAACCCGCCTTCGGATCTCGCAATCCGCCTTGCCGAACTCCCCGGTCGCGCCGCAAAATAGACTCGAAAGATAGGGGAAATTATGAAGCGTACGATTGCGGGTCAACGGATCATTATCACCGGCGCATCGGGTGGCATCGGGCAGGCAATTGCCGAGAATCTGGCTGCGAACGGTGCAAAAGTGATACTGGCCGCACGAAATCTCGATCGCCTGAAGGCGCTCGAGAATACGATTCGCGGCAACGGCGGAGACGCCCTCGCCGTACATTGCGATGTAACCGAACCCGCCGACCGCCAGCGACTAATCGAATCCGTAGTGCGGCAATGGGGCGGCCTCGACGGCCTCGTCAACAACGCGGGCGTCTCGGCTTGGGGGCATTTTCAAACTTCGACCGAAGCGTTAAACCGCAAAGTCTTCGAAGTGAACTTCTTCGCTCCCGTCGAACTGACGCGGTTGTGCATTCCCGAACTCACGAAGGGCCAACAGCCTTTCGTGTTGAACGTGACATCGATGTGCGCCCGTCGTGGAATGCCCGCATGGCCCGAGTATTCCGCGAGTAAATTCGCACTCATCGGCATGTGCGAGGCGCTTCGCGGCGAACTCGTTCGCTTCGGCACCGACATGATTACCATCGTGCCGGGCCTGACGAAGAGCGAGCTCAACCAGCACCTGTTGCGCAGCGATGGCAAGGCGAAAATCCCCTTTGAAACCGGTATGGAACCTGCATATGTGGCGGAAAGAATCGTCGAAGCGATTCGCTCGAACCGGCGGGAAGTCGTACTCGGCGGCGAAGCGAAACGACTGATCTTTTTCAACCGCTTCGCGCCGAAACTGACGAACTGGCTGATCGCACGACGAGTGAAGAAACTGTACCGAGACAACGGGTAAGTGGAGGTCGTATCATGCCGACAAAATCGCTATCGGATGCAGAATTCAAAGCGAATCTGCAACAACTTCGGCAATCCGACAACCGGACGAACTGGGTCTACTTCGTCCAGACGTATCTGTTCTTGGCTGCGGTAATCGCACCAACCGTCTGGTTCTTTGAAGCGGTTCGGGTCGGTGAAATCGAATGGCCGTGGGCGATTCTCGTGGGGCTGTTGTCGCTGATTCTCGTCGGAATCGGGCAGCACCAACTGAGTGGCCTCGCACACGAGGGCGTGCATCATATCTTGTTTAAAAACCGACTGTTGAACGATCTGGCATCGGACATTCTCGCGATGTTTCCGGTGTTCGGCGCGACGCAACTGTATCGCTTGCAGCACCTCGCGCACCATCAGTTCGTCAACGATCCGGACCGCGATCCGGACGTTTCGCAACTGCAATCGAGCGGCCATTGGCTGAACTTCCCCGTCGCGAAGAGCGTGTTTCTACGGACGCTCGTCAAGCAACTTTGGGTGCCGAACCTCGTGCGATTCATGCGTATTCGTGCGAAATATAATGCGACGGGAACCGATAAGAACCCTTACGTGAAGAAGGGTCAGACGCCGGCAAAAGTCGCGGTACGGATCGGCGTCGCTTACATCGTCTCGCTCGTCGGCATCCTTGTTGGGCTGGCTCAGTTCGGCGATGCGATATTACTCGTTGCGGTGCCGTTCGGCTTGTGGGCAAGCATTTGTATCGTGTTCTGGCGACTTCCTGCTAAGGCGTTCAACCAGAGTCGCTTGCACCCCGTCGTGCCGCTGCGATATATGACGATGCTCCGGCTGGGCTACGTGACCAGCGCGTTTACCGCGATTGCGAACATCACGTTCCACACGGCGGCACCGGCGTGGCTGTACTACTTCGTGCTGTGGCTGGTACCGATTTTCACGTCGTTCGCGTTCTTCATGATCTTGCGGCAAATCGTGCAACACGGGAACGCCGACCGCAGTTGGCTGACAAATACGCGGACGTTCCTCGTCGGGCGCGCGATCAACTTTGCGGTGTTCCCGATGGGCCAGGAATACCATTTGCCGCACCACATGTACGCGACCGTACCGCACTATCGGCTGAAGGAACTCCACGAACTCTTGATGCAATACCCGGAGTACGCGGACGAGGCGATCGTCGTCGAAGGTTACTTTCACGCACCGCACCTCCCGCAAACGCGACCGACCGTGCTCGACGTGTTAGGGCCACTTTACGCCACGCGAAACGCGGGAATTTTCGTCGACAACAGCGTGCTCGAAAATGATGTAGTCGATGAGAAGGAAGCGATCCTGCAAGAAGAAGCGGTCGTCCTCCGCGAACGCAAACAGGCGCACGGAGGTCGCTAACCCAATGGTACTTTCTCTTCTTGTAGCTGGGGTCTATGACCCAATGGTACTCACTTTCTCTCTTTGTAGCTGGGGTCTGTGACCCCGGAACCCTGACTACATCAGAAAGTAAGTGCCATTGGTCATGACCCCGGAAGCCTGACAATTGCGGAGAGGCTTGCCTCTGCACCGGCCTCACAGAGGCCAGCTACATCAGAAAGCGAGAGATCCTCTGCACCGGCCTCACAGAGGCCAGCTACACACAAAAGCAAGCAACATGGGACGACAATTGCGATTTCGGTCAGTTCGTGTTTGCCGATGCGCAGTCGTACGGGTAAGATTCGTTTTATTCGACGATTTTCGGCTGATACGGCGAGGTGGCGACGATGTCCGATGAGAAGATTGGCAAGTTCCAGGTACTCGAAACGCTCGGCACCGGTGCGCACAGTACGATTCTGCGAATCCGTCGTGCCGTCGATGCGAAAGAGTATGCCTTAAAGGTCGTGCCGATCGACAGTGAGGAAGACAAAAAGTACCTCGATCAGGCGAAGCACGAATTTGAAATCGGCAAGAAACTCAATCACCCGAACCTGTGTAAAGTGCTGCTTTTCGAGACGGAATCGGATTGGCGGTTCCGCATCAAGAAGGCGAAGTTGCTGATCGAATACGTCAACGGCAAGACGCTCGACCAGACGCCCCTGCTGAAGATGGCGCGGATTCTCCGCGTGTTGGAAAAGACGGCGGCGGGGCTGGTTCACATGCACAAGAACGGCGTCATGCACGCCGACCTGAAGCCGAACAATATCATGCTCGGCCGCGGCATGAACGTCAAGATTATCGATTACGGACTCGCACGGTGTAAAGGCGAAGTCGTCGATCGGCTTCAGGGCACGCCCGAGTACATCGCCCCGGAGACGGCCGTTCACAAGATCGTCAACGAGCGCACCGACATCTACAATTTCGGCGCGACGATGTATCGCTTGGTCACGTTGAAACTCCCTCCGATGGTGCTGGCGAGCGCGGATGGTATGCAGATCAGCGAAGAGATGTTCGAGGAACAACTCAAGCCCGCGAACGAGATCAATCGCGCGACGCCGAAAGAACTCACGGAGTTGATCCATCAGTGCCTGAGTTTCAACGCACTGAAGCGGCCGAAACGGATGAGCGAAGTCCAAGGCACGCTCGACCGCCTCGCCGACGAAGCCGCCGTGGGGATGGATCCATCCGAACTGGAAGATTGATTGCGCATGAGCCATTTTGCCGACCGCCTGGCCGAGTCGATTCGACGAAAACGCAACGCCCTCTGCGTGGGGATCGATCCGCGTTGGGAGTCGCTTCCGCTGTCGATCCGCGACCGCTTCGGCCCCGAAGGAATCGCCGCGGCCTACGAGGCATTCGGGCTAAAAGTTCTCAATCTCGTGGCCGATCTCGCCCCCGTCGTCAAACCGCAGGCTGCTTTCTTCGAGCAGGCGGGCGTCGCCGGTTTCGCCGCGCTGGCTTCGATCATGGCACGCGCCAAACATCTCGGGTTGGTGACGATTCTCGATGCCAAGCGAGGCGACATCGCAAGCACGGCGGCGGCTTACGCCGAAGCCGCGTTCGGTCCCGTTTGGAACGCGGACGCACTGACGGTGAACCCGTATCTGGGTGAAGACGCCGTCGAGCCGTTCATCGCAGCGGCCCGGAAACGCGACCGCGGGTTGTTCGTGCTCGTCCGCACGAGCAACAAAGGTGCGGGGTTATTTCAAGATTTAGTCTGCGATGGCAAGCCCGTGTATCGGCACGTCGCCGAGGCGGTTGCGAGTTGGAATGCGGTGCGTTTAGGCGAGTGTGGCCTCGGCGATGTCGGAGCGGTCGTCGGCGCGACGCACCCGCGCGAACTCGCCGAGTTGCGCGAAATGATGCCCGATGTGTGGTTTTTGGTTCCCGGCTACGGCGCACAAGGTGGCACGGCCGCCGATGTACAAGCCGCATTCTTGGGCAACGGCCTCGGTGCGATCGTCAACAGTTCGCGCGGCGCGACATTTCCGTTTCACCCCGACGATCCCCACTGGGAAGCGAAGATCGTCGAAGCCACGAAAAAGGCCGTCGCCGAACTGGCGATTTAGGCACCGAATATTTGAGGGTATCGCGATGGCGAAGGGGCGCGAGAGTGGTATGCCTGAGGAGGCATACTGGCAGACGTTCTTCAACCCGGAGTGCATCGTTGCACGGCTCGATTGCGCGGGTGCGGGCGACTTGGTCGAGTTCGGTTGCGGGTACGGTCACTTCACGATTGCGGCTGCCAAACTCGTTTCGGGGAATGTCTACGCGCTCGACATCGACCCAAATATGGTAGCTGCGACCGCATCTCGTGCCGTTGAAGCGGGTCTCGCGAATGTCGTCGCACACGAGCGGGACTTTCTCGCCGATGGATGCGGGCGACCGGATGGCAGTGCCACCTACGCGATGTTGTTCAATATTTTGCACGTGGAAGACCCCGTCGAACTGCTGCGAGAAGCCTATCGGGTGCTTGCCCCCAACGGCAAATTGGGCGTCATCCATTGGAAGACTGACCCCGCCACGCCGCGCGGTCCATCGATGGCCATTCGCCCGCAATCGTCGCAATGCCGATTGTGGGCCGAGCAAGCGGGCTTTCATTTCCTGCGCGACGAAGACCTTTCGTGTTGCTCGTGGCACTGGGGCATGGTGCTGACGCGGTCGTTGTAAACGTGGCGCGTTCGCGGCGTTTATTTGTCCTTCTGCACCACTTCGACGGGTCGCCAGTTATACACGAAGCGTTTGAAGGCGAACTGGCCGGCTTTCCAGATCACGAACAACGACGCGACGATGACCGGTAGCGAGCAGGCACCGGGCGGGACGTCGAATTTTTTCTCGCCCGTGACATCGTCCTTCGTGTCGTTTTCGAGGCCCATGTGTCGGAACAAATCGCCCATGTTCGTCAGCGAGAAGTAGATGATCGCAATGAAGATCAGTACGGCGATGGCGCAGGCGATCCCAGGCAGAAGATGCTTGATGTAGTCGCCTTGGGTGTGCGCCTCGATCTTCTTGGTTTCGTGGCGGCGGCGCTGAACCATGTCGTAGCCGCAGTTCAAGCAGATCGCCGTATCGGGCGGGTCGAGTTCGACGGCACAGAACGGGCAGCGGGCGGTGTCGAACTCGTTTGCGGTAATCCCGTACGGGTTGGCATCGTCGTCGTCGTCGACGGGAGGTTTCTTGGCAGCGGGGGCCGGCGCGGCGGGTTTCTTCGGCGCGTCGGCGAGTTGGAACGTTTCACCCACCGGTTTCGCGGGCTTCGCGGGCTTCGCAGGAGCCGGTTTGGCCGTCGCAGGCTTCGAGCCGCCGGCCGTCGGCACGGTCAGCACCGTTTGACACTCTTTGCAACGAATCTTCTTGCCCGCCATCGCAACGGGAACTTTCATTCCTTTCGCGCAGCTCGGGCACGAGACGGGGATCGTATCGGCCATGCGGACCTCACGGGATGAAAACGATAGGGAATCGAGGAATACGACGATTGAACCGGCATCCTATAAGTTAGAAGATAGTTGCGGACTCGCCAGCGACGACCGCGCGAACCGCCCGACAATCCACGCGAACGGCCCGCTCACGCGGACCGACACCATGACCACCGAACCGCGAATTCTCGTTTCCCTCGCCACGTATAACGAACGCGACAACCTGCCCCGGTTGATCGAAGACATCCACGTCGTTCTCCCGGATGCGCACATCCTCGTCGTCGACGACAACTCGCCCGACGGCACCGGTCGCCTCGCCGACGATCTGGCCGCGAAGGATTCGCGCATCCACACGATCCACCGCCCGAAGAAGCTCGGTCTCGGCACGGCAACGCTCGCGGCGATGCACTACGCCATGGATCACGACTACGATTACCTGCAAAACATGGATGCCGACTTCAGCCACCCGCCGCGGTTCCTACCGGGAATCCTCGCCGGAATGCAGACGCACGATGTGATGATCGGCTCGCGATACGTCCCCGGCGGTGCGACCGAGAACTGGCCGTTGAAGCGGCGAATCATCAGCCAAACTGTGAATGGCATCGTGCGGTTCCTGTTCCGAATGCCGGTCAAGGACGCCAGCGGCGCGTTCCGCTGTTACCGCGTCGCCACCCTGCGCCAGACCGCTCTCGAGCGTATTCGGTCGCGCGGATACTCGTTCCAGCAAGAAGTCCTCTTTCGCTGTTTCAAGGCCGGTGCTCGCCTCGGAGAATTTCCGATTCTTTTCGAGAATCGCCGGGCGGGGAGTAGCAAGGTCAACGGCATGGAGGCGTTGCGTTCGATCGCGATGATCTTCTACATCGGCCTGCGTAACTTCGTCGGTTTGGAACGTGTCCGAACAAAAACTGTCGGCGTACCGACTCCACCGCCAACGATGCGAGGTTCCTCGTGAGCGCACCCAAAATCCCCATCGTCGGCGTCGGACCCGATGGCCTCGCGGGGCTAACGCTCCGTTCGCGCGAACTGCTGACCTCCGCCGAACTCGTGTTCGGTTCGGACCAGGTACTGCGATTGTTACCCGAACTGACCGCCGAGCGCGTCCGCATCGGGACCGACTTGCCGAGTATCGTCGAGCGAATCAAGACTAACGCGGGCGGTAAACGCATGGCGATCGTCTCGATCGGCGATCCGCTGTTCTACGGCACCGCACGTTACCTCTGCGATAAAGTCGGCCCGGATCTCTTCGAAGTCGTTCCGCACATCAGCAGTATGCAACTCGCCTTTGCACGCCTCAAAGAGACTTGGGAAGAAGCGTACCTCACCGATCTTTCGACGAAGTCGCTCGACGATGTTCTCGACAAGATTCGCGGGGCCGAAACCGTCGGGTTGTTCACGAGCGAAGCGTACACGCCGGGTCGCATCGCGCAGGAACTGCTCGCGCGCGGCATCGATTACTTCCGTGCCACCGTGTGCGAAAATCTCGGCGGCAAAGATGAACGGATCACACAAAGCGAACTCAACGACTTGCAAACGATGGCGTTCGATCCGCTGAATATCCTCATTCTGAAGCGTTTGCCGGACCGCCCCGATGCCCAACGCACCGGCAGCAAGCTCAGCCGCTTCGGCAACCCCGACGATCTCTTTGCCCAGAGTCGACCCAAATCCGGTCTGATTACGCAGGCCGAAGTGCGCGTGTTGGCACTCGCGCAAATGGACCTACACACCGCCGATGTCGCGTGGGATGTCGGCGCGGGCAGTGGCTCGGTGGCGATCGAAATCGCGCAGCTGGTCACGCCCGGCGTCGTGTATGCCATCGAACAAGATGCCGCCGATTTTCACTTGATCTCGGCGAATCTCGAAACCTTCGGCGTGAAAAACGTGAAGCCCGTCTTCGGCACCGCCCCTGCCGTCTTCACGGGCCTGCCTGCCCCCGATGCCATATTCATCGGCGGCAACGGCGGCGAAATCTCGCGACTCCTCGAAGCCGCATTCACCGCCCTGCGCTCCGGCGGCCGGCTCGTCGTCAACGTCGGTACGCTCGAAATGCTCTCCGCCACCTACGCTTCGATGAAGCGCCTCGCCGCCGGTCGCGGTACCGTCGACGTGCAATTGGTCAACATCTCCCGCGGCGTCGAGCAGATGGAAAGCCTGCGTTTCGAGGCCGTCAACCCGACGTTCATCTTGCGAATTCGCAAAGTGTGAGCCGTCATACCGGTCACTTTCGGATGGTGACGACATAAATCTTCGGGATCGAGCCGGTTGCGGAGGCCGCCGTCGTGCCGAGCGTGAAGGTGCCGTCTTTGGTTTCATAGGCGAACGGTTTGCCGGTCGTCGGGTCGTCGGGGACCGGCACGATCGTCACATCGGCGAGCGATTTCGGAATCAGTCCCGTGGAAGCGACGTGCATCCGAACCGCTTCGACGGCACGCAACTGCGCGATCTGTCGCGCCGTTCGCGAATGAGCGACATGAACTTTTTGCAGCGCCGGGTAGGCCAGCGAAAACGCGGTGAAGATGGGATCGTTCGGGTTGGATTTCCGCTGTTCCTTCGCCTGAATACCAATCCGTTCCATCTCCTTCAAAGCGAGAGGGTACGGCATGAAGAACTGCTTGACTTGATCTTCCCAAAGGTCGCGGTGCAGGTAGAGCGAACGGAGCAACACAGCCTGCGTGGTCGGCATCGCATCGACGGTGGCCTTCGCCATTCCGCGGGTGATCAGGTCTTTTTTCGCGCCCGTGGATTGCATCGCAACCATGCCAGCGAGTGCCAGCGAGCTTGCGAATTTCCCGAGTTTGTCGTCGGTATCCTGCGAAATGCCAATGCTCGCATACACCTCCCGGAACGCCTTCGCCGCGACGTCTTCAGAGACCGGGCCGCGTTCGAGTTCCTTCAGAATCGGCAGGATTAGCCCGTGAAAGCGGCCCTCGCCATCGAGTGCGGGTCGCGGATCGAAGATCGGGTTCGGCAGCGTCGCAAGTGCCCAGTAGAGGTTCGGCGCGTTCGGCTGGCCGATGAGTTCATCGCAGCGGGCGATCGAAGTTCCGACGATGGCATACCCGACGAGCATCTCGATCATCGTGCTGCCTTCGCCGACGTGTCTGCCGAGTTGAAAAGTGGTTTGCATCGTGCGGATCGCAGCATCGAAACGCTTCTCGGCGATCTCCGTGCGCATGCGCAACGAGAGGATTCGCATCAGTTCGCGATGCGTCTGAACGGTCGGCAACAGGTTTTGCATGTCGCTCAACTTCCGGTTGGCGAGTTGCCAGTCGCAGCGATCGAAGCGTGCCGCCTCATCGGCTTCGTGCAACATCGGCTGATAGTCCACGAGGAATTTTTTGATCGCCTCGAGTGGCAACTGATCGACGGGCGTGCTTTCCCACTTCTCCCATTTTTCGGCGAGTTCGACGCTCGCTTTGGGGTCTTTCGGCCAACTCGGTCGCAACACCGCCGCACGCAGGTAACTGACGGCGGCATTACCCGTCGTGCGTTCGCGCAGTGGCGGCAGCAGTTCGTAGCGCATCGCCGGTCGTGGCGCAGCCATTGGCGTGACCGTCAACCGCGTCGTAAAACGCTCGAGGTCAATCGGCGGCGCAACCCCGCCGCCTTTCGCGGTCTGGGCCTGAGCCTCGAACGATAACAGCGAGACGAGCAAGAATGAGAGAGCGTATCGCATCGGTGACTCGTGTTTGGATGAGGAGGGTTGCAGTTTTGTGGATTTTCCCATTCTTGGCGAGCGGGTGCTTACACGAGGTTGTCTGCGGTTCTTCCGAGCCGATTCCCCGCAAGGGGTCGGGTGGAACCATCGTAGACTTCACCCGACCCCTTGCGGGGAATCGGCTCGGTAACATCCGATGTGTCGCGAATGTTCGGAGAGTTTCCGCCCCGCGCTTTGCGTCGCAAAGCCTTGGCGGCGCGGCTAAACGCCGATGTCCGGCGAGCTACTCGTCTTCCAGTTCCTTTGGCGGTTTCGGCGCAACGGGCCGTACCGGTGCCGCGAGGATTCCGGGCGGCAACTGCAACGATTGCTCGAGTGCCACGCGGTCGAGCGTTGGCGTGGTTTGGTGCATCGTTGGCAGCACGTTCAGGCCGATCTCGAAGATATTGGCGCGAAGTTCGAGCCAACGTGCCCGCTCCTGAAGTTCCGCTTTTGAGGAAGCCACAAGCGTAACGGTAGGGTATTCCATTGGCGATTCGGACGCGGGTTGCGGCACGGTTCGCGGTGCGGGTGCAACCTCGGTTTGGGGCTTCGGTGGCACGGGATTTTCGGGAACGATCTGCACGATCTTCGGCGTCGGGTCAGTCACCGTCGTACCGTAGTTTGCCACGCCGACACTGACGAGCAAACCGATGGCCGCGGTTTGTGCGGCGAATGCGCGTTTCCAGAATGTCACCGTGCGATCGCGGCCAGCAGCACCGGCGGCGAACATCAGTTGGTCGCGATTCATCAGGCTCGGCAACGGCTCCAAACCCGTCAGCGCTTTCGCGAGCGGGTGGCCGGTACAGAGCGGGGAATCGGTTAGTGGACCTTCACGGTCGTTGGGCGGCATGGCTTCGCACCTAAATGTTCGCGTAACAGTTCGAGACCGAGGGCAAAGCGACGGTACGCGGTACTCGCCGACCCGCCAACCATCGCGGCAATTTGTTCGAAGGTCAGGCCACCCCACAAGTGGGCGACCATAATTTCGCGGATTTCCAAAGGCAATTCGACGAGTGCGGCGGCCGCCTCGCGGGCATCCAAGCCGGTGGGATCTTCACTCGGGACGAACCAGGTAGGGGCCTGTTTCGCCGCATTCGTCTCGTACTTCGTTCGCCGTCGTTCGGCACGGCCTGCATCGATTGCGGCATTCCGCACGACGCGATACAACCACGGCACGGGGTTATCGGGCGTCGTCCGCAACCGGACGATTTTCAGGAACGCCGACTGCACGACATCGTCGGGTTGTGCGCACCATTGCCGTGCGTACAGCGCGAGCGCGGCCGCATGTCGATCGACCATTTCTGCAATCGCTTCCGGTCCCATTACATTTAAAGACGCCGCTCGGGCGATCTCATTTCTCGTTGCATCGTCGCCGACCCAAAAATCTCTTGGAATTCTACGACGCGACTCTCTCCCGACACTTGGAAACTCGATCGTGGCTTCCTTGGCCAAGCGCGGGTGAGAATCTATATTGGATGGGTGAATGCTCACGAGCCACCGGGCTACGAGCCTCCGGGCTTGTCCCGGTGGGAGTCCACCATCGCCCAGGATGACAATGAACGACGATCTCTTAAAGCCGATTTACAAGCGTGTCTTGCTCAAACTCAGCGGCGAGGCGTTCGGCCACGGCGGGAAGAGTAGCGGAATCAGCCTCGACGAAACGCTGGCGATGGCGCATCAAATCAAACGGGTGGCGCAGCGTGGGGTACAGTTGGCCATCGTCGTCGGCGGCGGGAATCTGTTGCGTGGGGCGCAGTTTTCGGCGGGTTTGAACACGATCAAAGCGTCGACGGCCGACTACATGGGCATGATCGCGACCGTCATGAACGGCCTGGCGCTGCAAGATACGCTCGAAAGCCTCGACATGCCGACGCGGTTGATGACGGCGATTCACATGGACATGGTGTGCGAACCGTACCTGCGCCGCCGAGCGATCCGGCACCTCGAAAAAGGCCGCGTCGTGATCTTCGCGGGCGGCACCGGCAACCCGTACGTGACCACCGACACCGCCGCAGCGCTTCGTGGCCGTGAAATCGGTGCGGACATACTATTGAAAGCAACGAAGGTCGATGGCGTCTACACGGCCGACCCGGAGAAAGACCCGTACGCCGAACGCTACGACCGCCTAACGTACACGAAAGTAATGGCCGACAAGCTGAACGTGATGGACATCAGCGCGTTCGACATGTGCCAAGGGGCGAAATTGCCGATCCTGATCTTCAACTATAAGCGGGAATCGGCAATCGAGAAAGCCGTCGCCGGGCTGGCCACCGGGACACTGGTATCCGAGTGATACTTCTCGCCGGGTGCGCCTTCGAAGATTCTCTTTTATCCTTAAATTCGAGACGATCATGAACGCTGCACAGTTTCTCAAAGACTGCACCGACCGGATGGAGAAGGCCCTCGACGTTCTGCGGAACGACCTGAAGGGCCTCCGCAGCGGGCGGGCCACCCCTGCGATGCTGGACTCGTTGCGCGTCGATTACTTCGGCTCGCCGACGCCAGTCAAGAACGTCGGGAATATCTCCTGCCCGGACCCGTCAACGATCGTGATCAAGCCGTTCAGCGCCGACGATTTGAAAGAGATCGAGAAGGCGATTCGTGGCAGCGATCTCGGCCTCGCGCCGAACAACGATGGCAAAGTCATTCGCCTGACGATCCCGCCAATGAGCGGCGATCAACGCAAAAAGCTCGTGCAGCAGATCAAAAAGAAGTCCGAAGAATCGAAGGTGTCGTGCCGCAACATTCGCCGCGACTCGAACAAGCATTACGACGATGCCGAGAAGGCGAAAGCGATGACCGAAGACGAGCGCGATACGGGTAAGGATCGCATCCAGGAACTGTTGAAACTTTACGAGTTCAAGATCGATGAAGCGGCCGACAAGAAGTCCAAAGAAGTGATGGAAGGCTAACGGTGGACGAAAAGCAACCACTCGAAGCGATCGCGAAGAAACTGAAGATCGGCGAGTATCATCGACACGTGTTGCTGTGCATCGGCGATGCGTGTTGTTCCGCCGATGCCGGTGCAAAATCGTGGGAAGTGCTGAAGGACGAACTCAAACGGCGGAATTTGTCACTCGCCACGGGGCCAACCGCCTGCTACCGCACGAAGGTGCAGTGCCTACGAGTGTGTGCCAGCGGGCCGATACTCGTCGTCTACCCCGAAGGCACGTGGTACCACGGCATGACCGCCGAACGAATCCCCGAATTCGTCGAGACGCATCTCGTCAACGGGCAGCCGATCGAAGATTGGATCTTCGCGCGGAACCCACTGCCGAATGCGATTGACGTTTCTTAGCTCTTCGAGTAGTCATCTCGCGGAGAAGCCAGAATCATGAGTAACACAGCATACGTCCTGATGATCCTGGTACACGCTTCGATAATCGGCGGAATTGCGTACTACTATCGGCGTCAATATCGAAAATCGGTGCAGCAAAATAACCGACGCATCGATCGGCTCGTCGTTCAGTACCACGTCGATGAACTTGAGAATGAACGTTCCAACACAGATTCTGCCAAATAACACGATGGCATTCGCGTCGATTGCTCGACGCGAAGCCAAAATTATTTACGCCTTCTGCTGGTACTTCTCGATCAGCACTTTTGCGGTTTCGGGGCGCATGATGCGGGGGTCGGGGAGTTCGCCGCGGCCGAGTTGGGCACGCAGATCGGTCCCGCTGATGCTGACTTGCTTCCACTCTTTATTGGCATTTTCGACGAGACCGACGCGGTTCCACTCGGCGTAGTACGCTGCGAAACCGACCTTGACGGGCTGGATTAACAGTTCGCCCTTGAGGTCGTCGAACTTGCGGTGAGCGGCGAGGCCGTCCCAGATTTCGCCCTTGTCGTCGTACGGCGCGTCGGCGTGTTTGCGGCCGATGATGATGTCCGTGAAGCCGAAGTTCTGGCGATAGATCGCGTGCATCACCGCTTCCTTCGGCCCGGCGTAAAACATCTTGATGTCGAGGCCCAGCAGCATCATGTGATCGCTGAACGGGCGGCCCGTACTCTTCCACAGTTCTTCGTCGATGTCGCCTTCGCCGAGCACTTTATTGTCGATCAGCGCACGGTACGTCTTCATCCGCGTTGCGGCATCGACGTCGTCGGCTTTCGTTTCGCCGACCAGCGGGTTCAGGACGGCACCGGTGAAGTGGCCTTCGCGCGTGAGGCGCTCGAGGCCGACGATCAGAGCGTATTCGTGTGCGCGGTGCAGGGCGTTTCGCGTCTGGAAACCGACGACGCGCTGAAAGCCCTTCGCCGCAAACAGATCGCGGGTTTCGCGCGGCGATAACACGAGGTCGCCGAAGTTGGGATTCTTCGGCTGACGCAGCACCGTCACTTCGCCGCCCACGAGGTACGTCCGTGGGTCGCTGTTCGCGATCCGCGCACCGGGGTGGTCGATCCGCGTCGTGGCATACACCGACGAGTTGTATTTGACCTTGTCCCACTCGTACACATCCTGAACGAGCAGCGTGGCGACCACGATGCCTTGCTCGTTCTTCAGCGGGTACGTGCTGCCGGTGCTCAGCGTCTTCGCGAGGCTTTCCTCGACGGGGAACGCGAGCGGGATCGTCCAGGCGTATTTCTTGCCGTTACGCTCGATGACTTCTTCTTCGAGGACGCGATTATACTCGGCCTTCACCATCGGCCCGATCAGCGGCGACAGCCCGCCGTCCGAGATCCGGTACAGCGTCGACAGGTCCGCATCGCTGACGGGAATCGCTGTGGTGCAAGTGATTTTGTTGCGAAACTCGGCGGCATCGTTGTCCGCTACCGTCCGGTTAATCAGCACGCCGCCGTGCGGGGCAATCAGGTCAGGCATTCGTCACTCCGTAAAGGTTTCGATCGCTATCACCATTCGACATTCGATGGCTTCAAATCACGTACTGAAGTCCCTGGCCCGCTTCGATGAGCGCGCTCAGGGACGTTCGTTCGAGGATTTCTTGTTGGGCCTTCGCGACTTTTTCCCAGACACCGCGAAGTGTGGTCGTTAGGGTCGACGCTTCGCCGCCACTGCGGTTGACGGCGCGGTTCGTGCCGTTATGAGACGGCTCGGTGCGGTCGATGGTATCGAGGATATCCGCGAGGGTAATCTCGTCTGGCGACCGCGCGAGTTGGTAGCCGCCCGCTGCACCGCGAGTACTGTAAATCAGGCCCGCGCCCTTTAACTGAAGCAGAATCAGCACGAGGAATCGCTGCGGGATGCCTTGTTTCTCGGCGATATCAACCAGACGAACGGGGTGCGGATCTCCGTGGCGAACTGCCAGTTCCAGCATGGCGAGGCACGCATATTCGTCTTTCGCGGAGAACAACATCCAGACGCTCCCAAAGTTGGTGCCGAACTAAATCCCTGCTCCGTCTTTGACTTCGATCACGTGAAGACCACACTCTTTTTTGACATTCCCCGCCCATCGACCCGAGCGATCGTCTTCACCGGCGTGGATCGCTCGCGTACATGGCCAACAACCGATACTCGGGTAGTCTTGGTCGTGTAGCGGGTTGTACGGCACGTCGTACTTGTTGATGAAGCCCCAGACTTCCTTCTTCGTCCAGTTCAGCAGCGGGTTCACCTTCACGACCTTAAATTTCGCGTCCCATTGCACGACGTCGGCTTTACCGCGATCGCTCGTTTGATCCTTGCGAATCGCCGAAATCCACGCCGCCGGGTCGTAGTGCGCCATCGCGTCGCGGAGCGGCTTCACTTTGCGGTCGAAACAGCACTGATCGGGGCGAATAGTGTACAAAGGACCACCATGTTCGGCTTCGTATTCGGCCACCGTTTTTTCGGGGAGAATGTAGACGACCTCGATGCCGTAGCGGGCTTTAATCCGCTCGCGAAGCTCCAGCGTTTCGGCGAACTGATAACCCGTTTCGAGGTTAATCATCGTCACCGATGGCTCGATTTCAGCGAGCATGTGCATGATGCAACAGCCCTCGGCACCGAATGCCGTGGCCATCAGGAGGCGCGGGTGAAATTCCTTAACCGCCCAGCGCAGAATCGTTTGCGGCGACGCCGTAGCCAACTCGCGGGCGGCCTCCGCAATCGTTTCGTCGGACATTCTCGCGACAGTCATCGGCACCGTCCTTCTGCACGTGCTCAAGTCCACTCTATCTTTATCAGCATTATAAACATTAAAGGCAAGACCGCCCCACAATCATTCATTGCGGGGCGGTCTGCGAGGTTCGGAATCGTGCCGATTACTCCGTTGGCAGGGTGAAGTCGGCGAGGAACAACTGCGTGGGCGAGCGGCCGTCGCGGTTGGTCGTCCACATGAGTTTCGTGCAATCGGGGCTGAACACGGGGAGGACATCTTGCCCCGGTGCGTGCGTGATGCGCGTCGTTTTGCCGGTCTCGACGTTCATCCAGTAGAGGTCGTAATTGGGTCGTTTCGTTTCGTCGGTGTGGTCGGCAGCGGTGTAGATGATGTGCTTGCCGTCCTTGTACCAGTACGGTGCCCAGTAGACCCATTTCTCGTTGGTGGTGAGCGCCTTCTCGCCGGTGCCATCGGCATTGATGACGTAAAGTTGCAGCCGGTCTTTCTCTTTACGATCCGCCCGGAAGATAACTTTCTTGGCGTCGGGGCTGAAGAACGGACCGCCGTTATAACAGTTCGGCACGTTCGTCAGTTGCCGCGGGTTCGTGCCGTCGGCATTCATAATGAACAACTGCACGTTGCCCGCGTTGCCCGAACTGTAAACGATCTGCGTGCCGTCGGCGGAGTAACTTCCCTCGGCAGAGTACGCCTTCGCGTCGGGCGTCAGGCACTTCAAGTTTTCGCCATCGAGGTCGGCTTCGTAAATCTTCATGTGCTTGTCGAAGTCCCACGAATAGCGGCGACGCAGCCCTTTCTTGGCGTCCTCTTCGCGCTGAACGTACTCGGCTTTCTGGTGCGCTTTCACCTCGGGGTCGGTATGGCTACTCGCGAAGATCAACCGCTTGCCATCGGGACGAAAGAACGCGCACGTCGTCCGCCCGACACCGGGGCTGATTCGCTGAAATTTGCCCGTTTCCAAGTCTTGGGTGAAGATCTGATAGAACGGATTGCCCGTGCCTTTCTCCTCAGCTTGATAGATGATCTTCTTGCCATCGGGTGCGAAATACCCCTCGCCCGCGCGCAGGAATCCCGTCGTAACCTGGCGGATGTTTTTCAGGTGTGCCGATTCCTGCGTCGCCCAATCGTCGGCCTTCGGTTGTGCCGACACGATCAGTGCCATCATCATCGCGCATGTGTACATTCGGACCTTTTCGGTGGTGAGTGAGTATTGGAATGCGAACCGTCGATCAACTCGATGGGAACAATTCTTCGATCGTCGCTGCGCCTTGAATTCCGATCGTCAGCGTGCGCAGTTCCGAATACGACAGCGTCCCGATTCGCTCGATGATGGAACCTGGCACCGAGCGAAACTTGCTTTCCAGCAACGCGATCGCCACATCGCGAAGGGCGGATTCTTTGCCCGTTTCCAAGCCCCGTTCCAAGCCCTGTTCCAAGCCCCGTTCTATACCTTTGTCGTACGGTGTCTTGTTCATCGCTATCACCTTTGAGTAGGGTTCGGCCTTCGTGATTCGTTCGAATGTCGCAAGTCCCGCTTCGTCGAGCGGCAGGTAGGCCTGCACGCAATCGCTCAACAGAAACCGCTGATGGTCGTTGAGCGGGGCATCGGCGAGTCTGCGCAATGCCTCGGCACCGAGCACTGGCCATTGATCGCGATTCGCATGCATCAGGGCCGACAGCGCCACGCCGAGCCAATTGTCGCCGTGACTGTATTGTAAGGCATCGAGCGAGCGTAACCCAACGTACAAGTACTGAAATCGCATCACCTGCAATGGACCGAACTCTTCGATCACTTCGTCCGTGCCGATACCTTCCATGCCGACGCGCAGGTAAAGCACGATCGGCAGTACCGGCAAACGGTGCTTGTCTCGCAGGTGAAAATAGTATCTCGGCAGTCGCGGCTTCAATGCAGTCGTGCGGTCTTGCGATTCGATTTCCACGTGAACCAGCGCGAGGCATTCTTCTGTCCGATTGGCGGATAGCGATCGCGTCGTCCGTAGTTTCGCGACGAGATCGAGAATATGTCGTTCGCCCTCCGGTGGGTTCGGCAACACTTCCTTGTCGAGCCACTGCGGCGAAGTCAGGTCGAATTCTTTCGCATAAACCTCGAAGAAAAGGTTCATGAACTGCGGGAAGAACTCGCGGATCATCTCCTTGAATCGCTGATCGTGATCCATGTTTGTTACCCGAATATCTGGTAAACTGCGTCTATCGAATAATCTATACGGTTGGAGTGCGTCATGAGAAATCGATTGAGCCGAGCCGGGTTCACGCTGATCGAGCTACTCGTCGTGATTGCGATCATTGCGATTTTGATCGGGTTGTTGCTCCCCGCCGTGCAAAAAGTCCGCGAGGCGGCGGCGCGTTCGAGTTGCCAAAATAACATGAAGCAGACGGCGCTCGCGCTACACCAAACCCACGACTCTGCCGGCAAACTCCCTGCGACGATCTACAGCAACCCGGCGTTCACCCGTTCGTGGACGCCGGAGATACTCCCGTTCATCGAGCAAAATGCGTTGTTCCAACGCTATCGGTTCGATCGCCCGTGGGATCACGTCGACAACCAGCCCGCCGTCAGTGCTACGATTCCCACCTTCCTCTGCCCTTCGGCCCCATCGGGCCGCAACAGGGTCGAAGGGAGCAACACCTACGGCATTTCCGATTACAGTGCCATTTACGATGTGGACGTGGGGCTGATCGATACCGGTTTGCTGAATCCGTGGAACGGCCCGCGCGACGGGGCGATGCCGAACGAAACGGGCGGCACGTTGCTCGGCATTACCGATGGCACCTCGAACACGATTCTGGTGGCCGAAGTCGCAGGCAGGCCATCGGTGTACGTATTCGGCAAACCCGCCGGCACGACGCGGGTGCCTTCGTGGGCGGCGTACAACGGCATGATCCCGATCAACCTCGATGGCTGGTTGACCGACGGCTCCGGAGCGTGGGGGCCGTGCGCGATCAATTGCTCGAACGCGCACGAAGTCTATTCGTTTCACACGGGCGGCGCGAATCTGTCGTTCGCCGATGGTCGCGTCAAGTTCGTCAACGCCAACGTCAGCATCCGCGTCATGGCCGCACTCGTCACGAGAGCCGGCGGCGAAATCGAAACACTCGCCGATTGATTTCCAAGCCGACCGTGTGCTACCTTTTGCGTATGAGTACACCTGCGCGACCGGTTTGGTTTTGGATCGTCATTTGCGTGGCGGCGGCATTTCCTGCCGGGTTTACGCTATTTGCCTCGTTCGACCAAGACACCTGGTGGCACCTCGCCGTGGGGCGCTGGATTTGGTCGCACGAACAATTTCCCGTCGCCGAGCCGTTTTCCCGCCTCGGCACCGAGCAGGGTGCGACGTGGGTCGCGTACAGTTGGCTCTACGAAATGGGTATGTATGGCATATCGGAAGCCTTCGGACCGAACGGCATCCACATTGCGAAGTCCCTGTTCGGCGCGATCACCGTTGGCTCGATTTTCGTCTACGCATTGCGGCGCGAGATGGCGGCCGTCCCTGCCGTGGTGATTTTGTCGACGCTCGCGATTTCGCTCATTCCGTTCATGCGGGAACGCCCCTGGCACTTCACCGTTGCGTTCACGGTGATTACGCTCGAAGCCGTGGGCCGCGTGCGCGATGGTACGCCCGTTCGGCGAGTGAGTTGGTTGCCGTTGCTATTCATCCTTTGGGCGAACATCCACATTCAGTTCGTGCTCGGCTGGCTGATTCTCGGCATGGCGGTGTTGTTCCCCGGAAAGGGCGACCGACGGAGTTTGTTTGCGCTCGCCATCGCTTGCGGGGTGGCCACGTTCGTCAACCCGTACGGCACGCAACTCCTCCAAGTGATCTGGGAATACGCCACGCAGGCCGCACCGCGAGACTTCATCAACGAGTTGGCCCCGCCGGAAATCTCATCGGTTTGTACGTGGGCAGTGTTCGGGCTAATGTTGTGGGCGGGGCTAGTGTGGATCCGCCAGCCGCGAGATGGGTTCAAACTGGGCCTGTTAATCGTCGCCGTCATTCTCAGCACGCGGATGCGGCGCGACACATGGTTCGGCGTGCTTGCGGCGGTGGCGATATTACGCGATGTGCAAGCCCCGTTTTCGGTGCGCGTCCGACCGCTGACGGTGGCGATGCTCGTCTGCTTGGTGTTCGCGTTGGCCCGCGGCTACGGCCTGCTCGGTTACGGGCCGAAGGCCGTGCCGAACAGCGAATATCCACTCGCAGCAATGGCACACATTCGCGAGAAGAATTTGCCCGGCCCACTTTACAACGACTTCAACTGGGGCGGGGCGATCATCTGGGGATTGCCGAACCATCCGGTTGCGATCGACGGACGCACGAACCTCTACGGCAGCGACGGCCTACGCCGCGCCTTCGCAACCTGGGATGGCACCGACGACTGGCGAACCGACAAATTGCTCTCGAGTGCCAACCTCGTGATCGCGCCGAAGGAGCGCGTGCTCGCAGCATTATTGCGGAACTGTCCCGAGCAATGGGTCGTCGCGTACGAGGACGATTTGACCGTCGTGTTTACCCGCGTGCGGTAGTTCTTTAGATGAACCCGATGGATGTCGCTTTCTCGTTCAGTCTGCCATTTCGGCGTAGATCGCTTTGAATCGATCCGTACAGAGGCGGAATGCGACCATCAAGCTCGGGTCGAAGTGGCCGGGCGAGGCGTCGCACATCGTCATCACGGCCATGTTGTGCGAGAGCGCGGGCTTGTAAACGCGCGGGGACCGCAGCGCATCGTAGACGTCGCAGAACGCGAGCAGCCGTGCCGCGAGTGGGATCTCTTCGCCCGCCAACTTATCGGGATAGCCGGTGCCGTCCCATTTTTCGTGGTGGTGCCGCGCGAGGTCGATTGCCATGTGCAAAAAGCCCGTAGCGAACTTGTACCGGCGTGCGACTTCTTGCAGCGTGTCGGCACCGAGGACGGTATGCGCCTCCATTTGCAGGCGTTCTTGCGCGTCGAGCCGTCCCGGTTTGTTCAACACGCAATCGGGTATCGCCGCTTTGCCGATGTCGTGAAGCGGGGCCGCATCTTCCAGTCCGCGTACGAAATCGGGCGTGATGCGGTTCTCGAATGCCGGCGTACGGGCGGCGGCTTCGGCGAGAACGCGGCTATATTTTTGCATGCGAATGAGGTGCGCACCCGTTTCCGCCGAACGCTTCTCGATGAGCTTCGCCAGCGCGAGTACCATCGCGCCGCGTGCGTGAATCAATTCGCTATCCCGCGACGAAACCGTGCGTTCGAGTTCGGCATTCACGGTAATCAGATGCTGATTGAGCAACTCCAAACGGTCTTGTGCGTCTTTCAATTTCAGTGCGGCCCGCGTTCGTGCCCGCAGTTGAACGAGGCTGAACGGCTTCGTCAGAAAGTCGTCGGCCCCGGCAAGCATCATCCGCGACAGTTCGTCGCCGCTCGTCCGCCCGGACAACATAATCACTTTGATATTCGGAGTCGGCGGTTGCTGGCGAATCTTTTTGAGTACCACTTCGCCGCTACAGCCTGGCAAATCGACGTCGAGCAAAACGAGATCGTAGACTTCGCGTTCGATTTGTTCGAGCGCATCGAGTCCCGTACTGACTTCATCGCAATGGGCACCATCGCCGGCCAACGCGAGCCGACAGACGCGACGCACGTCGATTTGATCGTCGACGATGAGAATTCGTTGCGGGGCGAGTGCCGCATCGGGAACGGTGTCGGTCGCGTCGCTCGTGGCGGGCATTCGTTCGGCAGGACGCAATTTCCGGTCGGTGATCGAACTCAAAAACGGCAATAGTTCCCGCATGGCTGCATCGGCGGTCGGTACCCGCGCTTCGGGGTTGAGTGCCATGAATTTAGCAATGACCGCATCGAGTTCGTACGACACGTCTCGCCGCCATTCGCGGGCCGAGGGCGTGCAACTTGCGCCGGCGGAACCGATCGGTGGCTCGAACGGGTCGCGTCCCGTTAGCGTGAAGTAAAGGCTGGCACCCAAGCCGAAAATATCGGCGCGGGCATCGACGCTCTTCGCGGATCGCACTTGTTCCGGGGCCATATAGCCGATCGTACCGAGCCGCGCGCCGTCTTTCGTCATGCGTTCGTCGGGGCTGGGTAAACGCGCCACGCCGAAATCGAGGAGCTTCGCATTGCCGTCGGGCGCGATGATAATGTTTCCGGGCTTGATGTCGCGATGGATGAGATCGTGCCGATGGGCTTCGGTGAGGGCATCGGCAATTTGATGGGCAATCAAGCAGGCTTGCTCGATGGGAAGCGGACCGTCTTGCAACACGAGATCTTCGAGGTTACGACCTTCGACGTATTCCATCACGAGGTACGGCACCGGTGCGCCTTGCGGCCCGGCCCCGGCTTGTTCGCCGGCGTCGACGGCGGCCACGATGTGCGGGTGTTTCAGTCGCGTGACCGCGAGCACTTCGTGAAAGAACCGATCGACGGCACGCCGGTTTTTGTCGCCGTTCACGAACAGCGCCTTCACCGCCACTGTCTGCCGCAGCTTGATGTGCTCCGCTTTAAACACGACCCCCATCCCACCCGAGCCGATCTTGTCCAATATCCGATAGTTCCCCAGCACCAGCGTGTGCGTCTCTCCGCGTCGGATGCACCCGAGTTGGTAAGGTGTGATCAACCCCATCCTCGCCAAGCCAAACAACAGCGTTTCGTCGTTGTGGCTTGCGAGCAATTCGGCTTTTTGTTCCGGTGAGAGTGCATCCCATTCGCCGACGGGCACGATGGAAGAACCGAGAAGTTTGCGGACGTAGTGACCAGCCGGAATGGACCTCGATGATTCGGTCGGGACTTGGGCGGTAAGCATGAATCGTCATCCGTTGTCTGAATGATACGGGGCGTAATGCTGTCGGAACCACTATAGTTGTTGCGGTAGTTTAGATCAGTTGCTACGGAAGAACGCGACAATTCGGCGGATTCCTAACAATAGACATAAGACTTCGCAGTATATTTCTGACCGATGCTGAACCGGCTCCGTCCGCTTCGTCACCCGCGCGAAGCGCGCTGGCGGGCGAGAACTTTTCAGAACGACAATCGCTTTCGCAACCGACGTTTCGCGTCCGACTCCGGTTGACGCAGGGCGACGATACGGGGTAACTTTCGGCATCGTTCACGATGTGGGGAGTGGCCATGTGGAAGGTGAATCCGGTTCGCGGGTGGTTCTCGGTCGGTGCGCGGGCGTCGGTTGTGCCCGCGCGCGTGGTCGCGCTCGATTGGTTGTTGTTCGTCGCATCGGTTGGCATTCTCATTGCGACGATCTGGGGGAAATTCCGTTCGACCGGCCCGATTGTGCTCGTCGGTTTTACGATCTTCGGTTGGGTGGCGGGTGCGATCGATCGCCGTGCGGCGTGTCGGCGACTCGCGGTGCTGCTCGTCGCGTTTGCGGCTGCATATGCCATCCGGCACTACTCGCAATTCAGCCCGTTCGCCCATCGCGTCGGGCGGTTGGTGTTGGTGTCGGGTCTCGGCCTCACCGCGATCTTATCGACACCACTTACGCTCGTTTCGCGTCTGGCGATGTTGTCCGCGCGATTAGCCCGTTCGCCGCGCGGTTACGCGGCGGCGCTCGTTGCAATATTGGGCGTGGCACTGCCAGTGACCGTCTGCCAATGGAACACCTCGATCCACGTTTGGACCGGCGACACGCTACCACTCGTGCCGACCGTCGTGCAGATGGCGAAGTCCGGTAGCCGCGAGCTTTCGTCGTATGTCTCGCCGTCCGGCCTCGCGCGTTGGGACATCTGCGGGCCGGGGCGACCGTACTTCGTTCGCGAAGTCCCCACGGGGCCGGGCGTGTTTTCCACGTACCCCGCAGGCATGGAGATTTTCGCGTGGCCGGGCGTGCTCATCGCGATGGCGACGGGCCAAAACCTGCGCGACGACCACACGCTATTTCTCATCGAAAAACTCACCGCGTCGATTCTCTGCGGGCTGTCGCTCGGCCTGTTTTTCCTGATCGGATTGCGCATCGGTTCGCCAGAAGCCGCGTATGCCACGACGTGGCTGCTCGCGCTCGGCTCGGTGTTTACGACGACGCTCGGGATGCTGTTATGGCAACAAGGCGGGATCGTATTCTGGCTGCTCGTCGTGCTGCTCGTCGAGTTTTCCACGCAAGGCAAAATGGGTTGGAAGGGGATATTGTTTCAAGGCTTGGCGTGCGGTTGTATGCTCGCGTGCCGTCCTTCGGCGGTGACGTTTCTCGTGCCGTTCGGGCTGTGGGTTCTGGCACGCGACTGGCGGCGCGGCTTGCTCGTGCCAATATGTGCAATCGCCTGTTACCTGCCGTGGGCGGCGATGTATTACGCGATCTACCGCAACCCGTTTGGGCCGTCGATGGGCTTTCTTTCCGAGCAATGGTTCCCCGGCGAACATATCCTCGGCGTGCTGTTCAGCCCAGGCCGCGGGCTGATCGTGTATCAGCCGTGGATGCTGTTTCTCGGGTTGCTCGCATTTCGCAAAGTTCGCGCCAACCCTACAAACGCACCCGTCGGTTGGGCCGCATTCGCGATTGCGACAGCGGCCTGTCAGTTGGTTCTCATCGGTTCGTGGCCGATCTGGTGGGGCGGGTATTGTTACGGTTCGCGACTCGTTGCGGAGATCGTGCCGATCGCGGGGTTGTTCGCGATTCGCCCCGTGGGTTATCTGCTTTCCGCCCGCTGGGGCTGGGCTGCGGTCACCGCGATCGGGTTGCTCGGGTTCGCTATTCACGCGCCGTGCGCGTATTATGATGCCTGGTTGTGGAATCCGTTGCCAGTCTCGATCGATGCGAATCCGTGGCGATTGTGGGATTGGTCGCGGCCACCGTTCCTGTACAACCTGATGCCGTGAGGGTTCCGATATGGTCAAGCTGCCCGTCGTGAAACTGCACGAGTTGAAGCCGGGCCAACTGCCTGCGGATTTCTTCGCGTTGCTCACCGAGAAAGTGCGCAACACGACGCGGGACAAAAAGCCGTTCTACAACTGCAAGTTTCGCAACATGCACCGGACCGTCGGTAGCGTGATCTGGGCCGACGCGACGCTCTTCCCGCAATGCGACAAAGACTGGACCATCGGCAGCATCTACAAGTTGCGCGGCACGTTCGGCGAACACGAACGCTACGGCCCGCAGATCGACATCATCAACGCCCGCCTGGCGACACCCGCCGACAAAGACGATGGTTTTAACGAGTCCGATTTCTACGAACGCTCGCGGTTCGACTCGGATGAAATGCTCGCGGACTTGCTCGCGATCCTCGACGCCGAATTGAAAGACGCGCCGCTGAAAGTATTAGTGCTGGGCATCTTGAACGCGAACGCGGATGCGCTCAAAGCCTTGCCCGCCAGTCCGAAACAGTTCTACCCGTTCCCCGGTGGGTGGCTCGAACACGTGCGAAACGTGTTGCGGAACTGCATCTGGCTCGCCGATCAATACGCGGAGCGATTTCCCGAGTTGTTGCCGTTCAACCGCGATCTCGTCCTGGCGGGGGCAGCCCTCCACGACATCGGCCGCGTCGCCGAACTCATCGTGCCTTTACTCGGTCAGCCACCCGAAATGACAGTGCCCGGATACCTCATCGGGCATATCCCGCTCGCACGGGACATCATCCGCGATGCGGGCAAATCGATCGAAGAACTGAACCCGGAACTGCTGCTTTTGCTCGAACATATCGTGCTCGCGCACCTCAGCCTGCCGGCGTGGGGTTCACCGCGATTACCGATGATTGCCGAAGTGCTGATCTTGCATCACGCCGACGATCTCGATGCGAAGTTCGAGATGTTCGCCAGGCACATCAGTCGCGACGCGAAAGACGGCCCCGTGACCGAACGCGATTCGATCCTCGGCAAGCCACTATTGAAAGCCCGCACGGTATAATGCGCGATTCGTCAGCAATATCAGGTTTGAAAAACGTTGTATACGTTTTCCACATGTGTTAAACTCTATATTCGCGAGATCACATACAGGAGGCAGTCATGCGTCGAATGATCGCGATCGGACTTTGTGCATTTCTCATCGTTCCGATCAGCGCGCTCATTGCCGCGCCAGTACCGAAGCCGGTCAAGACGACCGCAGACAAAATCGTCGGAAAATGGAACCTCGTTAAATCGAGTAACGGGCTGGCGGAAGGCACGAAATGCGTCGTCGAATTGACCAAAGATGGCAAGATGACGATCTCCATGACGTTCGACGGGGGGACGAGTCTCTACGAGGGGACGTACAAACTCGACAAAGACAAAATCGATTACGAGGTCAGCCTCGGCGGTAGAAAGCTCGGCGGCAACAAGAAAGCTGAAATTCTCACGATCAAAACGATCGCCGACGACGAACTGGCCGTGACCGACCCCGATGGCATCGTCGAAGAGTTCAAACGCATCGTGCCCTGATCGCAGTCGAATGTACATATGAAATAAACGGAAGCCGATGCATCGCGTGCGCGTTCCCGAACTCATGGACGAACCGAACCTCGCACCCGATGCACACCGTCGGGCGCTCACGGGGCTGGCTCGCATCAATGCACTGACGCGAAGCGCGAACCTGCTCTGGCCGACGATCCGCGATTTGGCGAACGGGAAACTCACTGTCCTCGACATCGCGACGGGGTCGGGGGACATACCGCTCCAACTCTGGAAACGCGCGAAGCGGTGTCCGTTGCCGGTTGCGGTTTCGGGTTGCGACATCAGCACGACCGCGATCGAAACGGCACGGGCAAAAGCGAGCGTTGTGGGTGCCGATGTCGAATACTTCCTGCACGATGTCCTGCGCGACCCGCTGCCGACGGACTATGATGTGGTAACGTGTTCGTTGTTCTTGCACCATCTCGACCCGCCGGATGTCGTGGAAATCCTTCGCAAAATGATGCTTGCCGCAAAAACGATGGTGATCGTGACCGATCTGGTGCGGAGCCGTACGAGCTATTCGCTCGTCTGGATCGCGAGCCATTTGCTGTCGCGTTCGCCGATCGTGCGGTTCGATGGGCCGGTATCCGTGCGGGCGGCGTACACGATTCGCGAACTGAAACAGATGGCCGCGGAAGCGGGCATGACGGGCGCGATCGTCGAGAATTGCTTCCCGTGCCGGATGCGACTTTGCTGGAGCAAATCGTGAACGTCGCTGCTACGATCACCCCCGAACGGGCTGCCGCGATCGTGTGGGATGCCGCGATTATCGGCGCGGGCGTCGCCGGTTCGGTGGCGGCGCATCAGATCGCGCGATCCGGTAGATGTGTCATTCTCATCGACAAATCGCACTTCCCGCGAAACAAAATCTGTGGCTGTTGCCTGAACGGCAACGCACTGCGGAACCTCGAGCGCGCGGGCCTCGGAAACGTCGTATCACAACTTGGGGCGGTCCCGCTGACGCGGTTGCAACTCGCATCGGGCGGGCGTTCGGCACTGCTCCCGTGGCCCGCAGGCGTGAGTCTTTCGCGCACAGCGTTCGATGTCGCACTCATCCGGCGTGCGATCGAATCGGGGGCTGCGTTCCTACCCGGCACGCGGGCGATGATGGGCATCGAACGGGATGGCGTTCGCGAAATTGCTCTGGAAAATCAGCGAATACTGGCACGGGTCGTCATCGCGGCCGATGGCCTCAACGGGCGGGCGGCGGCCGTGGCCGATGGTTTCGATGTTCCCGCCAAACCCGATTCGCGAATCGGTGCCGGGGTCGTTCTCGAATATCCGCACCCGGATTATGCGCGCGAAACGGTGTACATGGCAACGTCGCGGGGCGGGTACGTCGGCCTCGTTCGACTCGAAGATGATCGCCTCGATATTGCTGCCGCGTTCGATGCGGAGTTCGTGCGCGCCTCCGGCAGTCTGGGCGTGGCGGCAACGCGGATTCTGCACGAAGCCGGTTTGCCAGAGATACCCGAACTCGCACTCGCCGCGTGGCGGGGCACGCCGGCACTCACGCGAACGCCGGCGAAAATTGCCGGGCGACGCTGGTTCGCGATCGGCGATGCGGCGGGGTACGTCGAACCGTTTACGGGCGAAGGGATGGGTTGGGCGATTTCGTCTGCCATCGCGGTGTCACCGTTTATTTTGAAAGACTGGCACGACGCCGACATTCGCGCGTGGTCGCGGATACACGGCCTGACGGTAAGCCAACGGCAATTCCCGTGTCGAATCATCTCGCGGGCGTTGCGGTATCCGTCGCTCACTCGCTTCGCGGTTCGGGCATTGTCGATCGCGCCGCAATTGTCGGCACCGGTTTTGCGGGCGTTACACCGTCCGGCCACACTCGCCCAAGGTCGATCGTTATGAGCTTCCACGTTCGCGGAATCGGCACTGCGGTTCCGCCAGGGTATCTGACCCCCGATGAAGGTCTCGGCGTGGCGCGCGTCATCGGCGGGCCGACGTCGCGGGCTTCGGGCTTCCTGCCTTCGGTGTATGCGCACTCGGGCAACCAGATGCGGCACGTCGTCCACGGCCGCGATGTCGTTCGCGATCTATTTGAAGGCACTCGCGATTCCAGCTCGGTGTTTCTGCCGAACGGCGACCCGAATTTCCTCGGGCCGACGACGGCACAGCGGAACGCGCAATACGCGATCGAAGCCCCGAAACTCGCCGTCCCGGCTGCGAGTGACGCGCTGAACGAGGCGGGTTTTGCAGCCGATTCGATCACGCACCTCGTTACGGTATCGTGTACGGGGTTCTTCTCGCCCGGCGTCGATTTCGCGCTGATTCGCGGGCTGGGATTGCGCCCCACCGTCGAACGCACGCACGTCGGTTTCATGGGCTGCCACGGTGCGCTGAACGGCCTGCGCGTGGCGAATGCATACGCCACCGCCGACCCGAACGCACGCGTAATGCTGTGTGCGGTGGAACTGTGTAGCCTGCACTACCACTATCGCGACGAGCCGGAAAAGGTGGTGGCGAACGCGCTGTTCGCCGACGGGTGTGCGGTCGTCGTCGGCGATGGCGTCCACGATGCCGATGAGTGGGCGGTGAGTGCGACGGGGTCGTCGTTGATACCGGATTCGACCGAGGCGATGACGTGGACGATTCTCGATCATGGCTTCGAGATGACACTCTCGAAGCAGGTGCCGAAGTTGATTGCGGCGAACGTGGCGGGCTGGATGCACGACTGGCTGGCCGCGAACGGCTTGACCGTGGCGGACGTCGGCAGTTGGGCGATTCACCCTGGCGGGCCGAAGATTCTCGAAGCGGTTCAAGACGCGCTCGCACTCCCCGCATCGGCACTGGAAACATCGAAGCACATCTTCGCGAACTACGGCAACATGTCGTCGCCGACGGTGCTGTTTATTCTGAACGCGATGCGAACAGCCCACGCGCCGCGACCGTGCGTGATGCTCGGTTTCGGCCCTGGCCTGATGGCTGAAGCCGTGCTGATGCGATGAACGAGGCGGTCGAGTCGCTACAATGCGGTCGTACGGTTCGCGATTCGTAACCTGCCAATGCCTCACGCGATCACGGTCATGCACCCACACGATATTCTCCCAATCTCGAATCGACGGTTGTTCTTACGGCAATCGGGACTGGGCCTCGGTGGCATTGCGCTCGGTTCGTTGTTGTCGCAAAATGCCACGGCGGCATCGGGAGTCCTCGGCAAACCGCATCACGCGCCGAAGGCGAAACGGATCATCTACCTGTTCATGGCGGGCGGGCCGTCGCAACTGGATTTGTACGATCACAAGCCACTGTTGAACGAAAAGAATGGCACGGACCTCCCGGAAAGCATCCGCAAAGGTCAACGGCTGACCGGCATGTCCGGCAATCAGGCGACGTTGCCGCTGGCCGGTTCGGTGTTTCAGTTTGCGAAGCACGGCAAGAGTGGCGCGACCGTCAGCGACCTGTTGCCGAACATCGCGAAGATGGCCGACGACCTGTGCTTCGTCAAATCGTGCTACACCGAAGCGATCAATCACGACCCCGCGATCACCTTCATCCAGACTGGCAACCAACTGGCGGGGCGTCCGAGCTTCGGCGCGTGGCTGAGTTACGGCCTCGGTTCCGCGAACGAAAACCTGCCCGCGTTCACCGTGCTCGTCTCGAAAGACCGCACCGAACAGGGGTTGTACGCACGCCTCTGGGGCAACGGCTTCCTGCCGAGTACGCACCAGGGGGTGCAGTTTCGTAGCGGCAAAGAGCCCGTTTTGTACCTCGCGAACCCCGATGGCGTGAGTGCCGACAGCCGACGCAAGATGCTCGATCGCCTTGCCGAATTGCACGCGATTCAAGCCGAAACCGAGGGCGATGCGGAGATTCTGTCGCGGGTGCAGCAGTACGAAATGGCGTACCGAATGCAGACGAGCGTACCCGATGTCATGGACTTCAGCAAAGAGCCGAAGGATGTGTACGAACTCTACGGCGAGGACGCCAAGACGCCGGGGACGTTTGCGGCGAACTGCTTGCTGGCCCGGCGTTTGGCCGAGCGTAACGTACGATTCATTCAGCTATACCACCCCGGTTGGGATCATCACGGCGGCCTGCCGGGTGGCATCAAACGCCAGGCGAAAGACATCGATCGCGCCTGTTACGGCCTCGTGCAAGACCTCAAACGCACGGGGATGTTGAAGGATACGCTCGTCGTCTGGGGCGGCGAATTTGGTCGCACGAACTACTCGCAGGGTAAGCTCACCGCCGGGAATTACGGCCGCGATCACCACCCGCGCTGCTTCACGATGTGGTTCGCGGGCGGCGGCGTGAAGCCCGGATTCACCCACGGTTCGACCGACGACTACGGCTACAACGTCGCCGAAAACGGCGTTCACGTTCACGATGTCCAGGCGACGATTCTGCACCAACTCGGGATCGATCACGAGAAGCTGACGTACAAATTCCAGGGCCGATATTATCGTCTCACCGACGTTCACGGGACGGTCGTCAAGGAACTGATCGGGTAAACATGCCGCCAATCGTCCTCATCAATGCCGTGGGTCTCACGCCCCGACTATTGCCCCACGCCCCGCGATTGTCGGCACTCGCCAAACGCGGTTGGCTCGCGGATATGCCGGAGGTGCTACCCGCCGTCACTTGTACCGCGCAAGCGACGATCCTGACGGGGCAACCCGTTTCGCAACACGGCATCGTCGCGAACGGCTGGCTGTTCCGCGATACACGTGAAGTCCGTTTCTGGCAACAATCGAACGCGCTCATTCAGGCCGAGCCGATCTACACGACCGCGAAGAAGCGCGCCGCAGCACGCGGTAAACCGTTCACCTGTGCGAAGCTGTTCTGGTGGTTCAATCAGGGTGCCGATGTCGCGTATTCGATCACGCCGAAGCCGTGGTACGGCGTCGATGGCAACAAGGCGTTCGATGTCACCGGTTCGCCACCGGAGTACCTCGAAAGCCTGAAAAAGCAGCTCGGATCGTTCCCGTTCCCATCGTTCTGGGGGCCGATGGCCGGGTTATCGAGTACGAGTTGGATCGCGAACAGTGCGGCAAAAATGCTGACGGATTTTCAGCCGAACCTGACGCTCGTGTACCTGCCGCACCTCGATTACGAGCCGCAGCGCCGCGGGCCGAGTGGCTGCGATATGGCCAAATTGACGCGCGAACTCGACGAGGCTTGCGCGCCGTTACTCGATGCGGCACAAGCAGTCGGGGCGGATGTTTGGGTCGTCAGCGAGTACGGCCATTGCGATGTCGATACGCCGGTGTACCTCAATCGCGTGTTGCGTCAAAGTGGGCTGCTAACGGTGCGAATGGGGCCGTTCGGCGAGCAACTCGACCTGTTCGATAGCCGTGCGTTTGCGGTCTGCGACCATCAGTTGGCACACGTCTACGTGAAGGATGCCGCAGATATCGAGCGCGTTCGCGAGCAGCTACTTGCGACGGGGGGCGTTGCGGAAGTGCTTTGTGGTGAGGCCCGCGCGAAGTATCAACTCGACCACGATCGGAGCGGAGAGATCGTCGTGCTGTCGAAGCCGAACGCCTGGTTCGCGTACCCGTTCTGGCTCGATGATGCCGTGGCACCCGATTACGCGCGTGCGGTGGCGATCCATAATAAACCCGGTTTCGACCCGTGCGAGTTGTTCTTCGACCCGAAGTTTCGGCTACCGAAACTGCACGCGGGCCGGCGATTGATTCAAAAGAAGCTCGGTTTTCGCACGATTTTCGACTTGGTGCCACTCGATGCGCGCATCGTGAGGGGCAGCCATGGCCTCGCCGCGAGCGATCCACTCGACCGCGCCTTACTCATCGGCCACGGGCAAAACCCCGGTGCGAGCGTACCGATGACGGGGGTGAGAGATTTGCTACTGAATGCGTTAGAACTCGGCGTGTAACGGAAGGTTGCGGCGAAACACCAGAAGTACAATATGCTACCGATATGAGCCAGCCATCATCGCGAGTGGAACGAGAATTCGGCGTGCCGTTCCCAGGGACGATATTGCCGCCGCTGAAGTGGACGCAGACCGCACTGAAGGCGATGCCCGAACACGGCCGACTGAACTGGGCGACGCTGTTTGGCCGCACCGCACCCGTCGTGCTGGACATCGGTTGCGGGAACGGGCGGTTCGCCATCGGCAGTGCGTTCGGGCGGAGTACGCACGATCACCTCGGCACCGACATTTTGCCCGTGGTCATTCGCTACGCCCGCAAACGCGGCAACCAACGCGGGTTGCCGAACCTGAAGTTCATCGTCCTCGGCGGGCACGAACTGCTCGAACGCTACGTCGAACCGGGCAGCGTCGCGGAGATTCATTGCTACCACCCGCAGCCATACTACGACCCCGCGCAGATCCATCGCCGCCAGATTACACCCGCATTCCTCGCCGTCGTGCATCGCTCGCTGACACCCGGCGGGCTATTCATCGTGCAGACCGATAACCCCGGTTATTGGAAGTACATTCAGAGCGTCGTGCCAGTATTTTTCGATTTCCACGAACGAATCGGTCGCTGGCCCGATTCGCCGAAGGGTCGCACCCGCCGCGAGATCGTCGCACTGAAAAAGGGCCTGCCCGTGTTTCGCGGATCGGGCACCGCGAAGCTCGACCTCACCGAAGATGCCGCAATTCAGCTCGCGGAATCGCTGCCGCCGCCCACCTTCGATGCCGATCGACGCCTCCGCGAACTCGACCGGCTGGCGTAACGGTTCGGCGAGCGGGGGAGGTCACTGCTTACGCACCCCGCTCGCCAAGAACGGGAGATGAACCGCGATCGCTGGCATCCCGGAATCAATAAACCCGAATCGGGCTTGGTTTAGCGGCATTTATACCGCTCGTCAAATTTCTCGACGATCCCACGCAGACGCTCGTCCAGCCTTGACAGCGTTTGAATTCAAATGTTCTCGGGAACTCCCCCGTAATGCCTACGCGGCGCGGCTAATCGTATGAAATTAGGTGCGAGCGCTGATGTCGTCCCGGATGCCCGCCCACCAGCGGATCGCCCCGACAAACCGCCCGGCGACCATACTTGCCGCCCCGATTAGCAACCCGCCGATCACGCCCATCGCCGCACCCAGCGACGCCGTGTGCATCGTGTGCGGATCGGTGAGTAATTTTATGAACTCTGGGAACGCAGCCCCCACGAGTGCGCCGAACCCCATGCCGAGGATGGAACCAATGATCCCGCCGGCGAGGATCAGCAGGAACTCGCGGAACAGCCCCATCATTAGCCCCTCTCGCTTTGAATAAACCACATGGTACTTTCTATGCCCGTTTCGCGACGCGGCGAAACAGCATCCCGGAATCTGCCATTTCCGGGTGGATTGCCCCCTTCGGAACCTGCCATCCTGGCACCGTGCGGGTGTGTCGCACGTCTTCGCAGTTCAAATAAGTCGTTGATTGGCAACATCTTGCGTTGTGGGTGCCATTCCGGGCACACGGTTTGCTGTTAGGGTCGTACCCTAAATTCTCGAAACTTCACAGGAGACTCGCGGTATGGCCGCCAAGCAACTCGCCTTCGCCGATGACGCCCGTCAAAAACTCCTTGCCGGTGCCAGCAAGTTGGCCCGCGCCGTGCGTTCGACGCTCGGGCCACGCGGTCGCAATGCGGTTCTGGACAAAGGTTGGGGCAGCCCGACCGTCACGAAGGACGGCGTTACCGTCGCCGAGGATATCGAGCTGCAAGACCCATTCGAGAACATGGGCGCGCAGTTGGTGAAGGAAGCCGCCAGCAAGACGAACGACGTCGCCGGCGACGGCACCACGACCGCCACGGTCCTCGCCGAGTTCATTTTCCGCGAAGGTTTGAAGGCGATCGCGGGTGGTAGCGACCCGATGGCCGTCGTTCGCGGCATCCAGTTCGGCGTCGAAAAGGTCGTCGATGAGCTGCACAAGCTCGCCGAAACGATCGACCCGAAGGACACCAAGGAAATCACCGAAGTCGCAAGCATCGCCGCGAATAACGATCGCGAAATCGGCAAGAAACTCGCCGACGCGATGAAGCTCGTTGGCGCGGACGGCGTCATCACCATCGAAGAAGGCAAGACCGCCGACACCGAAGTCGTCGTCGTGCAAGGGATGCAGTTCGATCGTGGGTTCCTGTCGCCGCACTTCGTCAACAACCAAGACAGCGTCACCTGCGAATTCGAGAACCCGTACATCCTGATTTACGAAGAGAAAATCAGCAGCGTCAAGCAACTGATCCCACTGCTGGAGAAGGTCAGCCAGCAGAAGGTTCCGCTCGTGCTGATCGCCGAAGACATCGAAGGCGAAGCCCTCGCAACGCTCGTGCTGAACAAGCTCAAGGGCATTCTGCAAGTCTGTGCGGTCAAAGCCCCCGGCTACGGCGATCGTCGCAAGGCGATGCTCGAAGATATCGCCATCCTCACGGGTGGTCGGCCGATTTTCAAAGACCTCGGCATCCAGATCGAGAATATCGAACTGACCGACCTGGGACGTGCGAAGAAGGTCAAGATCGACGCCGAGAACACGACGATCACCGAAGGCAAAGTCGACAAAAAGGCCGTCGAAGGCCGCTGCAACATGATCCGTGCGGAAATCGAAAAGACCGAGAGCGAATACGATCGCGAGAAGCTGCAAGAGCGACTGGCGAAGCTCGCGGGCGGCGTGGCCCAAGTGAAGGTTGGCGGGGCCACCGAAACCGCGATGAAAGAACGCAAGGCACTGTACGAAGACAGTCTGCACGCAACCCGTGCGGCACTCGCCGAAGGTATCGTCCCCGGTGGCGGCGTGGCGCTGATCCAGGCCCGCAAGGTGCTGGACAAGCAGAAGCTCGAAGGCGATGAGGATGCGGGCCTGAAGGTTCTCTTCCGCGCACTCGAAATGCCGTGCCGAATGATCGCCGAGAACGCGGGCCTCGATGGCACCGTGGTCGTGGCGAAGACGCTCAAGGGCAAAGAAAAGAACTTCGGCTACAACGCCGACACCGAGGAGTACGGCGACCTGCGTAAAGCCGGCGTCATCGACCCGGTGAAAGTCACCCGCAGCGCCCTGCAAAACGGGGCGAGCGTGGCCTGCCTGTTGCTGACCAGCGAAGGCGTGATCGCCGACATCCCCGAGCCGAAGAAGGCAGGTGGCGGCGACCATCACGATCACGATGGCGGTGGCATGGGCGGGATGGGTGGCATGGGAGGAATGGGCGGCATGGGCGGCATGATGTAATCGACTCGCGAACGCGCCCACGAACCTGCGTTCGTGGGCTTTCTGTACATACATTAAAACACACACACACAAAATACACCGTTTCACTTTTAACTATTAAGGGTTTTCACATGGCTAAAGCGGACAAAGTCGCCGTCGCGTCGCTGACACTCAAGCCCCTGGACGACCGCGTGGTGGTCGAGCAAGTCGAAGCCGAAGAGAAGACCTCCGGCGGAATCTTGCTCCCAGACAACGCGAAACAGAAACCACAACAAGGCAAAGTGATCTCCGTCGGACCCGGCAAGCTGAACGAGAACGGCACCCGCGCCGCGATCGCGGTCAAGGTCGGCGATGTCGTGCTGTTCGGCAAGTACAGCGGCTCCGACGTCGAAGTCAGCGGCAAGGAATACAAGATTCTGCGCGAAAGCGACATCCTCGCCAAAGTCAGCAAATAATACTCCTCCATAACATAAAACAAGGATCCTCATACCATGGCTAAACAACTCCTCTATACCGACGACGCGCGGAAGAAACTGCTCGTCGGTGCCCAGAAGCTCGCCAGGGCTGTCGGCATCACGCTCGGGCCAACCGGCCGCAACGTCATCCTCGACAAGTCCTTCGGTGGGCCGACCGTCACCAAAGACGGCGTGACCGTTGCCAAGGAAATCGAACTCCCCGACGCCTTCGAGAACATGGGCGCAAAGCTCGTTAATGCGGTCGCGCAGAAGACGAACGACGTCGCCGGCGACGGCACCACGACGGCCACCGTCATGGCACTCGCGATCTATCAGGAAGGCCTGCGGAACATCACCGCCGGGGCCAACCCGATGGCCGTCAAGCGCGGTATCGATAAGGCCGTCGCGAAAGCGATCGAGTACCTCACGACCGTGCTCGCCAAAGCGCCGAAGTCGATGAAGGAAGAAGACGTCGAGTACGTCGCGACGATCTCCGCGAACAACAACCCCGTCGTGGGCAAGATGATGGCCGAGGCGATCCTCAAGGTCGGCCAAGAAGGCGTCATCACCATCGAAGAAGGCAAAACGTCCGAGACGAAAGTCGAGTACGTCGAAGGAATGCAGTTCGACAAGGGCTACATTTCGCCCTACTTCGCGGCCAACAGCCCCGATCTGAAGTGCGAACTCGAAAAGCCGATCATCCTGATTCTGGAAAAGAAACTCTCGAACGTTCGCGAGTTCCTGCCACTCCTGGAAAAGGTCGCACAAGCGAGCAAGCCACTGCTGATTATCGCCGAAGACGTCGAGAGCGAAGCGCTCGCGATGCTCGTCGTCAATAAGCTCCGCGGCTTGATCGACGTCTGCGCCGTCAAGGCACCGGGGTTCGGCGATCGTCGCAAGGCGATGCTCGGCGACATCGCAGTCCTCACCGGCGGCGAGTTCATCAGCGAAGACCTCGGTTTGAAGCTCGAAAACGTCGAACTCGCACAACTCGGCACCGCCGACCGCGTGACGGTCGACAAGGAAAGCTGCACGATCATCTGCGAAACGCGCGACAAGAAGCGCGACAAGGCGATCGAAGATCGCGTCGCGATGATTCGCACGCAAATGGACCAGACTGAGTCGAGCTACGACAAGGAAAAGTTCTCCGAACGGCTCGCAAAGCTGGTCGGTGGCGTGGCAATCATCCGCGTCGGTGCGGCCACCGAAGCCGAGATGAAGCAGCAGAAAGACCTCGTGGAAGACGCACTGCACGCGACTCGCGCAGCCGTGGCCGAAGGCATCGTTCCGGGCGGCGGCGTGGCACTACTGCGGTGCATTCCGATCGTTCACGAACTCGCCGAGAAGCTCAAGGGCGACGAGAAGCTGGGTGCGGAACTGGTGGCACGCGCACTCGCGAAGCCGATCCGCACGATCGCCGAAAACTGCGGCGTCGATGGGGCCGTGATCGCCGATGAAGTCATGACGCGCGGGGAGAAGAACCCCGCGATTGGCTACAACGCGAACAACGGCGAGTACGTGGACATGTTCAAGGCCGGGATCATCGATCCGCTGGTCGTGACCAAGTCCGCACTCACGAACGCGGCCAGCATCGCCGGGCTGATGCTGACGACGGATGTGCTGATTACGAAGATCGACGAAGACGACAAGAAATCGAAGATTTCCGGCTCGATCTCGTAATCGCGATCGTCGAGTCGCGACGTATCATAAAAGCGGGCCGACCGAGTGGTCGGCCCGTATTCAGTTGGGTACTGGATGCTAGTATTATTCATGGGGTATAGGCCGTGTCGTTCAGCGAACTGACCCGGTTACTTCAGGCTAACGGATTCCGTTTGGTTCGGGAAAATGGCTCCGTTCGCTATTACGGGCGAGATGGTTGGCCACGACTTGTCCGGGTCGATTTTCATGGCTCCCGGCAGGTTCCAACCGGGACACTCCATGCCATACTGAGGGCGGCCGGAATTACCCGGTCGTAAGGAGGCTATCGTGATTGATTTGCCGTACTCGCTTGTGATCGAGGCCACCGACGATCCGACGTTCTTCGGGTTTTACTCCCCAGATCTCGAAGGATTCACAGGCATCGGGCACTCGATCGAGGATTGCCTGTATCAAGCACGATATGGAATGCCCGAGCACGTCGAAGTACTGCGCGAACAGCAGTTGCCCGTGCCCGTGGTGAGTGCCGATCCGATTGTCACCATCCGGAATCAGCCGGTTGCCATGGCAACGACACCCGTTTTACAGCCCTCTGGAGTCGCTTGACGTAAATTTCGAGACGGCTTTCTGCAACGTGACTTTGAGTGGATCATTCATGGCTAAGCGAGATTATTACGAAGTGCTGAGCGTCGCGAAGGATGCGGTCGGCGACGACATTAAGAAGTCGTTCCGCAAACTGGCGATGCAGTTTCACCCCGACCGCAACCACGGCGACCCCGAAACGGCCGAGAAGTTCAAGGAAGCCTCCGAGGCGTTTGAAGTTCTCAGCGATGCGGAGAAGCGCGCCACGTACGACCGTTTCGGCCATGCGGGCCTCAACGGCTGGGGTGGCGGTTTCGGCGGCGGCACGGTCGATTTGTCGGATCTCTTCGGGGACATCCTCGGCAACTTTTTCGGCGGCGGCGGTGGCGGACGACGCTCTGCCGGTGGGCCGCAAGCGGGCCGCGACATTCAGGCGGTCCTCGACATCGATTTGCGCGAAGCGATCACCGGCGTCAAACGGTCGATTTCGCTTCAGCGCGAAGATCCGTGCGAAGTCTGTACGGGCACCGGTGCGAAGCCGGGCACGAAGCCGAACCCGTGTCGCCGTTGCGGTGGCCAGGGCGTCGTAATTCAACGGCAAGGGATTTTCCAAGTACAAACGCCGTGCAGCACCTGTAGCGGGCGCGGCATGATTAACCCCGACCCGTGCGGAGCCTGTCGCGGTGCGGGCCGGAGTACGGTGCGGAAATCGATCGACGTCGAGATTCCGCCGGGTGTCGATTCGGGCGACCGCATCAAGTACAGCGGGCAAGGCGATGCTGGCGACCCCGGTGCCAAACGCGGCGACCTCGAATTCGTGATTCGCGTCAAGGACCACCGCTTCTTCCAGCGCGACGGGCAGAACCTCGTCTGCCAGTGGCCGATCACGTTCAGCCAAGCCGCACTCGGCGGGCCGATCGAGATCACCACACTCACCGGCGACAAGGTGCGCTACGACCTCGCACGCGGCGTCCAAACGCACGAAATCCTGCGCGTCGCGGGGCACGGTATGCCGACCCGCCGCAACGCGAACAAGCGCGGCGACTTGCTCATTCAGGTCATCATCGACACCCCGCAAGTGATCTCGCCGGAGCAAGAAACGCTGTTCCGCGCACTCGCCGAAATCGAGCGTAAGGAAGTCGGCCCGCCACCGAAAAAGAGCTTCTTCCACAAGCTCAAAGACTGGATCGTCACCGACGAGAAGAAGTAACGAAACGAGCGCAGGAGTATAGGGAGAGACTGATGGCCACGAATGATAACCCGATTACGAGCTGGGGCAGTGGCGAGCCGATGAGTGATTCCGAGCGGCTTCGGATCGCACTCGGCGAATTGCTCCAGCCCGACGAACTCGGAGACTGGATGCGATCGCCGAACCCGGCATTCGAGGGGCAGACACCGATCCAGGTCATCGAACGGGGCGAATCGGATCGCCTCTGGCAGATGATCTTCCAGATCGATGCGAACGTGGCGAACTGATACCGGGTATTTTCGGAGACTTCCCCGATGCGAATGGCTCTCGCCGCGATTGCGTCCTTCGTGCTGGTCGGCAGTGCGTTCGGGCAGACGGATACGCCGTTTCGGCTGCGGTTGCTTGTGCCGGCGTACTTCTATCCGGCGGGCGATGGACTCAAGGAATGGGACAAACTGTTCGCGGCACACGACCCGGCGAAGGGCATCGAGATCGTGTCGATCTTTAACTTGGACTCCGGCGTCCCTGGCGACACGGCGAACGAAGAGTATCGCAAGATCGCCGAACGTGCGGCCGCGAAGAAGATGCACCTGCTTGCGTATGTTTCTTCAAAGTACGGCAAAGCGCCGATCGCGAGCATGAAGCAGAACATTGCGAACTACTGGAAACACTACCCCGAACTCGGCGGCTTCTTCATCGACGAACAATCATCGCAGGCGAAGGATGTGCCGTATTATGCCGAGATTCGCGAACACGCGATGGCCATCACCAAGTGGAAAGAAGCCGACGACGCAACCGGCCAACCGCGGCTCGTCGGCAATCCGGGCGTGCCGTGTGCGCAAGAGTATCTGCTGAAAGATCGCAAGCGCATCATGGATGTTGTGGTGGTATTTGAAAGTGAAGATTCCGGAAACACCAAGGATCGCGTGGCGGCCTTCAAGACATATACGAACCCTGTGTGGGCAAAAACGTTTGCACCCGAGCGGTTTGCCTCGCTCGTTTACGACTGCGATACACTTCGGCATATGAAGCGTGCGAAGGAACAAAAAATCGGCTACTTCTACGTGACCGATGCGAAAGGCAACAACCCCTGGAATCGCCTGCCGAGCTATTGGGCGAAGGAAATCGCAGAACTCACCGACATCAACGCACCCGCGAAATCACGCCTACCCGACGAGACGAAACCACGATGAACGAAGAATTTGAAATCGAACCGATCCCGCTCGAGACGGCCGATCCCGTACGAGCGGAGTTAGAGAAAGCGTACCGGCAGATTGCCGAGTACAAGCTCTTGCTCGCCGACTTCGATAACGCCCGAAAACGCCTGCTGCAAGATGCCGAGCGGCAGCGGAAGTTCGCACAAGAACCGTTGGCGCACGACCTGCTCGCCACGATGGATAACCTCGATCGCGCCATCGACGCAGGCAAGAAAGCGGGCGAAACCGGCCCGCTCGCGCAGGGCGTCCATGCGACGATCAGCCTGTTCCTCGACGTGCTCAAACGGCACGGCGTCACGAAAATGGCCATCGTGCAAGGCACGCCATTCGACCCGAATCGGCATCAAGCCGTGATGGAACAACCGACCAACGACATCGCGCCCGGTACGATTTTTCAAGTGCTCCAGCACGGGTTTATGCTGCACGATCGCGTGTTGCGCCCGGCGAGTGTGATCGTCGCCAGCGAACCGCCAGCCGGAGGAGTTTGAACGTGCCGACTTACGACTACGTTTGCGATGCCTGCGACCATACCTTCGAGGAATGGCAATCGTTCCACGATGAGGAACTGACGAAGTGCCCGTCGTGCAAGAAGAAGAAACTCCGACGCCTCATGGGCACCGGCGCGACGATCATCTTCAAGGGTAGTGGCTTCTACGAAACCGACTACCGGAAGGAATCGTACAAGGCCGCCGAGAAGGCCGACGCCGCTCCGGCAGCGCCCGCCGAGAAGACCGACGCCCCGGCCACGCCCGCCGCAACCACCGACAAAAAAGCGGAGCCAAAAGTCGAAGCGACGCCAGTGGCACCGGCACCCGCTTCGACAGCAGCGAAGACAGCGAAGCCGAAGAAGTAGCTTTCAGCGATCAGCGATCAGCGATCAGCGGCCGTCTTTGCGGTAACTGCCGGCCAGGTTAATCATGGCAAGGAGCAGACTGCATCTGCCGCGAGTCGCTTACGAGCCACCGGGTTCATCCCGGTGGGAGACTCCCACCGGGATGAACCCGGTGGCTCGTCGCCATCCATTGATACTGCGTGCGGAAGGCAATACCTTCCGCGTATCCAACAGCATCGCGGCTTGCACGGATTCATTTAGGCGGCGACGACCACACGGACATCACCTCCAATGCAGAATGCCCTTGCTGTCTACACGTCCAAACGGTCGCTCAATGGAGGCAAGCTCATACGATTGGCCAGCGAACATGGCATTCCGCTTCGATTCATGGCGCTCGGTGGCTACATTCTCGGCAGCACCGCCGACGTTCAAGGCACGGCGCTGACAACACTAAGCGGCGGTGCAGTACTCCTTATCGGCGCATTTGAAGCCGACTTGGATAAACTTTCCGAATTCGACAAGCTCATCAAGCAAGGCGACCGTCAACCGATTGCCATGATGTTGAATGGCGGCGAGCTTCCGTGGTGCGAACATTACAGCGGCTCTTTCGACTACGACAAAACGATCGAACGAAAGCCGAAAGACAAATCGCAAATTGATGGCTCCGTCCCAAAGAATCAATTGCCTTCACTTAAGTGTTCCAAGACGCGGTATATTATCTATAATAAGGCTCGCCGAAGAACAGCGGTCAGTTGATGGCACGGCTTGCTGAAATCCTGGCAGATGCGACTGACGGTATTGTTGCGGACTATCAACGACCGTCGCGATAGCACCTTCCAACGAACAGATGGAAGGCATCGCAACCGAATCGCCTGGTTCCCACATCCACAGATACGTCCGAGTAAAGCAACTCAGGCGGAGCGTATCCCCGATCCCCTGCGTAATTGCAGGCGTCGTGCGGAGCGTTGTGCTCCTCAGACCACGCCCTGCCAAGGTCACCGATCTTTCGAGATCCCTCGTTGCCGAAAACTAGTACGTTCGAAGGTTTAAGATCCTGGTGGGCAATTTTGACCCGATGGAGTTGTTCGAGGCCCGTGGCCACATGATGGAGCGTCCGGAGAACGAACACGAGATCGAATCGGTCCTGAGCATCCAAATGCGCACGGATGTCACCGTCGGCTCGCTCGAAAACCAAGCACTCTACAGTGCTCATCCAATTGTTAGGAACCGGCTGAATCGTAAAGGTGTCAATCGCGTGAACCACCTTTCGAAGCTGCCGATCACGGCACTTCTCGCATACCTTCCGCTCGAACAGATAGGCACTTGTCATGCTGTTCAACATTGCTGCTGTGTCGATGTGCTGCGCGAAGGCCGCAGAGTAGTCCATTGCTTTGAGAAATCCCTGCCGCCCGTCGGTATTCCGCACCAGATAACCAGAAGAGAAAAACCCTCCTGTCGCAGATTTCCCACGTCGGGCAGCCTGCAAAACCTCCCACCCGTTTGGTAGAGGTACACCCACAAGCATCTTGGCCGCTTCCATTACAGAACTTTCTGGTACGGGTGTCAGATAACCGATACTGCACCGCTGCCGTGCGCCCTACAGGAAAGGAGAAACAAGCAACAGATAAGCACTATTATACGCACCTCAACTCCGATTTCTTGCGACGTTTTTCGGGCTGACAAAACCTGCCTTCACGACAGATGTTGACGGCGACGCCGGATGAGCCAAAGAACAGACCCGGCCAGCAGGAACACTGCCCCCGCGGGAAACACGAAGCGGGTCCACGACTGCGGCTCGGTGCTGACGGGTGGCGGCTCGCCTGCTGGGCCAGATGGCATCGGGGAACGTTGTGAGGTGAGTTGGGAGAGCGGCACTGCGACCCCGATCATTTTGCCGTCGTTATCCGTGCGGTACTTTTTGCCCGTCACTAAGTCGTGAACGTACGCTTTGGCAGGGATCGCCGTATCGAGCAAGGCAGCCGGGATCGGTTTGTCGACGGCCAACCCCTTCAGTTTGAGCGATACCCATTCTTGCGTGTCACCCATACCTGGAACCAGCACCTGGCGAACGCTTTCGGGGAACCAGACACCCGGCACGATTTCGGCAAACTTGATGACGCGATACGTTCGCGTGCCATTGAAGGGAGAACCGTAGTGCCGGATCGACCGGTCGAGCAAACCGTTTCGGTTCGCATCGAACCTCTTGTGCAAGCGATCGACCCACACGATTTCCCGAAGTCAAAAAATCGCAGGCGATTCGACGTAAGTCGGAATTCGCGTCGTGCACGGAGTGACATAGAATTGTCGCGAAATGGGCATGGTTCAAATCGCGGTAGTTTTGGGTAGCAGGTGCGTACGTTTACGGGCTCGCGGGGGGCGCGAGTAGCGTGGGGTTTCGGGCGGTGGCG
>JAYWCL010000015.1:0-14396 GCA_043780595.1 Limnoglobus sp.
TTCCAACAACGATACCCAGGCCTCCGCTCGCTTTGCTCGCTCCGACCTGGGCTAACAGAACCGGCCCTACAGGCCGTAAGACTGGCATTTGGAAACGCAGGTGTTCCAAAAGAGCGGTTTCGATCTGAAAATAGCGCAACTTCAAAACTTGCGCGTCGGGCTAACAATCCGATCTTATTAGCGCAAGCGAGGGAAACCCACAAAACGCAACACGATATCGCACCAGCTTTGTCCCAACGAAGACGTTACCCGACGAATACGCCGCCGCGGGAGTTTTCGTCGAAGGCGTAGAAGTCGGCGATCGTTGCGCCGGTCGAATCGACGACGCGCACTCGCGGTGCGCCGCCGAAGCCGCTGCCGAACACGGTGCGGACGGTGCCGTTTGGCAGCCTCACGCTGGTTGTGGTGACGCCGCCATTGAAGCCAGACTCGAACGCGAGACTGGAGGCGAGTGGCGTGCCGTTGGCGGTGAACGTTTGCACGAGCGGCGTGCCGCGACCGGCGGGCGTGCTGGCGATGATCGCGAGCGGGCTGTTCGACCCGGATTCGGAAATCGCGACGTTCACGCCGACGCGCGTGGTCGAATCGAACGCGAAGAAGCTGCCGACTTCAGTAAGCGCCAAACCTTGGAAGACGCGAACTTGCGGGCCACCGCCGAAGCCGGCTCCCGTCACGAGCAAGCCGCTGCCGATGGCGACGCTCGCACCGCCACGCAGATTCGGATCGTAGGCGAAGAAGCTCGAAAGCGTCGTGACACTACCGTTGGCGTACGAGTAGACGTTGATTTGCGGGCCACCACCGGGGCCGGAACCGGTCGCAATTTCGGCAATTCCATCGCCGTTAAGATCGCCCGCCGCCAGCGTGATGCCGCCACGGAAATTCGGATCGTAGGCAAAGAATTCGCTGAGGACCGCGAAAGTGACACCGTCGAAGATCTTGACGTGCGGCCCACCGCCGAACGCCGTACCCACGATGATATCTTCGACGCCATCGCCCGTGACATCGGCGGTCGCCACCACGACGCCGCACGTGTAACTCGCACCATATGGCACGAACTGCTGAATCTGCGTGCCATCCGCATCGTAGACGTTGACGACACTCTGACCGCCCCAGAAACCGGAACCGACCGCAAAGACTTCGCGAATCGGTCTCGCAACTGCGTCGATTTGCACCGAAGCCGTCCCGTTACTCGCTGTTAAATCGCCGGAGGCGGGTACGAACACTGCTGACACCGTATTGACACCGACGGGCAGCGCGCTCGTCGTGAGTGTCGCCGTGCCGTTCACGATCGGTGCAGAACCGAGCATGACCATGCCGTTGAAGAAGTTCATGGTGCCGTTTAAGATCGCCGGGTTGACACCGGCCGTCTGCGGCGAAGTGCCTGGGGCGAATGCGACACTCGCCGTGAGAGTGACCGCGTTGCCGAAGGTCGCGCGAACGGGCGTCGCCACAACCTGAGTTCGCGTGGGAACGGCGCGGACGGCGAGAGTCACAGTTGTCGAAGACGAGCCGGAAAATTGGCTGTCGCCACTGAAGTTCGCGACGATGGAAGACGAGCCGCTTCCCACGCTGAGACCAGCGGACAAAGTCAGCGTGGCATTACCGCTCGCATCGACCGTTGCGGTGCCGACGTTGGTGCCGTCGATCGTGAATGTCACGCTTCCGGTAATCGCACCCGGCACCGAACCGACGACGTTGGCCGTGAGAACGAGCGGGTCGGTTGCGAACACGGGGTTCGGCGAAACTGCGAGGGTCGTGGTGCTGCTGTTGGCGGCGATAGTCAGCGAACGCGGCGAGGATGCCGAGGAAGTGAACGAAGCCGCGCCGGTGAAATTCGCGGTCAGGTTGTGCAGCCCCGGCGCTAAGCCAGCCGAAAGTACGAACGTCGCGTTCCCGGCTGCATCGAGTGTGCCACTGCCCACGAGCGAACTGTCCACGAAGAAATCGACGGAACCCGTCGGCGTACCGAACGTCGCGGTGACGTTGGCGGATAGTGTAATCGGTGCGTTTGCGCTGGGGTTGGCGGGTGCAAATACCACGGTCGTGGCCGTCGGCGAAGGACTCACGTTGAACGCGACCGGTGCGGAACTCGATGCGAGGAACCCCGAACTGCCCGCAAAACTCGCCGCGACGGAGTACGTGCCCGCAGCGAGGCCCGCAGGCAGCGCGAGCGAAGCATTGCCAGAAGCGTCAATCAGTGCCGAACCGACGTTACTGCCGTTAATGGTGAACGACGCCGTGCTGCCAGGGGGCAATACGCTGGTCGATGCGACATTCGCGAACAGCGTCAGTGCTTGAAGCGGGAACGCGGGGTTCGGTGCGGCACTGGCGGTGGTCGATGTCGCGACCGGATCGGCGACGACGAGCGTCACAATCGTCGTCGAGGTCGACACGGCGAAGGTCGCGTCGCCGTTGTAAACCGAGTTCACTCCGTAAGTGCCCGCCGCGAATCCACCGGGGATGTTGAGCGTGGCAAGACCAGCGGCATCGAGCGTGACGGGGGTGCCGAAAGGAACATCGTTGACGAAAAATGTCACCGTACCCGCGGGTATGGCACCAGTGGACGATGTCACCCTCGACTGGAACGTGACGGGCTGGTTCGTGACGGCAGGGTTCGGTGTCACTGTGATGGTATTCGTCGTGGCGGTCAAAATGGTGATCGTCGTCGTAATCGAAGCGGGCCGATAGGCGGCGTCGCCACTGTACGTGAACGAGATCGTTTTGATGCCGCGCGTTTGCCCCGCCACGTTGATCGTCGCGTTTCCCGTGGCATCGAGCGTTCCCGAACCGACACTGATGCCATCGAGGAACACCTGCACGGCACCCGTCGGCTGGAACCGTGTATCGTTCACCTGAACGACGACGGGAAACGCAACGCCTTCGGGCGGGCTTGAGAACGTGATTTGCGTCGTTGTCGGATCTTGCACTTCGAGCGCCCCGACGTCGGCGCTCACCCCGATTCCACGGAAGAAACCGACCCCGCGTTGATCGTTCGAGAGCGTACCGGCGTTGCCCTTATCGCGTGCGGGACTGCCGATGTTGAGGCCGTGCGCACGCGACTGGAAGTTCCCGTTGCTGAAGTTCGCGAGCGGCGTCAGTTTCGCGTCGAGCGGGGTCAACGCGGTGCCGACCTGGTCGCCGTTCACGCCATCGACGAAACCCGTACTCGGAGCGCTGATACCAATTAAATTCGAGCCGAGCGATGAGATTTGGATCGTGGTCACGGCAACATCCGATGATGTCGGCGTGCGATTCCCTGCAATGATCGTACTGATGACACTGAGTTGGGAACTGGGATTTTCGTTGACGTAGAAAAGCCCACCGCCATCGGATGAAATGCCGACCGTGCCTAAGCCGTCGAGGACTTCGTTATCGGTGATCGTCGTATTTCCGATGAGAGCGGAGGAGGTAAAGCCGTCGAACGCGAATCCGCCACCGAACGCGGCCCCACGAAACGGCTGAGACGTGCCATTGGCATCGCCTCCCTTGGCGCTGTTTCCCGAAATCGTGCTGTTTTCAAAGCGATTTGTCGTCAGCGTCGATCCGATGTGGATCCCTGCACCTCGCGCGCGGCCCCCAAAAACAAGGTTGCTCATCGCATCTCCAGTCGCAGAACCCCCACGAAGGATGTTCGCTTCCACGACCGATTCCGTAATCGTGGCCGTGCCCACATTTAAGGCAACTCCGCCACCGTCCGCGCTACCACCGGTCGGGTTGTTTCCGGTGCTGACCGAACCGCCGATCGCCTGATTGGCATCGATGCGGGTGCCGGTCACCGTCGCCGATGCGCCGTTGAGCGATGCCCCGCCCCCATTCGCATCCCCACCCGTTGCGCCTGTCGAAATCGTGGCGCTCGCTTGCCCGCCCCGCGCGAAGTTACCGGTGATGCGGCTCAGTGAGATCGTCGCATCACCGCCGATGGAGTACAGGCCCCCCCCTTGAGCGAACCCCCCGAATGCGTTAGATGAGATCATTCCCGTGGAGTCGCCACCTATCGCTTGATTCCCTGTCAGGATGCTGCCGTTGATCGTGATGTTGCCAGAGGAGTAAATCCCACCCCCTTGTGCGCCGTCGGCGAACCCACCCGCAGCACGGATCGCCCCCCTCGCGACATTCCCGGACACCGTGGCATTCGAGAGAATCAGTCTGCCGGCGTTGAATAATCCGCCGCCTTGTGCAGTGACCCCGGCAGCTGGTGCGAGTAGACCGTTCTGAAACGTGCCGCCGCTAATCTTCGCCGTCACACCCGTTACAATCTGAATGATGCGATCTTTCAGCACCGCCGCATCGACGACCGCACCCGTCGCGGTGATGTTGACCGAGTCGGTGATATCCAGGTCGCCAGTGACGCCGGCATCTTCATTCGCACCGGCAATCGACAGCGTGTAAGTGCCCGCAGGCACGACGATGTCGTCGATACCCGCCGTGGCATTCGATGCGAGAATGGCCGAACGCAACGTGATGGCATTCCCGAACGCGGCGATTTTCCCCGTGGTGAGATTGACGCCGTTCGTGTCGAAGTCGCTGCCGCTCGTTACGGTGAACGTCGCCGGAACGTCGCGCGATTCGAGTGCGACGAGATTCAGTGCGGGTATCGTCGCGGGTCGCACTTTTGCAGTCGTGCGGGGGCGCAGTTTGAAAAAGCGAGGCATGGATCACCCGGTGCGTACGGTAAGCGACGAATACTATCTAATCGGAGAATATCAGATGCCACGCTCATTTCCTACGATCCGAATCGCGGCGGTAATCGAATGGCAACCCGTCGGACCGCTACGACCGGCGTATGCCGATTTGCTTTTTGTTCCGGAATTAGCCGCGACGCGCAGGCTTTGCGTAGCGAAGCGCGGGTGTAAAGGTGAGGTTGCGAATGGGTGACGTACACGCGCTCCGCTACGAAGACTACGCGTCGCGGCTAATTTATACCGCGGAACGGAATCACCCCACTTCGATGCGGTCGCCGGGGGCGGGAACGCTGACGTCGGGGAAGCCGAGTTCGCGGAGCGTGGCAGCCAGGGCTTCGGCTTGTTCGCGTTCGCCGTGGATGAGCCGCACCTTTTTCACTTTACCGACGAGGGGCGATAAATACGCGATGAAGTCGGCTTTGTCCGCGTGGCCGCTGAAGCCGTCGAGGTGGACGACTTCGATCCACTTGTTCCACTCGCGGCCCTGGAATCGCACCGTGGGCTTCGGTTCGAGCAGCCGTCGCCCGGTCGTGCCTTGAGCCTGATAGCTGACGAGCGCCACGGTGCAACGCGGGTCGTCGACGTTCTGTTTGAGGTGCCCGATGATCCGGCCCGCGTCGCACATGCCGCTCGATGCGATGATGATGCACGGGCCGGGGCGCGTGGTGAGCCACATGCTTTCTTCAAATTCGCGAACGTACTCGACGCCGTCGCCACCGAGGATTCCGTGGCCTTCGCGGACTTCGATGGCGACATCTTCGGCGAGGCTGTTCGGGTGTGCCTTGTAAACGTCGGCGATATCGGCGGCGAGCGGACTATCGACGAAGATCGGCACATTCGGGAAGCGTCCGGCACGCAATCCTTGTTGCAAAATGTGGACGATCAACTGCGTGCGGCCGAGGCTGAACGCGGGGATCAGCACCTTGCCGCCGCGTGCGACGGTGTCCTTGACGACATTGAACAGCTTGTCGATCGTATGCGGTAGATCGACGTGCGTGCGGTTGCCGTAGGTGCTCTCGCAGACGAGGATATCGGCGGCCGGAATCTCGGATGCGCCTTTCAGTACGGGCATATTCCGCCGCCCGAGGTCGCCGGAGAAACAGAGGCTGCGCTTGCGGTCGGGGGCGTCGATCGTGATGTGAACGATTGCCGAGCCGAGGACGTGCCCCGCTTCGATGAAGCGGTATTTCACGCCGTGTCCGAGGTCGAACTCTTTGCCGTACGGAATCGCAATGAGCCGCGAAAACACGTTGTCGACGTCGTGGTGCGTGTACAGCGGTTGCACCCACGGCTCGGCGTAGTTGCGTGCGATGTTGATGTGCGCGGCGTCTTCTTCCTGAATTTTCGCCGAGTCGCGGAGCATGACTTTCAGGAGGTCGCGCGTCGGCGGCGTGCAGTAAATCGGGCCGTTGTAGCCGCGCCGTACCAGCGTCGGCAGATTGCCGCAGTGGTCGATGTGCGCGTGGCTGACGAGCACCGCATCGAGTTGTTCGGGGTGAAACGGAAAGTGATTATTGCGTTCGCGGGCTTCTTCGCGGCGACCTTGATTCAGGCCGCAATCGAGCAGGATTTTCTGGTTGCCCGATTCGAGCAAGTGCATCGAACCGCTAACGGACGAGGCCGCCCCCCAGAAGGTGAGGGTCGGTACCGCAACGGAAGCAGCGAGGGCGAGATTCGGTTTCATCACCTCATCTTAGTGGGCAACCGTGCGGAATGTATGCCCCCGTGGCTGGCAATCCGGATTCTCGCTCGGAGGAATCCGAATTCCGCGTTCCCAATTCCGCATTTCTAAGGTTGGTCGTCGATCACTTCGTCGCCGTTCGTGGTGATGTACGCCTTTAGCGTCGCTTCGGGTGTCGTCGATTTGATGAAGCGTACACTCCCATCGCAGAAGATGACATGGAACCCGTTCGCCTGGCGTCGGCCCAGCTTCGGTAGCTTTTCGTTCGCATCGAATGGCAAATCGACCGGCTTCGTCCAAATCACCGGTTCGGCGGCTTCGACGGCGAGGAAGGTGTTCGACAAGCCATCAGTAACTCCGACGAAACCGAGTCCTTTCAGATCGCCTTCGAGCATCAGTGGACGAATCGCGTCGCCTTTCTTGCCGACGAACGCCTGGAAGAATGTCTGGCCTTTTTCTTTCGTTTCGATGCCGGCCATCTCGAATACCTTCGGCATCTTCGCGATCAACTTCTTGTTGTTGTCGCTATCCCACGGCTCGTCGAGCTTGAATTCCTTATATAGCTCCGGTTGTCCGATGAACGGCAGAATGTGTATACGCCAACTGAGCAGCGGTTTGCTATCCTTGCTCAGAATGTTCGTCGGCATTGCGTTATGAGTGTCGTGAAATTCGTGAAACGCGAGGCCGATCTGCTTCAGGTTGTTCACGTCGCCGGCGCGAATGGCCTCGCTGGCGATGCGGTTCGGCAGTGGCGCGAGTAGCTTCGCGAATGTCGGGCCGAGGTCGGCGGTGATCGTACCGGTGGCGGTGTTGCCCGCCACTTGGACAGTAGACTTGTCGACCACTTTCGCCAGGTACTCCAGAATCGGAATGTAGTCTTTGTCCCCGCCGCCATCGCCCATCAACCGCATCGTGGCGTCGGCGATTTCCTTCACGGCGAGGCCCTGCATCGCTTTCAGACCTTCTTCGCCGTCGGTCGCCCATTTCTTCCCGGCGAAGTCCAACTTCACGGTCGCCTTCGCAGAGTTCGCCCCAAGTGTGAGGTGCATCATCGCTTTATCGGCACGCAGCAGCGGTGCAAATTCGGCGGGGGCATCTTCGGCGAACAACCCACGAACGAGGTTCATGTTCAAGCCCGCAACAATCGCATGTTCCGACGCGAGTGTCAGCACCTCGGCGAGCGGTCCCGTGGCTTTCGCGTCGCGGAACGGAATCAGCGGGTTCGTGGGCTTCTGGTTGTAATGCGGAGCTCGATAACAAATCGTGCGATCGTCGAGAAATGCGAATGACGCACCGTGTTTGGACTTGTAATAATTCCCGCTTTTATCTTGTACTTCCTTGTCCATTAATGTACGAATCACTGCGGCTCGGTCGTAGGGGGTCCGTGTGGTGATCGCGTTGTGCATGTGTGGTTCGGCGTTCGGTTCACCGGGGGTGACGAAAATAGACAATCGCTCGATCTGCTTGAATTCAATGCCAGTTTTGCTGATGAATTTCTTGCCGATCGGGCTATCGGGCTTGCCCAGTTCCTCGCGAAGCAATTGGAAGCTCGGGTGGTCGAATATCGCCGAGACTTTGATCGTCACGATGGCCATCGCGTCGCGCGGGAGCATCGCGAGTTCGGGCGGTTGTTTCGGGGTGTCGGCCGCTGGGGTTGCCACCAGCACAGTGGCCGCGATCAGGACGCCGAGTATTACAGCCAATCGAAACATCATTGCCTCCGGGGAGAATCCACACATAATCGGGTCTACCCAGGGTGCGCGGACGCGACCCTGGGCTATAAGATGCAACCCCGTTGGGGTAAATGCATAGCCAATCCGTACCCCAACGGGGTTAAATCTCATAGCCCAGGGTTAGACGTTTCGTCGTACCCCTGGGACCGTTTCGTCGTACCCCCTGGTTGTCCTTGCGTACTCTAACTTAACGAAGTTTCACGCCGCTCGCAAGGAATTCCCGATGGCAACCGTCGCAGATCTCGTGGCGTACTTTTCGCGATTCGCGCCGCCAGCCACGGCGGCCACGTGGGACAATGTCGGGTTGCTAATCGGCGATGCGTCTGGCCCTGCGAACCGGATTCTCACCTGTCTGACGATCGCGCCGAATGTCGTCGCCGAAGCCGTGGCCGAGAACGCCGACGCGATCGTCAGCCATCACCCCGTGTTGTTTCGCGGAGTGAAAACGCTCAGTTCGCAGACATCCGAAGGGCGGCTGTTGCTACCGTTGCTGCGTGCGGGCATTGCCGTCTACTCGCCGCATACCGCGTTCGACGATTGCCGTGGCGGTATCAACGACGACCTCTGCGAACGCCTCGGCTTGATCGACGTCGCACCGCTCCGTGCGGCTAATCCCGGCGAGAGTGGCGAGTACAAGCTCGTCGTGTTCGTTCCCGAAAGCGATCTCGCAACCGTCGCCGATTCGCTGTTCGCCGCCGGTGCGGGGAAGATCGGCCACTACGAACAGTGCAGTTTTCGCACGCCCGGCACCGGCACGTTCTTCGGCAACGACGCCGCAAAACCGGCCATCGGGCAGAAGGGGCAACGCGAAGACGTGGCCGAGTTTCGCCTCGAAGTCGTCGTTCCCAAATCGCGCGTCGAGCGGGTGGTGGCGGCACTACGCCAGTCGCATCGCTACGAGGAACCAGCCTACGACTTGTACCCACTCCACAACCCTAACGGCACGGGCACCGGTCGCGTTGGCAAACTTCTCATACCGCAAACTCTCGCATCGCTGGCCGAATTCACTGCCAAGGCACTGTCAGCGAGTATGGTGCAGATCGTCGGATCGCCCGAACGGCGCATCGCGCGGGTGGCCATCGCGTGCGGGGCGGCGGGGGAATATCTGCCCGATGCGATTCGCGAGAACGCCGACGTGTTCCTGACGGGCGAAGTGCGTTTCCACGATGCCCTGAGCGCGGAGGCCGCCAACATCGCATTGATCCTTCCCGGCCATTACGCCACCGAGCGACCCGCCATCGAAATGCTCGCGAGTCGCCTGCAAACCGAGTTCCCCGCATCCAAAGTCTGGGCAAGCCAACGCGAACGCGACCCATTGCAAGCGTTGCTGAATTAGCAATTCCAATCCCGTTAGCCCGACGCGCTAGCGAGGGGATTACTATCGTTTCTACAATGGCGTAACTTCTCGCGGGTTCCCCTCGCTGGCGCGTCGGGCTAACAAAAACGCATCGAAACACCCCGCTCGAAGTATGCGTCTATCATCACGAAGCTCGCTTCGCCTCGAGTTCTTGCCAACGTCCGTAGAGTTTCTCGACCTGTTGCTGTGCCCGTTCGAGTTCGCGGCAGGCGACTTTCAGCACTTCGCGCCCGGCGGTCGCCTTCTTCTCGACCTCGGCTTGGTGCAGGATCACCGCTTCTTCGGCCTTCAAAACGGCCGCTTCAATGCCGTCGAATTCCTGCTGTTCCTTGTAGCTCATCCGCTTCGGTTTCGCCGCAGCCGCGTTCGCCGACTTCGTCGTCGCTTTCACTTCGGCGATATTTTGAACTTCCATTGCCTTCAGCCACTGCCCGACGCTGCCGTACATCGCGGCATTACCGCGATCATCGAGGCCGACGACTTCGGTACACAATCGATCCATCAGGTCGCGGTCGTGGCTGACGAGCACCACCGCACCAGGGAAATCTTCGAGGCTTTCTTCGAGGACTTCGAGCGCGGGAATGTCGAGGTCGTTCGTCGGTTCGTCGAGCATCAGAACGTCGGCAGGGCGCAACATCAGTTGCGCGATCCGGACCCGTGCTTGTTCGCCACCGGAGAGCGCACTGAGTTCGAGTTCGAGTTGCTCGGTTTGGAATAAAAATCGTTTCGCCCAGCCGCCGACGTGCATCGGTTGGCCGCGATACATCACGGTGTCGGCGTTCGGCGACAGCGCCCGTCGCAAGCTCACGTTCAGGTCGAGCGACGATCGGCCTTGCTCGAACATTTCGAGCCGTAGGCCGTCGGCGCGTTTGACGCTCCCGGTGTCGGGATCGAGTTCCCCGCCGAGGATTTTCAGCAGCGTACTTTTGCCGCTGCCGTTCGCGCCGAGCAGGCCGATGACCGAGCCGGGTGCGAGAACGAGGTTGAAGTCGCGGAACAGCGTTCGCCCGCCGAGCGACTTGCCGACGCCGGTGGCACTGATGAGCTTTTTCGTTTGACGGCCGGTGCCCGCGAAGTCGATACCGGCCGCGCCGGTCGCACTCGAACGATACTGCAACTCGGCGAGTTCGACGCGCCGATCCATCGCGGCATCGATTCGCGAAGTCGCCTTGCAGGTGCGTGCGGCAGCCTTTCTACCGAGCCATTCCGTCTCGCGCCGCACCTGGTTCGCCACCGCTTCCCGCTGGCGATCTTGGGCTTCCATGAACAAGTCGCGGTTCTCGGCGAAGTTATCGTAACCGCCGCTCGAGCGGAACATTCCGCCGGGGTACGCACGGCTAATTTCGATGACGTCGTCGGCAATCGCCCGCAAGAACGCCCGGTCGTGCGTGGCGGCGAGGTAACCGAACGTGGCCCCCCGCAGTAGCCGTTCGAGCCAGACGACACCGGGTAGATCGAGGTGGTTCGTCGGTTCGTCCATCAGCAGGAATTCCGGCTTGCGGGCCAGTTCGCGTGCGATGGCGAGGCGCTTCCGCCAACCGCCGGACATCTGATCGGCTTTCTTGTCGTGATCCTCGAAACCGAGTTGCGTGAGGATGATCGCCGCCTGAATTTCGCGCTCGTAATCTTCGAGTTGTTCGTTAGCCAACCCCGCCACGACGGCTTCGGTGGCAGTCGCACCGGGCGGGAAGATGTCTTCCTGGGGGACGTAACCGATGCGCGTGCCACGCCGTGCCGTGCGTACTCCGGCATCGGGGATTTCGATGTCCGCGAGGATTTTTAGTAAGGTGGACTTTCCGGCCCCGTTCGGCCCGATGAGTCCGATCTTTTCGCCGGCGCGGAAGTCGATGGATAGCCCATCGAACAGAGGGCGGCTGGTGAAGCGTTTGGTAAGGCCTTGAGCACTCAACAGGACAGTCATGCGCGACTCGTGGTGTGTTCGAAAATCATTCTCGGCTATCTTATGTTATTGTTTCAGGAAATAAACTGACGAGATGGATGCGAAACCCGACCCCCGACAACTCGACGCGACGGCCTATCACGAGGCCGGTCATGCGGTGGTGGCGCTCGCGCTGGGGCGGGTCGTCCACCGCGTGAGTATCTTGCCGAACCGCGACACGCTGGGACAGTGCGAGTTTCGCAAAGGCACTCGAAAAAAGTCGCACGACGAACTCGAAACCGAGATCCTGATCGCACTCGCCGGTATGGCGGCCGAGGCCAAACACACGGGCACCTACGACCGCGCCGCCGCCGGTCGCGATCTGCGGCACGTTCGCGCATTGCTATTACAACGCGGAACCGAACGCAGCAAAGACCGGCACGAAAACAGAATGTTGAGCAAAGTCGAAAGCCTTCTGGACGACGACGCGCATTGGGCTGCGGTCACCCGTATCGCCGCCGAACTTCTGAAACTCGGCGCGATCAGCGGCCGCGCCGCCGTCCATTTTTACGAAAGCGCGATCGCCGCGGGGGATTGAAACGCAAAAAACCGGCGAGTGGTGGGCACCACTCGTCGGTTCGGACGTTCGTCTGGCGATCGCTTACCAGAAGCGGACGCGCCAGTAGTCTTGTGGAGCTTGCGTTTTGCCGATCCACCAGTGGCCGTCATCCCATTCCATCGTCACTTTCCGCCAGCCGAGCGGAACCTTCGGGAATGGGTAGAACGGGCCGATGAACGGGAAAGCGTTGTACGGGTATGCCGTGGGGTAGGCCACGCGGCTGACGTTGTTGTGCGGGGCGTACGTCGGCCATGCATAGGGGGGTAACGGTGGGGCGGTATCACCACCACCGCCGCCCATGCCCGGTGCGCCGAGTGGGGATGGCTCGATGTTCGGCATGAACCCGCCGGGCGGTACGCCGACCGAAGCGGGAGCCGCCAGTGGGCCGACGCCTTGGGCGAGCATGATCGACGACGTCGTGTTGATGCCGTCGCGGACCTTTTTGACGCCGGCAACCTGGCGAACTTGGTTGATGACCAGTTCCTTGGTGGCGGAGTCTTTGGCGGTGCCGGTGAGCGTCACGATGCCGTCGACGACGGAGATCGAAACGTCGGCCATTTGGGCCGCCCCGCTCGTGGTGAGCCGGGTTGCCACGGTGTCCGCAAGCTGTTGGTTGGCAACAGGATTGGAGCTAACGCGGGCCGTTGTAGTCGTTTTCGCAGGCATCGCGGAGGTTCGGGCTGGCTCTTGAGCCACCGCCGACCCGGCAATGCAAATCCCGGCGGCCGCAGCCAACGGGGACAGGGAGCGCAGTTTCACGTCCGATCCTCCTTGATTCTGGAACTCTATTCCAGTTGGGCAATTCTGTAAGGTCGTTGCCGCTACCCTTACTTTCGTCAAACTGCGACTGCACGGTATAGCCGCCCTGCCAACGCCAACTGGATTAACCGGCGCGACCGGCAGTAGAACCCACACAGATTACGCAACCGGCAAAGTCGGCACCGCAGCAGATTTCCAATCGCTACTTACTTTTCAGCGATGGCAACTTCAACATCGAGGCATCGGTCATGTTGTCGACGATCGTTTCGATGGCGTGAAAAGCGGATTCGCCGATGCCTTTTTGGTAGATCGGCGGATAGATTTCGTGCCGGACGGACATGAAGGCTTGCACGACGAGCGGGTCGAATTGCCTGCCACTCTCCGCGTTGAAGACGTTGTCGATCTCGTGTGGTGCGCGTGCGGAACGATACCGCCTCGGCGACATCATCGCATCGCAGGCGTCCGCCACCGCAAGCACCCGCCCCAGTAGAGGGATGTTCTCGCCCATCAAACGATCCGGGTAGCCGCGACCGTCATACGCTTCGTGATGATGGCGAACGGCAGGCCGCAGTCGGTCGAAAGGCTTGATACTCGCGACGATTCGTTCGCCGATGATCGGATGCTGACGCACCTCCGTCATCTCTTCGGGCGTGAGTTTCCCCGGCCGTTGCAGAATATCATCGCTAAGGCCAATCTTGCCGACATCGTGGAGCAACCCGGCGAGGTAAATATCGCCTTGCAGATTCGCCGGCAGGTTCAGTTGCTTGACGAGCAGTACCGCAATGCGTGCGACCCGCTCGCTGTGCCCGGCGGTGTACGGGTCTTTCGCATCGATGATCGTCGTCAGGCAGTGCAGTAAGCCGTTGAGGAGTTGCTTCGTCCCCGCCTGCGACTGCACCCGTTGGGCATGGAGCATTTTTAATGCAAGGCTGACGGCTTTCGCATCGCCGATTTCAAAGCGGAGCGACGCATCGTAACCGAGTACGATAATACAACCCGTCGTTCGCAAACCGCAGGCCACAATCGCCGAATCGGGGTTGCCATCGACTGGGTTCACGATGGGATTCACCCAGCGCATCGTCTCGCGATCCGGGTCCATTCGGGCGATCAGTTCGCGGGCAATCGCGGCCCCCCGTTCGGGGGAAACTTCGCGTTCGCCCGTGAAACCCGATGCTTTCCCGCTCGATTTCGAATACCAGAAACCCACCTCAGCACCGACCGCCATTCGCGCGGCATCCACGGCGGCGGTAATCGATTGCCCCGTACTGATCGACATGCTGAGTTGATGCAGCAAATTTTCGAGCGAGAGCCACGGATCGCGAAATGAATGCGGAACCGCAGCCGCACCGAGCGGGTCGGAATCGCTGAACGACGAGCGGCTATTCGACATAAATCTCTCCGAATCACGGTAGGCTACAAGCATACTATCTCATAAACCGCAACTTGGCTTTGAGTCGATCGGATTCAGTTTCCCTCGCTGGCGAGTCGGGCCAACAAAACTGTTAGCCCGACGCGCCAGCGAGGAATTGTTATCGTTCGTGCAATGGCGTGCCTTCTCGTGGGTATTCCTCGCTAGTGCCAGAACTCGCAAATGATCTGCCACAGAATTTGCGGGAATTCCCGTGAAAACAAGCGAAATACGTGGGTCGTTAATTGCAAGTTGTGGCACTAGCGCGTCGGGCTAAC
>JAYWCL010000016.1:0-37233 GCA_043780595.1 Limnoglobus sp.
CGCATCTGGAACATCGCCGACAAGAAGATGCTATTCGAGATGAAAGGGCACGCGGACATCGTCGATACCGTGTCGTTTTCGCCCGATGACAAAGCAATTGCGACGGCGAGTGCCGACAAAGCCGTGAAGCTATGGAACGCCGCCGACGGTAAGGAAACCAAAGCCCTCGGCGTCCACACCGGTTCGGTTTACAGCGTCGCGTATTCGCCCGATGGCAAACTGTTGGCCAGTGGCGGTGCGGACAATCTGGTGAAGGTCTGGGATGTCGTCGGCATGAAGGAACTCAAGCAACTGAAGGGCCACGACATGCCCGTAACGGGGGTCGCATTCGCGGGCGATTCGGCCACGCTCGTTTCGATTGGCCTCGACCGCACGATTCGCGTCTGGAATGTGGCCGACGGCAAGGAAACCAAGAAGCTCGGCCCGACGACGGACGACCCCTACGGCCTCGCTTGGGCGACGAAAGCGAAGCGGCTCGCAGTCTGTGGCTACTCGGGGCAGCTGACGGTTTGGGACATCGTTGCGGGCCAGTCGATCTTCGCGGCAAAGATCAAATCGCCGGGCTATACCGTCGCCATCGATACCGATGCCAAGGTGCTGTTTTCCGGCCACGATAACGGCTCGATCCAGATCACGCCGATCGTGCCGATGAAGTGACGTCCGAATCGACGTAAGTCACAATTGCGGAGGTTCAAAAACCGGTTTTTCCGGTTTTTGAGGCCCGAAAACGCCACTTTTCGATCGCAAATCGCCGATCGGTTTCGAGGTGCTTTGCGTTATCCTGCATTCCTGTCGTGGCTTATGTCGAGGCTCTCGATTTCGCATCAACCGAAACGACTGGTCGAAAATCGACCGAATGCGACCGAAAATCGACCGAACGCGACCGTTTCGCGTCCAAACGCGACCGAAATGCGTCCAAACGCGACCGTTTTGCGTCACTTTGCGCAGGTCGCGAATTCCCACTTACGTCGGATCGCCTGCGATTTTTTGACTTCGGGGAATCGCGTGGGTGTGCGGAAAAACAAAAGTTTCCGCGAATCCGTTTGACATCCTCCGAAACGAGAGGATACGATGGTGCCAGTAACTCACTCCCCGAGTGAACCATGTTTGCACGATTTACGCCATTCGAGTCGCGCGATGTGCCCGCGACGTGGCACGTCCAGATGCTGTCGTCGAACCCCGGCAGCACCGATGCGACGATTACCGAATCGCTAGTCGTCGGCACCGCCATCGTCACTGCGCCCACCGCCAACGATGCCGTCTCGCTCGCGATGAGCGGCAATGTCGTCGTCGCATATAGTGGCCAAACGCACACGACGATACAACGCTAAAAACCGATGCGACCGATGATATTGAAATGTATTTCGCAAACTATTGTGATACCGGTTTGCTAGGCTTTGCGACAATTGAGGGAAATTATGCGGGTAGTGTTCTCATAGCGTGTGACGCTTACTCATGGGCAACTATTCCTCACGAAATCGGTCACAATTTACTAAACAGTATTACCCACACCGAAGGGTACCTTGCAAAGGCATTCTTGATGTACGGTTATGGTTTTCATACAGATATAGAAGGTATTGCTCAAAAGCGATTGACAGAAATTAATCAGAAACGAATATTCCGCTGATGGCAGACCAGACCTACTCAAACGACCGTAAGGAACTCGTTATTTCCAAAGGTTTGCAATGAATCTCTTCCGTGCAGTTACGACGTTATTATTCAGTGCATTAATATGCCCGTGTGCATTATCGAATGACGATATTCCCAACGATCGTGCAATCCGACTGATGCTCACTGCGATTGAGTTTAAGGACGAGCGCAAATTGCTCGTGCAGCACGGAGAGAAGTTATTCCCAAGTTTCGAGCGCATCTTGGCAGATCGGGATGCAAATCCAACTGAACTCACCCGACTTTTTATCGTTCTCTTGGCTGTGAAGGCCGACCGCAGCCGCTTCCTGGAATCCACTGTGGCCAAACTTTCGCATTCGGACAAGTCGATTCGCAACGTTGCAGTTTCCCTACTCGGTGATATCGGCAGCGAGCTAGACACGGCACCGATTGTCGCACTACTGGCCGATGAGGAATTTACCGTTGGCGTTGCGGCAGCAAAAGCGATTTCAACAATCGGCGGACCGCGAGAATTGGCAGCCTTGAACATCTGGCTCATTGTCACCAAGCCCGAAAACTATTCGAAAGAATGGCAAGGGTCGTATGAGTCATTACGTAAGAACGTGACCAAGTCCCGAGACGCACTGAAGGCACGCCTGGACAAAGAGAAGGTTCAGAAGCCGAAGCCGGAATAGGGTGGGATGTTTGTGATAAAACGTACGGTGGCCGATTCGTATTTGACGGTGAGTTATACCGTGACTCCGACGCCGAACGGGCCGAGCGGGTTCGCGATTGGCGGTTATGGTGGCAACACCAGCGCGACGTTCCTGCCGGGGGTGTCGGAACTGAGCGTCAATTTGACGCTGAACGGTTCGGGACCGCTGCCGGGTTCGGCGAAAATGACGCTGAATCCCTCGTCGCAGTACACGATTATGGGTGCGGACAGCAATACCGTCGCGATATTCGATGTCGGTGGCGACTCGAAGTGGATCAACGTGTTTCGCCGCGTCGACCCTGTGGGAAATACGCTCAATGAGGGTGGCGACAAGGGGCGCTTCGTCGTGAGTCGCTACTTCCGTTACCCGACGGGTCAACCGCTGCCGATTCCCGATTTTGTGCTCGTAATGTTCGGTGACAAGCGAGATAACGACCATGACCAACATGATCCTGACGGCGTTTGCTTTGGCCGCTTTAGCGGCGACGAGCAAGCAACCAGTAGAGTACAAGTTTGTTCCCAACACGGAGCGGCTGGTGGGAATCTATCGAAATAAGTCCCTTCTCGTCGGTAGGTTAGATGCTGACGGCGAATTCCATCAGACCAGACGGCTGGAGGCATTTGATGTGCCTGGGTTAGAAGAATTGGGATGGATTATGTACACGGGTCCAGGATTCGATGATCTCAATTTGAGGTCAGGGGTCAGAGACTCCGCGGCAGGTCTTCGAGTTTCGGTCGGGGATGTTGATCCCTGGGACGATCCGCGAGCGAGGCAACTTCCTCCCCGAGGAGGGCGGGAAGATCGTTTCGTTCAAAAATTATCAATACTCTGCGAGCGCGACCCCGATCTGGAACCTGCCAGGACGGTACGAAATCGTCGTGAAAGCGAAGAAGTAGTCGCAGCTTTGGTGTATGATTCGTTCATACATTCACGGAGGTGTTTGCAATGTTCGGTACCCTTACGATTTACGTATCCCTGCTCGTGTCGATGGTGCCCGTGCCACCGGACCCGAAACCGATGGAACCTGCGGCATTCCTTGCCGCTTGCAACGCGCAAGAACCTGCTCTCTCAAAATTCTTCGCCGATGAGAGCAACTGGAAGCCCGAGCGAAAAGCCGAAATGTTACTCCAGCTAAAGATTGCAGGCGTTGTGCGACCGATGGCAATCGTTCCTGCATTGATAAAACATTTGGATTATTACGATGATCCGTTAGGGTTTAACAGAATACCTCCGACGGAAAGGATTTTCCCGGTGTACGGCGCGCTCAAGAAGTACGGCACGGTTGCGATTCCGGAATTGATGACACACCTCAAGCGAGCGGATCCCGTCGTGGCTGGCCGCCCCGCTGATCTCGAAGCTTCACTTTCCGTTCAGTTACTCAGCGATGTATCCGATGAACGAAAGTGTGGGGCGGCGATCGCTCGCATCCGCATCCAGTATGAAATCGATCGAAACCCGAACGCCGAGTTCCCACGCCTCAAGGCGCTGCTGACGGACGTGTTCTTTAAGTGAGATTATGGGTGCGTGGATCAACGTGTTTCGTCGCGTCGACCCGGTTGGAAACGCACTCAATGAGGGTGGCGATTAGGATGTTGGCAAAACCTTTACGCCATCGGTGTTAATTGGGAATACATGATACCCGCAATGTTCGGTGAACACCATGCATTGCTCGCCCAGATCGTCGAACACGACGAAAGCGTAACGAAACTGGGCGAATGAGCCATCTTCAAACTGCAATTGCACCGTTTGGGTCGAAAAGTCGCTGGCCGATAACCGCTCGCGTTCGACGCCGAAAGTTGCAAGGAGGTACGCCCGCAACCGGGGTTTCCATTCGTCGGGGACAACGTGCGGCATGGGGTTGTTTTCTCAGTGGTTATGTCTGGACATGATGTTTGTATAACTCGAATTGATACCAGGGATTGTTTCCGCTTACGTATTCCTTGTCTGTAATGATTGTAAACTTAATAGTGGGTAGCATGAGTTTGAGGCGATCAACGCCAGATTGTGTTACTCGGGTTGCCGTCAAAATGAATTCTTTGAGGTCAATGCAAAGCTCTGCAAGTTTAGGAATTTCGGCTAAAAACGATACACTTTTGTCGGTGAAGTTATGACTAAACCAATGAACGGCGATTACCTTTTCTCCATCGAGTCGCATGGAGTAGTCGGGCATGATTTCCAATTTGCGAAACAAGTGTTCGAACAGTTCTTTGGCTGTATTATAGTCTCGTTTCGGAGGGCGGTTCCCCCACAGGAATTCCATGCGATCACTAATCGGTGTATCGCCTTCATCGACACAAAACACTGCGAAGTGATCTCGACGTTTCAAAGCGATAAATCGGCTTTTGACACGCGGATCGTTAATGGCTGTTTTTAAAGCACGGAGTTGGTTTTTATGAAGGCGGCTATATGCCTTGTCGAACTTTGTTTCGTCCTCTTCAGGATCGGGAAGTGATTCGTAATCTCTATACCACGACTCCAATCCAAAGCCGACTTTGAAACAACATTGGTAAGCCTCTGTAAGGTTCTTATCGGCTGGGCGTACGACCACCGTTGCCGCTTGTGTGGTTAGCTGGCAAACCAAAACATCCCATACAATTTCCGGTGCGCGGGCTTCAAGCTCATCGAGTACCTTTTCATACATGTCAACGAGCTTATCCTCTCCGATAGGGGCATCACCTTCTACGTGACCATGAAACGACGTCGTTTTCTTGTAGATTTCCGATTTCCAAGTCAGCATGTTTCTCACCCTCACCCGGCGGCTTGTTTGCGGGTTTCCCACTCATCGGATGAGACGAGCACTTCGCGGGCGTTGCTGCCGTTGAAGCCGCCGACGATGCCGTCTTCGGCCATGAAGTCGATGAATCGCGACGCTTTGCCGTAGCCGATGCCGAGGGCGCGTTGCAACAGCGAGGTGCTGCCACGCTGTTCGCGGATGACGATCTCGACCGCTTGCTCGTAGATCGGGTCGCGTTCGCGTAGCTTCTCGCCGAGGCTCGCGCCGCCTTCGCTCGTCGCGTCTTTCGTCTTCAAATTGAGCAATTCACTCTCGTAATTCGGCTCGTCGCATTCGAGGTTCGTCACGGTGCGTTCGATTTCGCCATCGTCGACGTACGCACCTTGGGCGCGAATGATCGTGCTGGTGCCGGGTTGCAGGAAGAGCATATCGCCCATGCCGAGGAGCTTGTCGGCCCCCTTCTCGTCGAGGACGACGGCGCTATCCGCACGACTTGCCACCTGGAAACAAATTCGCGCCGGTAGGTTCGATTTGATCAACCCCGTGATGACGTCGACCGTCGGTTTCTGCGTCGCGAGCATGATGTGAATGCCCGCCGCGCGCGACTTTTGCGCGAGCCGGATGATGTGCGATTCGACTTCCTTTTTCATCGACATCAACAAATCGCCGACTTCGTCGATGATGATGACGATGTACGGCATACTCCGCGGGACCGCCTTGCGTTCGTCTTCGCTGACGGGGTCGATGCGGCGTAAAATCTCCGTGGTGCCGAGTTCGTTGAAGCTCGCGATGTTGCGCACGCGGGCACGGCGAAGCCACTCGTAACGCTCTTCCATTTTGTCGACGGCCCACGCCAGAATCGCTTCGGCTTTCTTGTCGTCGGTGACGACGGGGTGCATCAGGTGTGGGATTTTCCCGTACTCGGATAGCTCGACTTTCTTCGGATCGATCATGATCATCCGGCATTCGTCGGGCTTGCGCGTGTAGAGCAAGCTGAGGATGATCGCGTTGAGGCAGACCGACTTGCCGGTACCGGTGCGGCCCGCGATCAGCAGGTGCGGCATCGTTGCGAGGTCGTAGACCAACGCGCGGCCTTCGACGTCTTTCCCGACGAAGATCGGCAGTTTCATCTTGCTCGCCTTCGCGGTCGTGGCGGCGATCAGTTCCTTCAAGCGCACCGTCTGGCGATGCTCGTTCGGCACCTCGATACCCACCGTGTCGCGGCCCGGTAACGGCGCGACGATCCGCACGCTGGAGACTTTCAGCTTCAGTGCGAGGTCGTCCGAAAGCGTCGTCACTTTGCTGAGACGCAAACCGGTTTCGAGCGAGATTTCGTACTGCGTAATCACCGGCCCGGTGTGGATGCCGACGACTTTGATCGTCAGGCCGAAGTCCATAAACGTCTTTTCTAGAAGCACCGCACGCTCGCGAAGCTTCGATTCGTGATCCTCGACCGCAAACGCATCGGGGTCGTTGAGGAGCGTCAGCGGCGGCAGTTCAAAATCGACGACGGTTTCCGTTTCCGCAATCGCGGGGCGAGTAATCACCAACGGGGCGCGCTCGATTGGAATCTCGTTCGGTTCGTCGTCGTCGCGTGGGACGAGCCGTAACTCGGGCGGTTTGTGAATCGGGATCGGCACCGTTTCCACGGGTGTCAAATTCACGACAGCGGCACGTTCTTCTCGCTTCTTCTGAATGCTTTCGATGACGTGATTCGTGCGGTTTTCCACGAACGCATTGCTCGCCTTCGCTCCGATAGCGATGCCGCGAATCGCGAGCCAGACCGTGCGGAGTAACGACCGAATGAGGTTATCAGCAGCCAGCATTACCCCGATGAAACCGCAGGCGATGAGCACGGGATACGGGACCGCGCGATCGTCGAACACGAAGCGCAGGTACGCACCGATCGAGCCACCGTGGCCGTACGCCGATGCGGGCGGAAGCGTGAGGCGATGCGCGGTCATGTCGATGGCAGTCGCGGAAGATGCAATCAGGATCAGCCAGCCGAGGCACCGTGCGAACAGCCGCCCGGTGCCACGCCGCTTCACGTAAAGCACCGTCAGGCAAAACCAGCCGATTGCGAGGATCATCGCGGCGAAGCCGAGCGCGTTCGCCACGGGCGCGATCAGCGTCGTCGATTCTGGAATGCGTTCGCGTAACCCGGTCAGCGGCGGGTACGTGGCCAGCGCGAACGCGAACAGGCCCAGTGCCGCGAACGACGACAGGGCGACCGCATCGAGCCGCAACCGCAGCGTGGCCGACATGAGCGACGCACTCCGAGTGAAGGTAAGTTACCACCTTCATTGTCATCGCGGAGTGGCTTGAGGCGAAGGGGAAAGTACCGGCAGAATGTCGAACCGGCGTGTGGCTTGCCGGGCAAAACCGGGGCAACACGCAGATTCGGCAGAGTTCGGATGCGAAACGCTACATCGCCCGGCCTAACAATTTCGCGAAGGCACGCAGTTGGTGAATCAACTCGGCGAAGCCCTTAAAATCGAGCGATTGTGCGCCGTCGGACATGGCGCGGTCGGGGTCGGGGTGGACTTCGATCAGCAAGCCGTCGGCTCCCGATGCTAACCCCGCGAGTGCCATTGCGGGCACGTACGCGCGCTTGCCGGTGCCGTGGCTCGGGTCGACGAAGATCGGCAAATGGCTGAGCGTTTTCGCGGGTGGAATCACCGACAAATCGAGCGTGTTCCGCGAGTGGTCGGCGAAGGTTCGCACGCCGCGTTCGCACAAGATCACCTGATAGTTTCCGCCCGCCATGATGTACTCGGCAGCCATCAGCCACTCTTCGAGCGTCGCGCTCATGCCGCGCTTCAAGAGCACCGGTTTCCGGCACTTGCTCACGCGCTTCAGCAAGCTGAAATTCTGCATGTTCCGCGTGCCGATCTGGATGATGTCCGATGCCTCTTCGACGGCGTCGGCATGCTCGGTATCCATGAGTTCGGTGACGATGCCGATGCCGGTTTTGTCGCGCACCTTCTTCAAGATTTCCAATCCTTCGATGCCCATCCCCTGATAGGCGTACGGGCTGGTTCGCGGTTTGAACGCCCCGGCACGCAGCAACTTCACGCCGTGCGAAAGCAGAAACTCGGCCGTCTCGAAGATCAATTTCTCGCTCTCGACCGAGCACGGCCCGCCCACAATCGTAAACTGCGTCGGCCCGATTTCGGTCTGCGGCGTGTGAATGACGGTATCTTCGCGGTGCATTTCGCGGCTGGCGAGCTTGTACGGTTTGGTGACGCGAATGCACTCTTCGACTCCGGCGATCGCTTCAAATAAGGCTTTATCGACGGCGGCGGTGTTGCCGGTCATGCCGATGGCGGTGCGGGTGGCACCGGGCAGCGGGTGCGGGGTCAGGCCCTGGTTGCGAATCGCTTCGACGGCCCGGTCGATTTGGGCATCGGTCGCGTTCGTTTGCATCACGAGTAACATCGGTCGCACCAAACGGAGAGAGGGAAAAGCCACCGCAACGTCACTCGACGAAGCGGTAGGAATACTAGTATATCAGCGTCCGACCGTCCGTTCCCCGAGAGTTGCGGTATGGAGCCGAGCGAAGTTGCCGATAATACGAACGAATGGGAAAACGATGCCGACATCGCGGTGGCGACGCGCGCCCTCGGCGAACCCGATGCGCTGTTCCGCGTCAGTCGGAGTCGGTTGCGCGTCAAGCTGTTTGCGGGCATCGGCCTGATGATCTACGGCGTCGTCGCGAACTATTTCTGGTGGGTACATGGCCCCGGTCGATTCGGGCACGTGCAGTTCGAACTCTTGATTTTGCCGCCAATTCTCGGCGTCGGGTTGTTGCGGGCGATGTTTCGTAGCCGTCGTTTGCGCGTACTGATTTACCCGACGGGACTGCTGCGATTGCAAGATGGCGAAGTCGAATCGATTACCTGGAAGAGCGTAGACATCGTCAAAATCCGCGTCGCGGGGACGGTGCCGATTATCGAGCGCGATACCGATGGCGCGGTCGCTGTCTGTTGGTTGCCGATTGCTGCGCCGAACGTAATGGTCTGGACGACGTGGATCGAAATCTCGTCGGAGGAGGATACCCCCACGCGGATCAGTTCGGCACTCGCGGACTATCCGGCATTGGCGGAACGCATCCAGCGCGAGACGTTCGCAATCCTCTGGCCGAATGTGCTTTCCGAGTTGGCATCGGGGCGAACCGTGCCGTTCGGCGATCTCCTCGCCACACCGGCGGGGTTGTTCAACGGCAAGCGATTACTGCCGTGGGCGGAGATTAAAGAGATCACGATTTCGCAAAAATCGTTCGCCGTGAAGCGGCACGGAGGCTGGTTGCCGTGGTTCGCCAAGGATGTCTCCGCGATACCGAACCCGCACGTTTTGATCGCGATCGCGAACATGTTCGGTCAACGAACGAGCGAAGAACCCGAGGACGACGAAGCCGAGGAATGATGCGGTTTCGCCCAGCGATCCCGCAACCGGTAGCACGGGCGTTCGACCGCACGATAGAGAATCTCCGCTCCGGCGAACGCCAACGCCACGGCCAGTATGGCTTGCAATTCCGTGGGTAGTGCGTGCAATTTTTCGGCGGCGCGAATCGCTTCGGTGTGAACGAGATAGATCGAATACGCGCGAAGCGCTACGAACGAGATCGCACGCGATTTCACCGCCGTTCGCCAGAATGCGGACGAGTTCGCGAGGACGATCCACCCGGCGAACAGGAACGCCCAACCGCCGGTGCCCCAGTCGGGTAATATCCAGTTGCCGTAAGTGCGATTCCACGAAGCGACCAGAATCAGCAAAAGCGAAAGCAGTGCCCAGATACCCGATACTTTTCGCAATGCGTGCCACATGCGCGAGCGAAACTCGGCGATTCCCGCCAGCATCACCCCCGTCAGGCACTGCACGAACACGACGTGCGTTTCGCGCATGTGATAGTCCGCGCGATGCGTGTAGTACCCGAGAATATGCGCGACGATCAACGCGACAACCGCGAGTGCCACGAGTACGAACGCCCAACGATAGCGGAACGCGAACAGGATTGCGGGGGCGATCGCGAGGTAAAAATGTTCCTCGACGCACAGCGACCACGTCACGCCCAAATACGGCATCTCGGGAAGGTAATTTTGCAAAAAGACGAGGTAGCGCCAGTCGATGAGGTTCGCTTTGCCTTGCACGATGAGTTGCGCAAATGTCGCGATCAACACCGCATAATAGGCGGGGAGTGTGCGTAGCCAGCGGCGAATCCAGAAGCGTTTCACATCCACGCTGCCGGTCGAACGCACTTCGCGAAAGAGTTGCGACCCGAGCAGCCAGCCGCTGAGCACGAAGAACAAATCGACGCCCCGCCCACCGACGCTGAGCCAATTCGCCAGCGGCGTACCCCGTGCGAACGAGTTCGCGATGTGCGTGGCCAACACCATGAGTATGGCGAGTGCCCGGAGGAGATCGAGCGAAGCATTCCGAGGGTGCATGAAGCGAATTGTATAAACGGCACGTGGAATAATCCCACATCCGACGAGCCGCCGGGCTTGTCCCGGCGGAACGAGCGAACGCGATTACGTCACTTACTCCACGGTCTTTAACAACAACTGCACCGCATCTTTGTGTGCGGCAGGGATGTCGTCGAACGTATTCGCGTCGTGCTTGAATTCCCCGTTCACGACGGTGATCTGCGAGGGGATCGCCTTGCCTTCGACGAGCTTTCCAGCGATGTGGATTTTGACGTTGTCTTTCGTCGAGTCGATAGTGAAATCGTCGTTGGTAACCGTTAACGCCATCGACGAGGACGAGTTCGCTTTACCCTTTGCGACCAGCCGGTGCCGATGTTGCGGCAAGCGCATTCCGCGCAAACCGAGCGCGACCGCACCCAGCACGACGGTGCCGATGACTGCGATCTGAAGTAACCAACCGCCGATCTGTTGCCAGTGGGAACCCATAACGACCTCGCATCGGAACCGGGTTAGCCGTTCGCTTTTTTCTTCGCGTCGGCGATCAGTTTTCGCATCTGCTCGAGTTCCTCGGGCGGGATTCGCTCGGCTTTTAGAAGCGTCATGACCAACTGCGACGCGGCCCCATCGAACACGCGGTCGAGGAATCGCGTGGCCGATTGTTCGCGGCTGAACAGCGGCGCGTAAACGAACGTGCGCCCATCGAGCGTGTGTTTCGCCAGCCCTTTGGCTTCCATGAGGCGCATCAGCGTTTGTACGGTGTTCGTGTGCGGGTTCTTGCCGTCGCCCGTTTTAATGAGGCGATGCACCTCGCTGACGCTCTTCGGCCCGTGCTCCCAGAGCACCTTCAGGATTTCCAATTCGCGGGCCGTCGGTGTTGGCAGTTCGTCCACAGGTGGAGCCTCAGATGCCCATTGGCACCGTAAAACTAAAACTTTAGGCGAAGGATACGCGAGAGTCTTTCGCGTGTCAAGAGTGAGTTGGCAATGAGAATGGCGAGTGACCGGCGAGGCGTTGCGATGTGGGCACCGACAGAACGGCAACGACAAAAGCCCGCATGGTATTTTTGCCCCGCGCGCTAGTTTTGAAGTTGCGCTGTTTGCGATTCGGGTAGCATTTTCAGACTGTCTTCGAGCCTGAATGGCTCGTTCTTACAGCCCAAGGCAACGCCTTGGGAATCACGCATCACCCACGATTCGGCCCTGAAAGGGGCCGTTCAGGCCTCACCTGTCTGCAAAACCTTGCCGCAAACCGGGCGGTGCGGAAGGGTAAGATCGATCGCGTCGGCGTTGCACCTTGAACGGCCCCTTCAGGGCCGATGAACATTCCCACTCCGATCCCCAAGGCTTTGCCTTGGGCTGACGGAATCGGCCCTACAGGCCGAAAGATTGACATTTGGAAACGCAAGTGTTCCAAGAACCTGTGTCTAAACTGCAATTCAGCGCAACTTCAAAACGCGAATGCACTGTCGGTGCCCACCCAAAGCATCCGGCTCGACCTACAAAACCAGTATGCACTGGCATTCCGCACGGCGCTGCTGGCGTATGCGTGAGATCAGACGGGTTCGCTCGGAATCCGTCCGAGTGGCATCAGCGTTTACCGGTCGAACTCTCGCGGCGCGCTTGGATACGGACCAAGTCCGACTCGAATTGCGCTTGCGCCAGAGTCACGGCCTTCTCGACATCGACGTTCTCTTTGACGATCCGTTCGAGCATTCGCGGTAATGCGTCGGATTCCGCCAGCAGTCCGATGTTGGCGTGAAGTCCATAACTGGTTCCTGGGAATGACCCTTTCGCAACACCTTCCTGGAGAATCTTCACCTCGTCGCGGTGTTTCTGGAAAAACGGATGCGCCCAGAACTCCCCGGATTGATCGACCGCGTTCGTCACGGGCATCATCGCACCAGGCAGGCTGTGCAAAAAGCGACTGTACTGCTCGTCCTGAAGGAGGAACTGGATCCAGCGTTTCCCGTCCTCGGGGTTCTTCCCTTTGAAGAGGACGAGGCAGTTCGCGAAGGTTTGCCACCCCACCTGTTTCTTCCGCGGCGGGTACGTCGCCACCAGTTGATTGCCGACCGCCGGGTTCTCCATCTCGAGCTGCGGGATCCCGTACAGCGTCCCCATGTCGAGGGCGGTACGGCCTTTCGACAACACTTCGATCTGGTCCTTGTTCCGCTCCAGATCGAACGCGGCCGAAGAAGAGGCTCCTTTGTAGAGCCGGATCAGGAATCGAACCGCTTCGACGTTTTCCGGCGTGTCGAACGCCACTTTCCCGTCTTTGTCGAAGAACTCGCCGCCGTTCGACCGCATCAGCGGGTACAGCACCCAGGGGATGCTGTTCCAGTCTTTGCGGCTCCACAACTGCTGGAACCCGTAGCGATCCGGCGGCGCGTTCAGTGCCGTCGCCACGCGCAACAGGTCGTCCCAGGTTACGGGTGGTTCGAGGCCTTTTTCCTTCAGCAGATCTTTGCGGTAAAGCAAGACGAGTGCGTGCATGTAATGCGGGATCGCCAACGTCTTGCCTTGAAATCGCGTGTGGCGGTCGAGAAGCCCTGGTACGAATCGCTCGTCTCCGCCGAGGGCGGCGACCACATCGTCCAGCGGGTGGATGGCACCGGTCTGCCACATGTCGATGTAATCGGGAGGGTTACCCACGCCGACATCGGGCAGCGTGCCTTCGGCATGCGCGGCCCGCCAACGCTCGTTGACGTTGGCCCACGGTACGCTTTCGATCTGAACCCGGACCCCCGGATTGACCCGCTCGAACTCGGCGGCCGTCTTTTTCATCACCTCGGTGCGCTGAGGCTGTGTGTAAGGGTGCCAGAAACGGATCACGCGCTCGTCACCCTTTTGCATCGCAAAATACCGAATGAATGCAAATCCGGTCATGCCGACCAGAACCACCAGCCCGACGAGTTTGCCGATACGATTGAGCCTCATTCGTCACTCCGTTATGCCTTCCGTTTTGATGCAACGGAAGTGGATTGCATTGCACCGCCCAGAATCTCGAGCCTCCGAACGAGGGCTTCCTCGTCGGCTGTGCCCGCGAATGCACGGGCAGCATCCCGTTCGTGATGCAGCATTGCGACCGACAGGTCGGTCACGACGATGGTCGTTAGCCACTTGCTGGCCAGCACTTTTGCCACCACGCCGAGCACCCAAATGGAATCGACCTGCCCGAGCCAGGCTCTCAGCAGTGGGTGTTCCCCTGCCCACCCGGCGAGCATCAGCGCCCCAACCGCGGCAAGAAGCCCTTGGCCCCAACCGATGTTCCTGACGAGGCGGGCCGACTGACCGGGGGTGATGCGACGAAGGAGCCTGCCGACCGCCAGCAGTGGGATGAGGGGCGAGCAGGCAAGCAGCAGCAGGCCAAAGTAAAGCCCGGTGTGGAACGCGACCTGTGCCAACACTCCGAGGGGTAGCAGGTAAGCGGCGGTACAGGCCGGGGCCGCGAGCAGCGTGATATACCCTGATGCACGGGATCCGGGGAGAAACCGCTTGAGCACCAGGGCGGATTGGAGGGCACCGGGGAGTAGGGCGAAGAACGCTGGAGCAGTCACCGTCAGGAGATGGCGGACCTGGCCGACGGAGGTTTTTAGTGCGTCGCCTGCGTCCAGTCCGAAGATGTTCGATACCGGCAGCAGCAGGATAGGCAGCGGCCCCAGCACCCAGACGATCCAGCCCCACCGTGCGAGCCGACAGGAAACGCCGAGTTGCCGCCACGCCCCGATCGCGGTCAGTACCAGGACGGCACCCACGAGGCTTGGGCCGAAGGAGCCTGCCGCGAGTACCAACAGCTGGAGAACGAGCCACAGAGAGGGCCGTCCGCCTTCAAACTCGACGCGGAATTCCGCCGTCGCGCCGTGCGAGGCGTGGCCGACGACTGTGGCCACGAGCGCGGCGACGAGCATCCGACGACGCCACCCGGCATATGCCCGAGGAAGAGCGTCGGGGTGATGCGCGTCGGGGGCGGCCATACTTTTTCTCTCGCGAACCGACGACGGACCTTCGTTTATGGTATTGGTTCCCCAGCACGTAACGGACGAACGCGAATTGAGCGACCATTTCGCTCGGGGTTGACTGACGTTTCGCGAATCCGTTAGCATCCGCCGTTCGGTGCGACTTTGCGCCGCCAGACGGGGATGTCGCGATGCTGTTCACAAATACCGTTGCCCTCGGCCAGACGGTCGAGGAACTCCGCCGGTCGCCGGACCGGATCGAGACGGCCCGCTGGGCCAGCGAGTGGCCGTACTTCCGTTGGCTGCACGAGCAACTCCCCGAGCCGTTCTTTCATACGCAAGGGTTCTTGCTGTTCTTTCTCGTCGTGGCGATCGCGTATTGGCTCACGCCACGGCGGTTCAACACGTCGCGCGTCTGGCTGCTGGTCATCGCCAGTTTCCACTTTTACGCGGCGTGGAATGCGAGCCTCGCGCTACTCGTTACGGTCACGACGCTCGCCGACTTCCTGTTCGCGCGCTGGATGGATTCGAGCCAGCGGCCACGGTTGCGCAAAGCGATTGTCTGGGCCAGTGTGTGCATGAACCTCGGCGTGCTCTGCTACTTCAAGTATCGCGGGTTCTTCCTCAATGAGCTGCACGAATCGCTCGGTCGCTTCGGCCTCGATGCGAATTATTCGAAGCTGAACCCGATGGATATTCTCGTGCCGTTCGGCATCTCGTTTTACACCTTCGAGGCGATCAGTTATGCCGTCGATGTGTACAAACGAAAGATCCGTGCCGAACGCAGTTTGCCGCATTTCCTGCTGTTTATCCTGTTCTTTCCGCACCTCGTGGCGGGGCCGATCGTGCGTGCGGGCGACTTCCTGAAACAGGCGCACCGCCGCAAACGTTGGAACTGGCTGCGCGTGCAAATCGGGTTGCAACTGTTCCTACTCGGCGCGTTCAAGAAGCTCGCCATCGCCGACCGCATGGCCGTGTTCACCGATGGCACGGCGGGGCAACCGGGGCCGTTCCTCAACCCGGAATTTTACAGCACCGGCGCACTTTGGCTGGCGCTGATGGCGTACGCGCTCCGCATTTATTGCGATTTCTCCGGCTATTCGGACATGGCCATCGGCACGGCGCACATGTTCGGTTACAAGCTCGCGCGGAACTTCAACATGCCGTACTTGTCCGCGAACGTCTCCGAGTTCTGGCGGCGTTGGCACATCAGTTTATCGACGTGGCTCCGCGATTACGTGTTCATCCCGCTCGGTGGCAGTCGCAGTAGCGGGTGGGCGACGAACCGCAACTTGCTCATCACGATGGTGCTCGGCGGCCTCTGGCACGGGGCGAACTGGACGTACATCGTCTGGGGTTTACTCCACGGCACGATGCTGATCGCACATCGGCAGTTCCGCGCGTGGTGCGAGACGAAGCCAGTCGTCGAAGCGTACCTGAACACGTGGGTTGGCACCGCTTCGCGCGTCTTCGTCACGTACATCTGTGTCTCGCTGTGCTGGGTGTTCTTCCGTCCGGAATGGGGCAAAGCGATCGTGATGCTCGAACGGATGTTCGGCCTGTACGAAGGGATGACGCTGCCGCTGCACAACCGCAGTTTGTGGTACACGGTGGTGTTCGTGCTGATGTGCCATCTGCTGGTGGCACGCGGATATTGGCAGAAAATCTGGGAGCGTGCGCCGGCGTCGGTGCTGGGTGCGGGGTATGCCGTCTGCCTGATTACCGCGATGGTGTTGGCACCCGATTCCGGTAAGTCGTTTATCTACTTTACGTTCTGATCGGAGTCGCGATGCGCTTGTTCTCGCGACCGTTCGCGTTCGTTCGTTGGCAAAATGCGCGCACTGCCAGGCCGGTGTCAGTCGCGTCGCGCCGGCGCACGGCGAAGCGGGCGGTGATTGCGGGCTTAGCCTGTTTCCTGCTACTCAGCCTCGGCCTCGGCGTGACCTCCGAAGCGTATCCGCGGATTCGCGATCCGTTTTACGGCGACAAGCTCGTGAAGTTGCAGCCGAAGCTCGGCACGGCTCCGCTCGTCGTCATGCTCGGCACCTCGCGCACCGGTTTCGGCTTCCACGGCATTCACATCGAAGACACCGTGCTGCGCGAAACGGGCCGCCCGATTGCGGCGTTCAACTACGGCATTCCCGCATCCGGGCCGATCACGCACCTGATCTATTTGAAACGCCTCATCGAAGACGGCGCGACGCCCGATTTGCTGGTACTCGAGATCCTTCCGAGCATGTTGGCGAACGCGAATACGGGGCCGCTCGAACGCTACTGGGTGTTCGGCGAACGGCTGACGCACCGGGAAATTCCGCTCGTGGTGAAGTACGGATTCGACGAAGCCGAAGTGACGGCGCGCTGGCGTGGGGCGACGTTCAACCCGTGGTACGCGCTGCGATTTCAGCTACTCGGCCGCGTCGTGCAAAGCTGGATTCCGTGGCAATGTCGCTTCGACTGGAGCCGCGGCACCGACCGTTGCGGGTGGGGCACGCCACTCCGCGATTTCAGCACCCCCGAAGAACGCGCCATCGGGGCGATCCATGCGAAGAACGAGTATTTCGCGGTGTTGCATAATCTGCAACCGAACGGCCACGCGGTGGCGGCACTCCGCGAATTGCTGCGAGTTTGCAATGAACGCGGTATCACCGTGAAGCTGTTACAGATGCCCGAAAGCGTCGAGTTTCGCTCGTGGTATTCGCCGGAGGTGAATCGTCGGTTGACATCGCTGTACGCCGACCTGAACCGCGAATATGGCTGCGAAATGATACTGGCGAGCGATTGGGTACCGGATGACCAATTCACCGACGGGCACCATTTGTTGCGGCCGGGTGCCGAGCGATTCTCCGAACGACTGGCCCGCGATGTGTTGATTCCGTGGCACGCCAAAAACGCGAAACGAGGAGCGCGTTGAACGCGATTTTGCAACGACTGACAACGCACTGGCAGTTGCGAACGCCGCACGTCGTGGTCGTACCAACACGGACCGCGAATGTGCCGCGCGTACATCGCGCACGGCGTGCGATTGCGTTTGCGGCGTTTGCGTTCCTGATCGTGCAACTTGCATTCGCCACGGTCGTGCAACGCGAATGGCTGCCACTGCGCGATCCGCTGTTCCACGAAAAATTCGAGCGGTTCCAGAAGCACACCGCGTTCTGGAACGACGACAACACGGCGTTGCGAATCCTCGCGATTGGCAGTTCGCGGCTGCACCTCTCGTTCGATGCGAAACGCCTATCCGAGAAACTCTCGGCCGCGTACGGCCACCCCGCGATCGCGTACAACTTCGGGACGTCGGGTGCCGGACCGTTGACGAATTCGCTGTATCTGAAGCGATTAATCGATGCGGGCGTGCGTGCCGATTGCATTGTACTCGAACTGCATCCCGCGCTCGTCGGCACTGGCGATAGCGAGTTTTTGCTCGAACGCCGCTGGCTGCACGGGTACCGGTTGCGACTCGGCGAGTGCGAACAACTCGCACGTTACGGTTTCGCGCCGGAGTATCCGCCGTCGTTCGGCGCGAAGGCGTACCTGACGGCCACACACGCCTACCGGATGCCCGCACTCAACCGCTACGCGACCGTCTGGCTGCCGTGCCCGTTCGGCCTGACGCTCGGTGCGCAACACGACGACTTCGGCTTCGTGCCGGGTATCGAACTGCCAATGCACGAGCGTCCAATTGCGTTTCAACGCACGCTCGCGCAGTATCGCGATGTCTTCACGGGGTACCGCGTCGGCGGCCCCGGTGCGGCGGCACTTCGCGATTCGCTCGCGATTTGCAAGGCCGCCGGGCTTCGTGCGGCGCTCCTCGTCACGCCCGAATCGCTCGCGTTTCAACGGCAGTACGGCCCCGACGGCGCAAAACAAATTGCGGCGTTCATCGACGAGCTTCGCCGTGAATTTGCCGTCACCGTTTTGAACGCCCGCGATGCGATCCCCGATGGCGAACTCGCCGATGGCCACCACCCGACACCCGCCGGCGGCGCGATTTTCACCGATTGGTTTGCGACGGAATTTCAACGAACGTGGCAATCGAATGAGGGCACGCGATGAACCCGACGACGACAACACCCCTGCTCGTACGGCTCGTCAAATCGTTTGCGATTGTCGTCGTCGATGTGCCTGCGCGCCCGACGAAACCGTCGCGCCGCAAGTCCGCACGCACGACGGTACTCGCGTTCGCCTTCGTGTTGCTCGCGTCGAATTTCGGCTTGTCTTTCAGCATGGATTCGCTGTTCGCGCAACTGCGCGACCCCGAATACGGGCGACGGCTTTCGCACTGGAAGGCGCGAGCGGCGGAGAACCCCGGCCGTCCGATGGTGCTGTGCCTCGGCAGTTCGCGAACCGCGATGGGGCTGCGGCCGGACATCCCGAACGCCGTCGCAGATCGGCCACTGTTGTTCAACGGAGCCATCGTCGGCAGTGGGCCGGTGATGCAAGTGATGGCGTTACGGCGCTGGTTGCACGATGGCATTCGGCCCGACGCGGTCGTGCTGGAATACTGGCCCGCGTTCATGCGCGAAGATGGGCCGTACCTCGAAGAATTGCGGATCGACAAACATCGGTTGTTGAAGCAGGATATCCCGTTCATTCGCGATTATTTCGGGGCGCACGAATCGACCGAAGTGACGATGCGACAGATCCGCCGGAAACCGTGGTATGAACATCGGCTGCGGATCGTCAGTCAGATCGTACCGGGTTGGTTGACGTACGATCGGCGTCTCGATGGCGGCTGGCATAAACTCGATGGCTGGGGCTGGCTGCCGGGCTACGACGAAGACCCACCGGAGGCCGAACGCGCACTCCGGCTCAAGCTATCGACGGGCTACTACGAGCCACTGTTCCGCGATTTCTGCATCAGCCCGATCGCCGACCGGGCCACGCGCGAACTGATCGAAACGTGCCAATCGCGCGGCATCCCCGTGTCGTTACTTTGGCTGCCGGAATCGACCGAGTTTCGCAGTTGGTACACCCCGGCGGCGAAGCGGATCGGCGATGAATACCTCGCGAAAATTCGTGCGGAATACGGCGTACCGCTGATCGATGCCCGCGACTGGGTGCCCGATCCGCAGATCGCCGATGGCTTCCACATGACGCAAAACGGCGCGGCGATCTTCTCCGAAAAGATCGGCCCCGCCATCGCGGCCGCATACCCGGATTTAACGCGAGGCCGCCCGTGATCCGGCTCTCGTTACCGATCCGGTTCCGGTCGCGAATCGCAACCGCCACGCCATCGCGAACCCAACGCGCACGCCGCGCCGTCGGCGTCGCGCTGGCCTGCGTACTGCTGCTACATGTCGGAATGATCGTGGCACTGGAGACGGTCAAATCGCACTGGCGCGACCCCGAATATGGCTGGCGAATCGCGGCCCTTCGCGAACTCGATCGTACGCGCGGCGAACGCAAACTGATCGTGGCTGTGGGCAGTTCGCGTACGCAAATGGGCTTCCGGCCGAGCGTAATGAGCGATTCGGTCGCGATGTACAACCTCGCGCAGGCTGGCAGCGGGCCGGTGCAAGTGCTGTTGAATGTGAAGCGAATGTTGGCCGCCGGTGTGAAGCCGAACGCGATCCTCATGGAGATCATGCCGACATCGCTGATGCAAGATGGTACGCTCGAACAGTTCACGCACGACGGCGCGAGTCGCCTCGGCTTGGCCGATATTCGACATCTCGAATCGTATACTGACAACCCATCGTCACTCTACCGCCGTTGGGCGACATACCGCGTGTTGCCGTGGCACACGTATCGGTTTCTGTTGCTCAGCCACTGGCTGCCGGGATTTCTCCCGTGGCAGAATCGCGTCGATTTCCAGTGGCGAATGCTCGACTGCAACGGCTGGTTGCCGTACCCATTCGAGACGATCCCGGCGGAGACGCGCGAACGCGGACGGGCACACGCGCGGCAGCAGTACGAATGGATCTTGCAAAACTACCACATCTCGCCGTTGCCGGATCGTGCGATTCGCGATGTGATTCAGCTATGTCGACGCGAAAACATTCGGCTCGCGTTCTACCGGATGCCGGAGTCACCCGCGTTCCGCGCGTGGTACACACCGCAAGCGAACGCTACGATCTCGGCTTATCTGCAAGATCTCACCCGCGAGTATGGCACGCCCGTCGTCGATGCCTCCGACTGGTTGCCCGAAGATGCCTTCGCCGATGGCCACCACCTGATGAAGCCCGGCGCGACCGCGTTCAGCGAACGCTTCGGCAAAGAGTTTTTGAACGACTGGATCGAGTGAAACGAATCACTTCGACGAAGTCTTGCCGGTACTTGTTCTCGCCGCGCATTACGGTTACATAAACCCCAACAATCTCCCGCCACTTTGAGTTCCCCGCATGAACGCACTCCTCTTCACGCTGATACTGGCGATCCCGTCGGCGGATACCGTTGCGGGTGTGACGCCCGTTGGCAAGAGCGGCAAGCCGCTCAATCTCGACTTCGAGACGGGTACGCTGCAAGACTGGACTGCCACCGGCGAGGCGTTCACCGGTCAGCCGATTGCGGGCGACACGGTCGCGCCACGGCGTGCGGATAGCAAATCCGAGCATCAAGGGAAATTCTGGATCGGCAGCTACGAGACACTCGGCGACAAACCGCAAGGCACGCTGACGAGTGTGCCATTCGCGGTGACGCACCCGTGGGGCAGTTTCCTGATCGGTGGCGGTTCGCACGTGAAGGATACGTGCGTCGAGATTGTCGCCATCGACACGAAGGAAGTGATTTTCCGTGCGAGCGGCGAGGACAGCGAGAACCTGAAACGGGTGGCGTTCGATTTGACGAAGTGGCACGGCAAAGAGATCCAGATCCGCATCGTCGACAAACATAGCGGCCACTGGGGGCACATCAACTTCGACGATTTCCGCTTCCACGCGGAGAAGCCGAAAGTCCCCGAGCGTGCGGCACAAGCGGCGGTGCCCGACGATTACAAATACGCGGGGCAGAAGCCCGAAGATGCGGCGAAGAACATGACGGTGCCGAAGGATTTTTCGGTGTCGCTGTTCGCGGGTGAACCCGATCTGCACCAGCCGATTGCGTTCTGCTTCGACGATCGCGGGCGGTTGTGGGTGGTCGAGGCGTACACCTACCCGAAGCGGAACGCCGAGCCTGGCCCCGTGCTAAAAGATCGCAAGTTCGGCGATAAAATCTTGATCTTCGAGGACTCTGACGGCGATGGCAAGTTCGACAAAAAGACCGTCTTCTTCGAAGGCCTGAACCTCGTTTCGGGCATCGAGTATGGCTTCGGCGGCGTCTGGGTCGGGGCCGCGCCGTACATGCTGTTCATCCCCACCGATGCGAACGACAAAGCGGGCGAGCCGAAAATTCTCCTCGATGGTTTCGGCTACGAAGACACGCACGAAACCCTGAACAGTTTCATCTGGGGGCCGGATGGCTGGCTGTACGGTTGTCACGGCGTGTTCACGCACTCGAACGTCGGCAAACCCGGCACGAAGAACGCAGACCGCACGCCGATCAACGCGGGCATCTGGCGGTATCACCCGACGCGGCACTCGTTTGAAGTCTTCGCGCAGGGCACCTCGAACCCGTGGGGGTTGGACTACAATTCGCACGGAGATTTCTTCATCGAAGCCTGCGTGATTCCGCACCTTTGGCACATCGTACAAGGGGGCCGATACCAGCGCCAAGCGGGGCCGCACTTCAACCCGTACACCTACGACGACATCAAAACGATCGCCACACACCGGCACTGGCAGGGCGCGAATCAGTGGGCGGGGAACGCGATTAGCGGCAGTCTCGGTGGCGGTCACGCGCACAGTGGGCTGTTGTGTTATCAGGGCGGAACGTGGCCGAAAGAGTATCACGGCAAACTGTTCATGGGTAACATTCACGGGCACCGCATCAACGTCGACGTCGTGAAACCGAACGGCAGCAGCTACGTTGGCGACCGCAATCCGGACTTCCTACTCAGCCACGACAAGCATTGCATCATCGTCAGCATCCAGGCGGGGCCGGACGGCAACGTCTACTTCAGCGATTGGTCGGACAAGCAAGTTTGCCATCGCAACGAGCCAGAAATCTGGGACCGCACCAACGGCCGTATCTTCAAAATTAGCCACAAAGACGCGAAACCCGTCGTCGGGCTGGATTTGCAAAAACAGAGCGACGAAGAGTTGGTGAAACTGCAACTCTCCGACAACGAGTGGATGGTACGGCATTCGCGGCGGATTTTGCAGGAGCGACAGAGCAACGTCCAGGATGCGGCTTTCAAAATCCTCGAAACCGAGCCATCCGAACGAAACCGGCTTCGCGCGTTCTGGACATTAAATGTGACCGGTGCCCCACGCGACCGGATGACACGTCTCGCGGGTGCCGACACGTCCGCATCGCTGAGAAGCGGGGGTCTGCTTCATTCCGAAGGCCGTTACGACCTCTACGAAGCCGCGGCAAAGATCGACAACTCGCCACTGGTCCGGCGAACGCTTGCGACCGTCGCGGGCCGGATTCCGACCGAGAAGCGACGGACGCTTCTCGGTGAGTTGCTCGCTCACGCCGAAGACGCGAACGATCACGTGCTGCCGTATCTTTACTGGTACGCGCTCGAACCGCTTTGCGCGGAAGACCCGGCCACGGCATTGAAACTGGCCGCCGATGGGAAGATCCCGTTGGTCTTTCAGTTCGCGGCACGGCGAGTCGGTTCGCTCGGTACGCCGGCTGCCACGATGGCGCTCGTCAAAGGCCTGAACGAGGCCCTATCCGCTGAGCATCAGCTCGTATATCTGCACGGGCTGCAAGAGTCGGTGAAGGGGAAACGAACCACCTTCGCACCGAACGGCTGGAACGACACGTACGCCAAGTTGAGTAAAACCGACAACGCCGACGTACGCCAACTGTCGCAATCTCTGGCCGTGAAATTCGGCAACGCCGAGGCGATGGGCGAACTTCGCGATGTGATGTTCGATGCGAAAATCGACGTGGCGAAACGACAGGCCGCACTGGCGACATTACTCGAAGCAAAAGACCCAGCGTTGCCGAACTCCCTTCGGCTGATGCTCGCCGACAAAGCGATGCGTGCGACATGTATTCGGGCGCTCGCTGCCGTGGAGGAGAACGAGAGCACATCGACGATGTTGCTCGCGATTTATCCGATGCTCAGCTCGGCCGAGAAGCGCGATGCCATCGCCACGCTGTCGAGCCGCGCGAGTTACGCGCTCGCGTTGTTGGGTGCCGTCGAAGCCAAGACGCTACCCGCGTCGGACATTCCTGCCGAGACGATTCGCCAGCTCCGAAACATCGGCGACACCGCATTGTCAGCAAAGATCGCGTCAGTCTGGGGGACCGTTCGCGATACGCCCGCCGACCGCAAGAAACTGATTGCCGACTGGGCGAAGAAGCTGTCACCGGCCACGCTGGCCCGCACGGACATGTCGCAAGGGCGTGCCATTTACGCGAAGGTGTGTGCGCAGTGTCACACGCTCTACGGCACCGGTGGCAAGGTCGGGCCGGAGATCACCGGCGCGAACCGGGCAGACCTTAACTACCTACTCGAAAACATCTTCGACCCCTCCGCCGTCATTCCGAAAGAGTATGCCGCCACGAAGCTCGAGTTGCTCGATGGCCGCGTGATTACGGGCATTATCAAGGAAGAAACGAAGGCGACGCTGACCGTCGTCACCGCCACCGAGACGCTAATACTTGCAGTGCTCGATGTCGAAAAGCGCACCCCGTCGGCTGACTCGATGATGCCGAACGATCTGACGAAGACGCTCGCCGATACGGAGTTGCAGGCACTGATTGCGTACCTGAAGCACAACCAACAGGTGCCGATTTCGGCGACGACGGAGAACGTCAAAGACTTCTTCAACGGCAAGGATCTCGTCGGTTGGGACGGCGACAAAGACGTTTGGAGCGTCGAGAACGGCGAGATCGTCGGCAAGACGAAAACGGGACTGAAGCGGAACACGTTCCTAAAGTCGCAATTCGACGTGGCCGATTTCCGCCTCAGTTTGAAGGTCAAATTGACGCCGAACAAAGAGAACAGCGGCGTGCAGTTTCGTAGCGTGCCGTTGCCCGATGGCGAAATGCGCGGGCCGCAAGCCGACATCGGCGCGGGCTGGTGGGGCAAACTGTACGAGGAAAGTGGCCGTGGTTTGTTAGCAAAAGTTGGCGGCGAAACGCTCGTGAAACCCGACGATTGGAACGACTACTCGATCGAAGCGTACCAGGGGACGGTACGCATTCGCATCAACGGCACGATCTGCACCGATTACCCGCAAGACGATTTGCTCGCACGCCGAGGTCTGATCGCGTTCCAAGTCCATAGCGGCGGGCCGATGGAAGTGCGATTCAAAGAGATGAAGCTCGAACTCCTGACGGCGAAACCGAAGTAACGCGACATTCCCGGAGGTGCGGCCGATGTCCCACACGTATCGAATTGGGATCGTCGGCTGCGGCGTTGCGGGCGCGGCGGCGGCGTTATTTCTGGCACGCGATGGCCATCGCGTGACCATCGTCGAACAGGCACCCGAACTCGGGGCGAAGGGGGCGGGAATCCTTCTCCAAAAGTCCGGGCAGACGGTCCTCCAACACCTCGGCCTCCGCGAACACGTCCTGCAACATGCGGCCCCACTCGAAGAACTGTACGCGCGGCAACTCTCCGGCTCGACGCTCATTTGCACCCGCTATGCCGACTACGGCCCCGACTGTCGCGCGTACGGCGTGCATCGCGGCACGTTGTTCACCGCACTGCACGAACAGCTCGGGAAGTGCGACGTGAACATCGCCACGGGCTGCGTTTCGGTGGGGCGCGAGATCGATTCGCAGGGCGTTTGGATACGCGATTCGTGCCAGCGCCGTCATGGGCCGTTCGACTTTCTACTCGTCGCCGACGGTTCGCGATCGCGGATGCGCGAAGCCTGCGGTATGCGTGCCCATACCTGGAAGTACGCTCATGGGACGCTCTGGTTTATCGCGCCGCTGACGGTACCGGGGCGGTTGTTGCAAGTCGTGCGCGGCAACCGACAACTGTTCGGCCTGATGCCGATGGGCGACGGGCTTTGCACGATGTACTGGGGCCTGCCCGAACGCGATTACCCCGCTTTGCAGAAGCGCGGGCTGACGGCTCTCAAGCAGGAAATCTTGGCGTTCGCACCCGAATCGGAGCCGGTACTCGCACTCATCGCGGATATGCAGCAGTTGCTGTTTACGTCGTACCGGCACGTCTGGATGCCGCGCTGGTTCGACCGCACGACGCTGTTTCTGGGCGATGCCGCACACGGGATGAGTCCGCACCTCGGGCAAGGAATGAACCTCGCGCTCGTCGATGCGTTCCGATTCTCCGAATGCTTGCGCGAATCCCGATCGCCGCACGCGGCGTTCGCCGCGTTCCGTCGACAACAGCGTGCGTATATCCGCTACTATTCGCTGATTACGTTCGCACTGTCGCCGTTCTTTCAATCCGATTGGCCTATCCTGGCCTGGGGGCGCGACATCGCGTTGCCACTCCTGCCGAAGATTCCCTACGTGAAACGGCAAATGCTCATGACCGTAACGGGGATGAAGAGCGACTTCTTCGGCGGCGAGTTGCACCTGGGACGGTCGCACTGAGCCGCACGAGGTGCTAAACTGACAACTTCCCAGTGGAACAGAACATGACCGCACTGCCGAAATCGAAACTGACCGTCGCCGAGTACCTGGCGATCGAGCGGAAGGCCGAATTCAAAAGCGAGTTCTTCAACGGCGAGATGTTCGCGATGGCCGGTGCGAACCGCCTTCACAACATCGCCAACGAGAACCTCTCGACCGAAATTGGCGGACTGTTGAAAGGCACGCCCTGCCGCACGCTGTCGCGCGATCAGCGGGTGCGGATTGGCCGAACGGGGTTATACTGCTACCCCGATCTGATCATCGTCTGCGGTCCGCCCGAGTATTCGACGGAGGATCCCGATACGCTCGTCAATCCGCGTGTCATTATCGAAGTGCTGTCCGATTCGACCGAGCGTTACGACCGTACCACCAAATTTCGCCACTATCAGCAACTGCCATCGGTGATGGAGTACGTGATGGTTTCCCAACACGAGCCGATGTGCGAACGGTTCACTCGTTCGCCAGACGGTAGGTGGGTGTTCGTCGCGTTCGTCGGCCTCAGTGCGAAACTGGAACTGACATCGGTGCCGGTGCAAGTGCCACTCGAAGACATTTACGCCGGCGTCACCTTCCCCGAACCGCTGCCACGCTAACACCATCGAAGAAACTCGGAGTCCTACCGTGAAGAAAATTATGCTCGTGATCGGCGATGCCGCCGAAGTGCTCGACACGTTTTACCCGTACTTTCGACTGCTCGAAGAAGGGTACATCGTCGATGTCGCAGCCCCTGCGGCCCGCGTCTACCACCTCGTGCAGCACGACCGGCACCCCGATTGGGACATCACCATCGAGTCTGCGGGGTACAAGATGCGTGCGGATGTCGCGTTCTCGGACATCGAACCCGACGACTACGTGGGCATGGTGATTAGCGGCGGGCGAGCGCCGGAGTACCTGCGTTACGATGCCGATCTCATCCGCGTGACCAAGGCGATGTTTGCCGCGAACGCGCCCGTGGCGTCGGTGTGCCACGGCATCGAGATCCTCGCCGCCGCCGACGTGATTCAAGGTCGGGAAGTGACGACGGTGGCGAAGTGTAAACTCGATTGCGAATTTTCCGGCGGGCTGTACGTCGATCGCGAAGTGGTCGTCAGCGGCAACCTCGTCACCGCTCGCACCTGGCACGACAACCCCGCCTGGATGCGCGAGTTCATCAAACTGCTGAAGAAGTAAGATTCGACTAAAAGTTCCCGAGCGTTTTGCGGAACCGCTCGATGCACGATCGCACTTCGACGGCCCCTTCTTCGTGCGAAGCCCAACCGAGTGGCTCGATCGTCACGCCTTCGAGAACCTTGTACGTGCTGAAGAAGTGCTCGACTTCGCGCAGGAAGTGCTTGGGCACGTCTTCGATCTTGTGCATACTCTCGAACAGCGGATCTTTGTTCGGCACGCTCAGGATTTTGTAATCGTTCTGACCTTTATCGCGCATCTTGAAGATGCCGACGACGCGGGCCTCGATCAGGCACCCGGAGAACGTCGGCTCGTTGACCATCACGAGGATATCGAGTGGGTCATTATCTTCGGCGAGCGTTTGCGGGATGAAACCGTAGTCGCCGGGGTATACGGCCGAACTGTAAAGGTAGCGGTCCATTTTGATGAGGCCGGTTGCCTTATCCACTTCGAACTTCGTTCGGCGGCCTTTCGGAATCTCGACGATCATATTCGCGACCGACAACTCACCGGTACCCGGTGGGATCATCATGTAGTCGCGCATCCGGTTGTTCATCACGCACAGTCCTCATCTCGTTAGACGGAGCCAGACTCCTGATCGGAGCCAATCTCTCGGTGGTTACAGTTTATGAACGGAGAGGAAGAACGGGCATTTACTTTGCTGGTGGTATCAAACCGGGAGCAGTCAATCCGGGCGTTCCCGTGTCGGCGGGCGTCGTCGATTCGGGCAACTTCGATGGCAGCTTGTCTGAGATATTCGGCGCACTGCCACCCGCTGGCTTGACGTACTCGATCGTTGCCGAGGGCTTGTCCAGATCGATAATCACTTCCTTGGCGTAGATGTCGTCGCCGGTGTTGGTGGCTTTATCGGTGGCGCGAACGCGGACGTAGAACTTGTACGGCGTCTTCTCGGGGACTTCCCAAATGTAACGCCGCGAGTTCGGCATCCGTTGTTCGGAAATCGCCGTCCACTTCTCGGCTGTTTTCGTGTCCGCATATTCGAGGACGATCGGGTCGGGCATCAGGTTCCGGTCGTCGGCGTTCCATTCGATTTCCACCTTCGTGCCCGTAGCCCCGCCCGGCGTCGGCGTCACGTTCACCACCTTCACCACCGGCTTCTTCGTGTCGACTTCGACGAGATGTTGCGCCAATGAGTTCGGTCGTGGGTCGCTGTCTTTCTTGCCCGCACCGCTTTCGGGAATGACGATGAACCCGTAACGGCCATCGTCGGTCACTGCGTGCGGAATCTCGATGCTCGGGTTCGCTTGTTCGTACGAAATGTCGCACGTTTGCGACTTGACGAGCTTCCACTCGGCGTTCGGGTTCGCCGTCATATTCTTCGCCCACAAGTGAACGACTTTCACGCCGGACCGCGTCACGGTGTTCAATTTCGACTTCACCGTGAGGTTCGTGTTGTTGACGTACACAATCTGTGGCTGGCCGGGAACATCGTCGTTAGTTCCCCCACCGGAGCTAGGTCGCGGCGTCGCGGACAGCGAGCCGTTGTCGCCGGATCGCGGCCGCGGGTTCAAATCATCGAGTTGCAAACCGCCCGTTCCGCCCGTGGCAGGCAACCGCACGATTCGCGAAAACGTCTCGTGCCCGGCTTTGTCTTTCGCGGCGACGCGGACTTCCAACGTACGACTATCTTTCGCCAACCCGGCCCAGGTGTACGAATCGCGAACGGTCCAATTGCCGCGCGTTTTTGCGACCGGGAACCAGTTCGCTTCGCCGCTGACCCAGCGACATTCGAGCCGCACGCCGTTGGTTTCGAGGTTCTCTTCTTGCACGTTCCATTCGACGCCATACTGCCCCGTTGCGGCCACGTTGACCACGGGTGGCCGGGTATCGAAGATCACGCGAGAATCGGGCCGGAGCTTTTCGGTTGTCGGTGACACCGTACCGTCATCGTAGACGAGTTGGACGGCGAACTCTTCCTCGCCATCGCCGCGTGCTAGGTATTGGAAGCCCGGAAGGCGATTGGGGATCGCTTGTAGATCGTTGGTGGCACGCTCGCCGACCTTGGTGAAATTGCCGTTCGGCGGCGAGGAGTACAGGCGTAATTTCACGGGCTTCGGCTTCAGATCCAAGACCGCTTGCGGCACGGGGAAACCGATCTCGAGTTGCGGCCAATACTTGATAGTGGAACGATCTTGCGCGACCGCTGCCGAGCCGCAAACGAGCAACCCGCCGCCAAACGCGACAGCCAACCATCTCTGGAGTCGGCGCATGGCGGTCCCTCCGATCCAAAAACAAAATTCGTGCTGTCGGTATCATCGGAAGAATCGACACGGCGACTTGAGGAATAGTGCCATCGGATCCGGTTAAACCTAGACAATCGAGGCTAAAAACGGAACAGATTAGACGCCGTTCTGTCGCTGCCCACCTACGCCGCAGAAGATGCAACTTATTTTGGCATGGTTCCAATCGCGGCGATTTGGGTCGCAGTGAATGATTCCACCACTTACCCACCCACCCACCCATCCCTGGAATCATCCCTAATTTCGGAATCAACCTAACACACCAACGACTTACGTCCGATTTCGATCGTCGGGAACCACGCGGGAACCAAAGTTTCGGTGGTACTTTACGGCAAACTGTGAACTCGATTACGGAAATCATGACCCATCATGCCGAACCGACTGCGACATCCGAAGTTCTGGAAGCATTCGTCGCTTTTCGCTTCATGTTGATCGCAGCCGAGAGGGAGTCGAACGGCCCTTTCACGGCTGGCGATCGCATTCGTTTCGAGAGTTGTTCGAGAAATTCTGTCTGATTCGATGCGATCGGCCTCCACTCATTGGATTTTGGCCAAGATGTTCCGATCTCACCGAGCACTTTTTCAGATACGGTCTCAGTCTGATTTTGAAAGATATTCAAATGCAATTTAGTGGTAATGACTTCCTTTGTAACTCTTAGTCCTTCCCACTCCAATACAACCGGATACAAATCTTCTCTGTGAATAGCTGTAAGTATCCGCCGCGACTCATTGATTTCCGGTGCAAAAACATCCAATCGGTGCGAAGTCAATCCATCGCCGACCACAGACGTCACCCTGCCGATGATTGCTCCACCCGTTTGATTCAACAATAGTTCGGCTTGCTCCTCCAAAATGGATAGCGGACTTCTCGCATCCAGTTGGATGTCGCTCGGCCATAAACTCGTTGCAGTGGAAGCCATTGCCGTTTCCCTCAGTTCAAGCCGATGCGAAATAACAGGGGTAAATGATCCGAACCATTTTTGGTATCGGGTCGGCCACTTTTGGTTACTAAACTTTGGGAGCCATCCGAATCCAGAATCCGAACGTCCTTCAGTTTACCCATCAGTGACGGGCGAACCAATACCTGATCGAGCATATACCAGAAGTAGCTGATTGCGCCGGTCGAACGGGCAAAGTACGTGCCGGACGGTCCGGGCGTGCGATCTCCGAACAGGCCCCACATCGGATTATAAAAGTACTCGTATTCCCGTTGTTGCACGGTCCGTTTCGTACGTTTATTTTCGGCAGTTACAATCGAATGACTCATCACGCCGTGAATGCCATCGGCACCCGTGATGCCGTCTTCAAAGGGATTCATGTTGAGATCGCCAACGAGAATTGTGCGAGTGGGTTGCATGTCGCGTTCGACTTTGCGGATGTCGGTCATCAGACTTCTCACGCCCAATTCCTGATCTTGCCGCTCGCTGTACAGTTTGCTGAGTAAGTGCGCCGCGGCAATATAGCAATCTGGGAAATGTCTCGACTCGATCCGGTAAATTGACCAGTGCGCTTCGGTTTGCGGCAAATGCCAGGTAACGTCGCTGAGTCTTGAGAACACCCGAATTCCGTTACCGATCGAGGGTATCGATTCCCATCCGTAACTGAGACTGTTCAGCGATGTCACGACATCGGATGGCTCCAGTTCGCACTCCGCCAGAATCACGACATCCACCGCGTTCCCGGCTGCTATCCGCGCGATGCGTGCGGATAGCGGTTTTCGATGGATGTTCCAAAACAAGAATGTGGCCATCCGCGTGTTGTACTATCCCATCGACTTTCGGCGTTGCTACTTCTTCCCCTTCTCCAATCGTTCCTTGGCGGCTTTGGCCCACTCGCTGTCGGCGGGGGCGTCTTTGAGCAACTTCACGAGGAGTTTCGCGGCTGGCTCGGGCTTCTTGTCTTCCTCGAAGGCGCGGGCGGCTTCGAGGATTGCGGCATAGCCAATCTCGGGGTAATCGTACGTGTAAGGCACCATCAGGAGTGCCGTCGAGGCGTCCGCGAAGCGCTTTTGTGCCAACCGGCAGAGGCCGATTTGCAGTTGCGCTTTCGCCGCGATTTCTGAGGTCGTGGCATTCACCACAAGTTGGTACGCGGCCACGGCCTCATCGAATTTGCTCTGGTTTTGCAGCACCCAACCGCTGCTGTAGCGGCCTTCGATGGCGAACGGACTATTGCCGTAGCGGGCCAGCATCGCGTCGAATGTCTGGCGGGCGGCCTCCCAATTCTTGGCCGCCGCGTACGCCTGACCCAACCGCAACATCGCGCGATCGCTGACGCCGCCGATGTTATGGAAGTTGCCATTGTCGCGGAAGATGGCCAGTTTCTCGGCGGTCTTCACGAAGTCGCCTTGCGCGTACATCGCCTCGGCCTGGCGGTAAATCGCCTGCCCGCGATGCGGCGATTTCTCGTTCCCGGCTACGGTCTCGAACTGCGTTTGCGCGGCCTTGTACTCCTTCTTCGCGAACAGGCTCGCACCGAGTTTCAGTCGGACGCGCTCCAACAAATCGGGCGACACCACGCGGTCCGATGGCTCTTTGTCGAGTGCTTCCTTGAGCAACTTGATTGCGGTATCGTGGTCGTCGCGGTCGGCACGCAGTTCGGCTAACTCGAAGCGGGCATCGACGGCGAGCGCGAGGTCGGCGAACTCATCGACGAGCTTTTTGTAGGCGTTGAACGTGCGTTCTTCACAGGCTTGCACGGGCAGTTTGCCGACGGATACATCGAACGTTGGGGCGACGGGTGGCTTGCCACCGGCGGGCAGTGCCTTCATCGTTTCTTCGGTCCATTTGCGAACCCGTTCGAGCCGGGCGGCTTCGCGTGCGGCAGTCAATTCCTCTTCCGCCAAAGGGCGATACGCCCACGCCGCCTCGTACAACATCCGGGCACGCGGTTCGCCGCCGGGCATCGCTTGTGCGAACTCCACACAGCGGCGTTCGAGCAATTCGCCCGCTTGAATGATCGCTTCCTTACCTTGTTGAACCGTGCGATCCGCAGCCGCGATTTGCTCCGGTTTTAGGTTTGGTTTCGCTTTCTCGGCGCGACCGGTTTCCATCAGTTTCTTGCCGACGAAGATCGACGCCTGACCGGCACGCATCGCGGCCTCGGCACCGATCACTTTGCCCTTGGCCGCGTTCGTCACTTCCTCGAATAGCTGTTTGGACTCCGGAATTTTCCCCGATTCGAACAGCGCGACGCCGTGATGGTACTTGAGTAAATGCGCCCACTCGGCACGTTCTTTGTCTTGTGCGAGCGGGGCTTCGTACTTCTTGCGGGCCTCTTCCATCACCTTCGCGGCCTCGGCAGCCTGGTTCTGTTCGCGGTGCAATGTCGCCAATTGAATCAGCGCGAGCGGGGCGACTGGCGACTGTTGCAGCGTTCCCCCGGCGAACTGTTTCAGGTCGTTCATCGCGCCGCCGCGGTCGCCCATCAGCGCGCGGACTTTGGCAATCTCGATGCGCGCGTGGCCGACTTGTGCGGCCTGCGGGTAGTCCTTCGCCAGCTTCTCGTAGAACTCGCGGGACTTGTTCAGAAGCTGATTGCGTTCGTTCGGGTCCGCGAGCGTCGAACCGAGTCGCTTCAGGCACAGCCCGAGTTTCATCAGCGCATCGGGGGCATCGACCGACTTCGGATTCGAGGCCACGTAGTTTTCGAGCAACCCCGAAGCGTTGGTCAACTTCTCGCGAATGATGTTCTCGGCGAGCGCATCGTCGGCCTTGGTCGGCGCGAGGCGGATGAGGCAATCGGCGAGCAGGTAGTTCGCCTGCGACAGTTCGCCGTTGCGATCCGGCGCGGGAATGGCATCGAGGATTTTCGCCGCGCCGTCGAGGTCGCCGTTCTGCGACAGGCAGACACCGATGCCGTATCTCGCGTATTGCACGCGCTCGAACTCGGGGTATTTTTCGACGACTTCGAGGAACTTCTTCGCCGTATCGTCGAACTTCTGTTTGCGTTCGGGGGCACGGTTCACATCGGTCGATTTCGCCACTTCTTGCGCACGGGCGTAGCTGTTCTCGGCGATGCGGAAGATCACCGCCGGTGCGAGCGTGCTTTGTGGGTACTTCACCTTGAACTCGTTGCAAAGCTGGTCCGAACGATCCAGATTGTTCGCCAAACCGAACCCGCACGCGAGCCGCTGCAGCACTTCCTCGCGGCGTCGTTCGGGCAGCAGTTGCTCGTTCCAGACTTGCTCGAACACTTGCACGGCAGGGGCAAACTGCTTCGAGAGTTGCAGCGTGTCGCCGAGTTCGAGCAGCATCTCGCCGCGCCGGGTGCGGGCATCGGGGTCGCCCTGTTGTGCGAGTTGGTTCGCTTTGTCGGCAGCCTTACGGAAGGTATCCTGGGCGATCTTCAGCTTCGTCTCGCGGTCGGCGGGGTTGTTCGGGTCGGCGGCATTCGCGATGCCGACTTGCGACTTCGCCAGCCAATACATCGATTGATCCGCGAGCTTCGGAAACTTGTCGACGAGCGGCGCGAGTGCCTTGCCGGCTTCGTCGAATTGCTTGAGTTGCACGAGGCAGAAGCCGACGCGCAGGGCGGCATCGGGTAGCAGTGCCGAGGCCGGGAAATCTTTCGCGAACGCCTGGAACTTGCCGAGTGCATCCGCGAACTTGCCCGCTTCGTACGCCAGAGTCGCGCCGTGGAAGGTCGCACCCGTCACGTGTTCCGGCGCGGCTCCGGTCGCCAAGATTTGGAGCCGCGATTTCTCGGCGGGGTTGCCCTTGAACTTGTCGGGCGTCTTGAGTTGTTCGACCGCATCTTTTTTGACTTTATCGTGGTCCGCCAGCACCGCATCGTAATGAACCGACGCCTCCGCATTTTCGCCGTTCAGGTGCAACACGCGGCCGACGAGGTAACGTGCGTGGTTGCCAAATGCGGGATCGGTGAACGGCGCGATCTGGTTCAAAGACCGCCCCGCCATCGCGAAATCGCGATCGACGAAACAGGCGACGCCGTGATAGTACAGCCCGAGCGAACGATACTTATTTTTCGCGTAAGCGGGGTCTTTCGTGAACGGCTCGCAGGTGGCCTTGGCTTCCTTGATGCGGTTCGCACGCAGTTCCATCTCGGCCTGATCGCAACGGCAGCGACCCGCCCATTCGTCGTTCTTTTTGCCGACGAACCAATCGCGTGCCTCCGTGAAACGTCGTGCCGCATCGTTGAACTTCCCGTCGGCGGCCTGCTTGCGTTGCGGGATTTCCGCCGGTGTCGCCAGCCCCTTCTCGATCTCCTTGATGCCGAGCGCCCGATTGCAAACCGCTAGGTGATAAAAGACCATGCCGCGATCCGCAAAGTTCCCATCGCCAGTGGCTTGATTGAGCGGTTCGAGCGCGGCCGCAAAGTCTTGTTCGGGGGCATTCATGAAGCTCAGCGCGAGGCCATATCGCGCCGAAGTCGCTTGAGGCGCACCGCCGAACTTCTGCAAAAACTGCTTGAATTGCTCGCGGGCCGCCGGCAGATTCCCCTCGTTGTACGCCTTCCGCGCCGCATTAATCGCCATCTCCGCTTGCTGTTCGGCAGGGACTTGTGCAACGGAAATACCCAGCAAACCCAGCAATAAACACGCGACAACCGTCGCACGGGAGAACGTCATATTCAGGCTCCAGGGCGGAGGGGAAGCAGCACTACAGACGCCGCAAGCGTCGCAAACGTTCCGAGTATTGTCGTCGAAAGCGACAGCCAGAGCAACTATCTGGGAAAAATGGGGGAGATCGCGTAAAGTCGTGAATCTGGAAACGCCGAATCAGTTCGCTTGGAACCAAGCAACATTTGCTCTTTAAAGACGACGCAAAAATGGCTACCGATGAATCGATTCGAGACAGTCTCCGTCTTGCAGAAGCTTGGGAAATGAAAGCGCAGCCGACTTGGGTAGCGAAATGTCTTTCTTCCGCGCTGATGGGTTACATAAGTATTGCAGTCACTGAGAAAGAGTCATGTAGTCACGGCACATCATGGCTAGCCGATCGAGGATTTATTGCAATATTAGAGAAATACTATGCGACGTTAACAGTTCTCATCACGTATGTAACTGAGGGACGGTTACCAACATCTGCTATCGCGGGCAATTACCATTCGCTCGTATTTGCCCACGCGGCTTGGTGCATGAAAAAGTACGAACTGGGGGAATCGTTCGCTAGGTTTTCACTGCTGAAATACGTGAGCGAACTCAGCACTCCATTCTGGCAGGAATACTCAAAAGGGATCAGTTCGCTGATGGATCAGAAACCGTTTCAAGCCAAGAAAATGCGACTCAAAGGACAAGAGCGTTACTGGTCGTCATATATTCGGCTGATTGAAACTGCGAGGAATGGAGGAAATATCGAGAGTGCGGTTGCAGATATTGACGCACTTTTTACAATCCGAAACAATGACAAGAACGATAGGGACGACTATTATCAAATTGAAGGATCGATCGACAAATCCGCATTGTGGGATTTCCGAAAAGAAGGACTGTTAAATTATATTCGCTCGGCGAATTCAACTTGTCCGGCAGATTTGGGACAGTATTCCTGCGGTCACTAACCCGATGCTGCAACAAGATCGGCAATCGCGGTATAAATGTGCTGCGAAATCCAACGCAATCTCGCATCCCTACTTCAAGAGGCAGCAGGGTTGCCACGCACCGAAGATCGACTTCTTCAAGCCCGCTTCGGTGCGTGAAACACGACACACCCTATCGCTTTTCGCCGTAGTAAGCGTAGGGGTTTGTTGCCTTCGCGGGCTTGCCCTTGAAGGAGATTTTGACGTTATCGTCCTTCGGCGTCGGCGCGAGTGGGGCGGGCGGTGGCATTGGCTCCGCCTTCGGTTGGGGCACGGGGCTTGTCGGACCGCCGTCGTAACGGAAGGTGCCGCCAGGGTTATTCGTGCCGGGTTGCGGTTCGGCGAATGGCGATGGGATCGCACGTTCGCGGTTCAGCGGATCGTTGCGGGTGATTGGCTGAACGGGTTCGTTCATTCGCAACGCCAGACTCAGCGTGAGTGCCGTGTTGGCGGCGATTCCACCGATCGGGCAGAAGCCACCCGAATAGTACGATGGTGCGTAATAGTAGCTCGGCGTGTAGTACACCGGCGGCGCGTAATAGCGTGGGGTGTAATAATACGACGGCGCGTAATAGCTCGCCGTGTTGTAGTAATAGCTCGGCCGGTAGTTGTTGTACCCATACGAGTACCCACCGTAGCCGTGCGAATATCCACTGTAACCGTAGGAATATCCGCGACTGCGATAATGCCGGACGAGGTCGGTGTCGTCGGTCGCGGTGGACGAACTACCTGCGGTCGTTTGCGAGGTGGGCGAGTAGCGCCCGAGTTTCTGTGCCGGATCGTCGGCCGCCGAAGCGATACCAACACTGGCCATCGCACCGAAGGCGACGGCAAATGCACGGATTGCGAAACGCATCATCGAAAATCTCCTCTCGAAAGAGTTTTGCACCAACTCCCCATCGAGCGGCGACACCTCACGGATCGGTGTCGTCTGAATACATCGTAACGAATTCGGGAACCGACGCTACCGATTTTTGGGCACGGTTCAAAAGTGGGTAGCAGTTTTGCGATTGCGATTCGGCTATCGTAAAGTGCCTGTTTCTCCCAGAATGTGAGTTGCAAAACGAACATTCATGGAAGAAACAGACATGGTTCAGCTTATCAACTCCGCCACGACTGCGACGTGGAACTTTGCGGCGCGGTCGCTCGATCCGGCCCAGCGTCGCGATCTGGCCGTGCAGGTCGTTGCCGGGAACGAGTCGGTCAGTCGGACCGCACGCGATCAT
>JAYWCL010000017.1:0-17227 GCA_043780595.1 Limnoglobus sp.
AGTCGAGGGAGCCGAACGCGTGCATCCGCATCGGCAACTCGTGGGAAGCTACGAGGGATTCCCAGCCTAACCCACGCCGGAAACGCGGTTACACCCTTCTCGATCAGCCTCACCGCGTCGGCTTCATCGGCCCGCGCCGCGCTCGCCAGGAGCAGCGCCGCCAGCATAGGTGCAAGACAGTAGCGCATGGTTGCTCTCCGGGACAGGGGAATGGGAACGATCCACTGGGGACGAGCCTATGGCGCGACCGTCGCCAGGGAAAGTGAATTCATGGAAACTGCATCGCGGTCTTCAGGCACACGTCCAGCTGTGCCAGCAGTCTGGTACTCGTCGCAAATGCGCCATTACAGCGCGACCCAGTAGTGCACCTCACCCACCCGAACCGCCTTGCCGCATGTGGCCGAACGCATAGATTCCAGTTGTGCGAAACCGCTCATCTGCGAAGCCTCGGCGACTCTGGAGTTTCAATCGACATCGGCTTCACTTCCCCACATTCTAACTAACCACCCTCCCACGACAGCTGCAACCCTTTCCGTTTTCGACATCCGCTACGCAAAGCCTGCGCGTCGCGGCTAATTCCGGAGACGGTAGCAATCTCACCCGCTACGCGGTTTGAATGCTTGGCTCGGTTTCGGTGGGAGCGGCTGGATGGTGGGAATCTCTAAATCGTCGGTTGGCATGACGACGACGGGCACGACGGGGATTTGTGGCTTCGTCAGCTTCAACGATGCCTTCTGAATCAATGCATCGAGCTTGGCCATCCCAGCGGCGGGCCTCGCCCCGCTCGGGAGTGCGGCGGCAACTCGCACGATCGCCTTTGCGACGAGCGGCACCGCCTTGGCCAGCGTCGGTTTCGGCACCACCGGAACGAGGGGCACCGGTTGCGCGACGAGTTCCATTTCCGTCCAGCAGATACCGCAACGGATCGTTGCGTCGGTGCATCCTGCGGGGATTCCAATCGGCGATCGGCAGCCGCTACAAATTACGCTTTCCATCGGGATGCTCTCGCTACGATCGAATGGAATCACTCATCGAGTTATACTTCTCGCGTTCGAGAATGTCACGTCGGACGAAATGCGCGACTCGTGCGATTTGAGAATCCGGATTCGTTGCAGGCGTTCCTGTCGCCGTAGAACCGCATGGGGCGGAAATCGGGTACGATACCATTGTGGTTTGGATTAATATCTTATCGTCGTCCCGACGAACGTATAAGCAAATGTATATCATGGCATTCAGTAACTTCACGCTGCAATCGGCGCAAGAGCAGTTCGGGCTGAATCTGATCACGAGCGAACCGCTTTTTGCGGGCGTTCGTCCCGTCGATATTGGTACGGAAGTTCGCCGCAATCTGGATGTTTTCGGCGAACTCGCGTTGAGTGTGAACACGGAAAAAGCACGATCCGAGTGGCTCATTGCCCCCGTTCTCGGCGAATTGTGGCTTCGTGGTCGCAGAACGATCTGCGTGTTCTCTGGCGTCGATTTCACATTCGACAAAGAGTCTGGACTGTCCGGAGTCGTCGATTTTCTCATCGGCAAAGGGCCGCAAGTATCCTTCTTGATGGCACCTATACTCGCGGTGGTTGAAGGGAAGAACGAAAGCATCCCGAGCGGTCAAGGACAATTAGCGGCGGAAATGGTCGCATCGCTGCGATTCAACCAAAAAGCCAAAAACTCCATCGACACAATCTACGGCGTCGTGACCACCGGCGACAATTGGCGATTTCACCGGCTCCACGAGTCCGAATTCGTTATCGATACCCGCGAATACGTTATTTCCGAGGTCGATCAAATCTTCGGTATTCTCCTCCACATCGTGGGACTGAACCCCGTCGAGACGCCGGCCTGATGCGGATCCATACCTGCCTATCCCGCGCGGTACGCACAACTGGCTCGATCTCGATGGGAAGCCAGACCATTCGGGGCGAAGATACCGAACTTGACGACGGCCATCCGACGATTATAATTTTCGCAGCACGAACGGATTCGTGCAACGACGACTGCCGTCCGGATTTAACGCACACCTGCTACGCCGATTTCCCCGCTTCGATCCACGCAGACTCACCCGAAGTCCCGGACGCTGTACATTGATATAGCGTGCGGTCGTTCGATTTGTGAGTCGAGACAGTTCATGCCGGACAGGTGATTTGTGCCCCGCGATTTAGTCGAACTCAAGAACCAGGTGAAGGCGGCCAGCGACATACTCGATGTCATCTCCAACTATTTGCCCGTACACACGAACGGAAAAGTCCACAAGTCGATCTGCCCCTTCCACAACGACACCCGCCCCTCGATGCAAATCGACCGCAAGTTCCAGAACTTCCATTGCTGGGCGTGTGGGGCGAAGGGCGACGTCTTCAGCTTCATCGAAAAATACGAGAAAGTCGGCTTCAAAGAAGCACTCGCGATCCTCGCACGCCGGGCGAACATCGCGCTCGAAGAGGCTTCGCCGCAAGATCACCACAAGATTCAGTTGTTCGAGGTCATGCGCTGGGCACAGGCCGAATATCAAACCTGCCTGCTCGAATCCGAAGTCGCGCTCGCGGCCCGCAAGTACATCGGCTCGCGCCATTTGTCCGGCCCGACCGTACGTCAGTTCGGCATCGGTTTCGCCCCCATCGACGGCGATTGGCTCACGAAGCAGGCGAACCAACAAGGCATCTCGACCGACTTGCTCGAAGAAGTCGGGTTGATCGCCAAACGCGACGAAAACCGCGGCTTTTACGACCGCTTCCGCGATCGCGTCATGTTCCCGATTCGCGATGTCCAGTCGCGGACAGTCGGCTTCGGCGGGCGCATTCTCCCCGATTCCCCCTATGCGGCACGCGGCCCGAAGTATTACAACTCCTCGGACACGCCGCTATTCAGCAAGAGCGATCTGATCTTCGGGATCGATCACGCGCGGCACGCCGGGGCCACCGCCGGTTTCCTCGCCGTCGTCGAAGGTTACACCGATGTGATGATGGCGCATCAATCGGGGATTCCGAACATCGTCGCGGCGATGGGCACGGCACTGAATGCCCGCCACGTCGCGCAACTTCGACGCTATGCGAACAAAGTCGTGCTACTCTTCGATGCCGATGAAGGTGGCAACACGGGCGTCGATCGCGCGCTCGAGATTTTCATCAGCCACGACGTCGAACTTGCGATTGCGACGCTGCCTGAAGGCCTCGATCCTGCCGACTTGCTCTCGAAACCCGACGGGAAAGCGATCTTCGAGAATGTGTTGAAAAACGCGGTCGATGCGCTCGACTTCAAGCTGAATCAGCTGTTCGCGAAGAATCCGAATCCGAACATCGAAACGACGCGGCGAATGCTCGATGCGATCCTCGGCGTGATTGCGATGGCCCCGAATGTGCCGAACCAGTCGGCGCAACTCAAACAGGAACTGATCCTGACGCGGCTCTCGCACCGGATGGGCATCGAATTAAAAGTCGTGCGTTCGCGGGTGAAGGAATTGCAGGTCGAACGCCGCAAACAGGAGCAGCGGAACGCCAGCCGTGCGACACCCGTCATGCCCGCCGCCGCACGCATTCTGACGCAGGAAACGCCAGTAATCGTAGGCAAACCATCGGGTTCGGCACCGGTGCTCGAACGCCAGTTGTTGCAGATATTGCTCGCGGAACCGGGCCTCGTTCCCGATGCCAAAGACCATGCCCCGGCGGAACTCGTTTCCCATTCGGGCTTGAAGCGTATGCTGATCGAACTGTACGCTCTCCACGATATGGGCATTCCACCCGACCTCGACGGCCTGCGGGTGCGATTGCTCGACCGGCCCGATCTCGCGTCGGTGGCGATGGACCTTCAACAAGTCGGACGTGGCATTCCCGACCGGCAGTTGTACTTTAAGAAGGTCATCGAAGGTTTTGGGAAACAACGGGTCGACGCCGACACGAAGTCGGTGAAGGACCAGTTGAACGCGGTCGGCACGGACGATGCTGCCGCAATCGAACTACTTCGGCGGTTGCAGAATCGCGATAAACCGAAGAAGTAGCTAACGACAGGGATGGTCATCATGATTGCATTCCGTTCGACCCGTTCGGAGTCTTCCGACTCCGAGCCGAAGTATGGTACGGGAGGGTTAGGAATGGACGACAAAACCGAAGACGTGCTGAAAGTGCTCATCGAGCGCGGCAAGCAATCGGGGTCGCTCACCTTCGACGAGGTGAACCAGGCACTCCCCGAAGGGACGTCCGATGCCGGTCGGCTCGAAGATATTCTCGAGCAACTGGAACAAAACGGCATCAACGTCATCGACCCCGAGGACGGCGACGAACAACCCGCTCGCCCGGCCGAAGAAGTGGCCGTCGTTGCCACCGGTGGCGAAGAACCGACCTTCTCCGATAACGAGGGCGATGGCCGTCACATCGACGACCCCGTCCGGATGTACCTCACCCAGATGGGCGAGATCCCGCTCCTCGATCGCCGCCTCGAAATTTCGCTCGCGCAGAAGATCGAAGTCACGCGCCGGCGCTTCCGTCGCAAAGTCCTCGAATGCGATTACGCCCTTCGCAACGTCTTCGAGACGCTGAAGCGCGTGCAGTCCGGCGACCTGCCGTTCGACCGCACGATCAAGGTCTCGCAGACCGAGAACCTCGAAAAAGACAAGATCCTTCAGCGAATGCCGCACAACTTGCGGACGCTCGAACCGCTGATGGAATACAACGTCGACGACTTCAACCGGCTGACCGACGAACGCACGCTCGAAAAAGACAAAGAGCAGATTCGCCTCCAGTTGAAGTCGCGCCGCCGCAAGACCGTCACGCTGGTCGAAGAGCTTTCGATTCGCACGCAAAAAGTCCAGCCGCTGATGAAGAAGCTGGAACAAATCAGCGAGCGAATGGACGATCTCGAACGGGCCGTGCAATCGCTTCGCGGTAACCGTGCGGCGAAAGAAGAACGGGCAAACTTGGAGAAAGAACTCCAGGATCTGATGCTGATTACGCTCGAGGAGCCAGCCGGGCTTCGCCGTCGCGTTCAGATCATGAAGCAGCGGTTTGCCGAGTACGAACACGCCAAACGCGAACTCTCTGGCGGCAACCTGCGCCTCGTGGTGAGCATTGCGAAGAAGTACCGCAACCGCGGCCTGAGCTTCCTCGATCTCATCCAGGAAGGCAACACCGGGCTGATGCGGGCCGTCGATAAATACGAGTATCGCCGCGGCTTCAAGTTCAGCACCTACGCCACATGGTGGATTCGTCAGGCGATCACCCGTGCGATTGCCGATCAAGCGCGAACGATCCGCATTCCGGTTCACATGATCGAGACGATGAGCAAGCTGCGAAACGTCTCGAAGCAACTGCTTCAGGAGATGGGCCGCGAGCCAACGATCGAAGAAACCGCACACGCGGCGGGCATCAGCTACGAAGAAACGAAGCGCGTGCTGAAGATTAGCCGCCACCCGATCAGCCTCGATCGTCCCGTCGGCGAGAGCGAAGACAGTTATTTCGGCGACTTCATCGAAGACAACTCCGTCGAATCGCCCGTCAGCGCCGCCACCAACGAGATGTTGAAAGACAAGATCGAAGCCGTGCTGAAGACGCTGACGTATCGCGAACGCGAGATCATCAAGCTCCGTTACGGCCTCGGCGACGGTTACACGTACACGCTCGAAGAAGTCGGCCGGATCTTCAAAGTGACCCGCGAACGAGTGCGGCAAATCGAAGCCAAAGCCGTGCGAAAGTTACAGCACCCCGTCCGCAGTCGCCAACTCGAAGGCTTCCTCGACGTCTGGGGCGCAATGCAGAAGAAGTAACGCCGAATGCGAGAAACACCCACCCGACATCGGGTGGGTGTTTTCGCGCCACGACGATCAAACTCACGTCGCTCATTTTCGGATGCCAACTCGCTCACCTTTTAATTGCCCCGCGCCATAAAATACGCTTCAGAGTCCGGAGGAGTTTCCCACAGGCGACGCCATGCTGCTGCTGTCTTGCACGAATTTAAGTCGCGGTTACGATTCCACACCGCTATTCGAAGAGGTGTCGTTCGAGATCCACACCGGCGACCGCGTCGGCTTCGTCGGCCCGAACGGCGCGGGCAAAACCACACTGTTGCAGTCGATCGTCGATCCGATTCTCCTCGACGTGGGCAAGGTGCAACTCCACGCCGGTTCGCGGATGAATCTGCTACAGCAAGTCGCCGAGTTCCCCGCTGGGCGGACGGTGTTCGAGGAAGCGAAATCCGCGTTCGACGAACTGATTGCCGCACAAGACGAATTCGTTCGCGTGGCCGAACTCCTTGCCGTGGTCACGGTCGAATCCGAACGCAAACAACTCGCCGCACAGTACGATCGGCTGCACGAACTGCTCGAAACGCAGAGTGCCTACACACTCGATAACCGCGTCGAGGAAGTGCTTTCGGGCCTCGGGTTTCTCGAAGCCGATTATCACCGTGCCATCGACACGTTCAGCGGCGGGCAACAACGCCGATTGCTACTCGCGAAGATGCTGCTCGCGGCACCCGATGTCATGCTCCTCGACGAACCGAGTAACCACCTCGACATCGCGACGACGCGCTGGCTCGAAGAGTATCTGTCGCGGCAACCGCAGGGCATGATCGTCATCAGCCACGATCGTTTCTTTCTGGATAAAGTCTGCAACCGCGTTATCGAATTGCACGAACGGAAAATCACCGCCTACCCCGGCAACTACTCGCAATACGTGCGGCTTCGCGACGAAAAATACGACCGCGTCATGAAAGAGTACGTCGCCCAGAAAGAGTACATCGAGAAGCAAGAAGACTACATTCGCCGCACGCATTACGGACAGCTTGCGAAGCAGGCGCAGTCGCGGATGAAGTCGCTCGACAAGATCGAACGCACCGACAAGCCGACGAAAGTGAGCGGCCCGAGTATCCGCTTCGGCGACGTCTCGCGCTCCGGCGACGTCGTGTTTCACGCCGAGGATCTCAGTAAAAGTTACGGCGACAACTTGTTATTTAAGGATCTCAGCTTCGACATCAAACGCGGGAAACGCCTCGGAATCCTCGGGCCGAACGGCTGCGGGAAAACGACGCTGCTCAAAATCCTGCTGGGCGAAGAAGAGCCGACCGAGGGCAAAGTCCATCGCGGGCACCTCGTGCAAATCGGCTATCTCGATCAGCATTTGAAGATGCTGAACGAAGAACAAACGCTGCTGCGCGCCGTCTGGCCCGAACCCGACGCGACGCTGACCGAACAGAAAATGCGCGACCTCCTCGGCAGCTTCGGGTTGCAAGGCGAGATCGTCGAACAACAAGTGAAATCGCTCTCCGGAGGCGAACGCAGCCGCGCCGCTTTGGCCCGTTTGACGGTCGAAGGCGCGAACGTGCTGATCCTCGACGAGCCGACGAACCACCTCGACATCTGGGCGTGCGATTCGCTCGAAGCGGCGCTGAAGTCGTTCGAGGGCACGCTGATTTGCGTGAGCCACGATCGCTATTTCCTGAACCGCGTCGCCGACCTGCTCATCGTGTTTGAAGGCCCGCGCCCGGAGATGGTCTTCGGCAACTTCGACACCTACGAACTCCTGCGCGCGAACCGTGCGAACGCCGCCGCGAAAGACAAAAAGGAACCGCCCCGCGAAGTGAAAGCGAACGCGCCGATCGACAAGCGCAAGCGCCGCCGCAAGTTCCCGTACCGCAAAGTCGCCGAGATCGAACGGAGCATCGCCGACTGCGAAGTGCAGATCGCCGAGCGCGATGCGACGCTGCAAGGCGTCGAAATATATCGCGATCCCGCGAAGCTCAAACAGACGATGTCCGAACTCGAAAGCGCAAAGTCAAATCTGGCGAAACTTTACGAACACTGGGAAGAAGCGGTGGAACTGAATTAAAACAGTTCGTCGATCCGCTTGCCGCTCGGCAAGATCGGCACGGGGCGGCCGGTGGTGTTGTTGAAATTGATCGACGTGTCGACGCCGAGGTGGTGGTAGACGGTTTCGAGTACGTCTTGCGGCGACTTCGGGTTGGCCTTCGGGAACGCGCCTTTCGCATCCGATGAGCCGATGACGCGGCCCCCTTTGACGCCGCCCCCGGCGATGGCCGCACTGAAGACGTTCGGGTAATGGTCGCGCCCCGCATCGTTGTTCACCTTCGGCGTTCGCCCGAACTCGCCCCACGCCAGCACCAGCGTCGATTCCAATAGCCCGCGCGATTCCAAATCTTCGATCAGCGCCGTATACGCACGATCCCAACGCGGCAAAAACCCTTGCCGCAAAGACTCGAACCCCTTCACGTGCGTGTCCCACCAACGCAGGTCCACGGTGACGAGCCGCACGCCCGCTTCGACCAAACGCCGCGCGAGCAACATGCGTTGGCTCCACGACGGACAGCCGCAACGGTTCGACGCTTTCGGATCGAACGCTGGTGCGAAGCCGTAGCGTTCGCGTAACTTCATCGGTTCTTTATCGAGGTCGAACGCATCGCGTGCATCGGGCGACGTGAGAACGTCCCAGGCACGTTGTTGGAACCGATCCATCGCGTGAAGTTGGCCGGAGTTATCCATGTCGCGGCGGATGCGATCGAACCCCGTCAGCAGCCCGCGCCGGTCGCCGACTTGTTCGAGCGTGACACCCGATGCGAGCGAGAAATTCGGCAAGCGAAACGGCCCAGGATTCGCGGGGTCGGCTTGGGTCTCGAACGGCTTGTGCGCGACGCCGAGGTACGCCGCACCGGTGCCGGGCACCATGCGGGGAATCATCACGTACGGCGGCAGTTTCGGGTTGGCATCGCCGAGTTGCTTCGAAACCACCGAGCCGATACTCGGATGCACATTCTCGTCGGGTGTCGAGCCGGAGTCGTATCCCGTAAAGCAAATCTGGTCGCCGGTACTATGGCCCGCGTCGTGGTGGTTGAGGCTGCGTACGATCGACCATTTATCCATCGACTTCGCGGACATCGGCAGCAAGTCGCCGAGTCGAATACCGGGCACATTCGTGTCGATCGTGCCGAATTCGCCGCGAATCTCGACGGGAGCATCGGGCTTCGGATCCCACATGTCGATATGCGACGGCCCGCCGCGCATCCAAAGGATAATCACCGATGTCGGCCGCGATGACGTCGAAGCTTTCGCTTCACTGCGAAACACCTCCGACAGTGACAACCCACTGGCACCGAGGATCCCCGCCTTCACGAAACTCCGCCGATCCGGGTGCGCGAGCGTACCGTGAAAATCCGAGCAACCGGTGGGGGAAGACATGGGCAGGCTCCGCAGGAGGGCAGTAAGCAGAAGTGAATCGTACACGATCGCAGATGGGGAGTGCAAGAACCAAATGGGAATGTCTCAGGCCCGAACCCGGCCGAAAGGTTTTCGGCATCTCCCCGATCGCCCGGATTTGCGTGGGCGAAGACTCGACACAATGGATAATGACACGATCCAGATGAGTAATCGACCCTCCCGACGCCCGCACCCGAGCCAATGACAGTAGTGAGAGTTCAAAGTGGCAGAAGAATGCGCGAGCACGGTGAACCCGAATGAAATCGCGGACCCACCGCGCGAGCCAATCGAAGTTGTTTGCGATCCCCCATCAAAACCGGCAGATATTCCCGATGGGAATCCTTCGACAACGCATTCGCCGTGGTGGGAACTGTTCGCCGTTCTGGCTATCGGTGTCATCCCGAATCTCATGGGTGCAATCAGTACGATCTATCACCCGATTCCGGTCGCACCCTATTGGCTGGATTCACTTCAACTCGTCGTGCTGACTGGCTGTTCGAGCTTTGCAGTGTTGTATCTCATGTGGCGAAGCGAACTGACGTGGAAACAGTTTGGCATCGTTCGGCCAAACGGGTGGGATTTCGTGTTGGGCATCGCGTTGTTCGTCGTCTCCGTCGCACTCATGCGGCAGTTACCCGCATCGCTTTACGATGCAGATCGCGCATTCTCCGATTCGTTCCCGATCCCCCAAGGGCCGGTCGAATCACTCATGTCGTGTATCAAATACACATTCGCGGGGTTCTCCGAGGAACTGATTACGCGATGCTATCTCATCGCGCGACTTTCTCTACTTCTGAGGTCGAAGGCGACCGCAATACTCGTCGCGGCAATACTGTTCTCTTCATACCATGTCTCCCAAGATTTGGTCGGTGTTATTTTTACACTCCTATTCGGTTGCCTGTATGGCATTATATTCGTGTTTTATCGTCGCATATGGCCATTAGTCCTCGGCCATGCACTCTACAATATTCGACTAGATTTTCTGGCAGGGCAGATTTAAGTCCACGTCGATGTTTGCGGTTCGTCGAAGTGGGAATTCAACGCTTCGTGAGGATGTTCATCTTCTCTTCGCCGCGAACGATCGTGGCCATCGCGCGGCTCTTGACCTTCCAGCCGTGGAACGGGCTGTTGCGGCTCTTCGTTTGAAACGCATTCACGTCGATCGTCCACTCCACGTTCGGGTCGATTACAGTTACGTCGGCGATTTTCCCGATGGCCAGGCTGCCGCGGTCGATGCCGAGGATTTTTGCGGGATTGATCGTCATTTTCTCGATCATCTGGTTCCAGGTGAGGTGACCCGGTTCGACGAGATACGTCGTGCAGAGTGGCAGAAATGTCTCGAGGCCGATGATGCCGTTCGGCGTTTGGTCGAACTCGCGGGCCTTCTTTTCCGGCGCGTGCGGTGCGTGATCGGTGGCCAACACCGAGAGCGTGCCGTCTTTCAGACCGGCGAGGATGCCATCGACGTCGCGCTGGGTGCGGAGCGGGGGCGACATCTTGTAGTTGCTGTCGAACTTCGTGAGTTCCTTGTCGGTGAGGATGAAGTGATGCGGGCAGGCTTCGCCGCTACAACGGATGCCTTTGCGGATGCCATCGCGAATGAGATCGACGCCACCCGCGGTCGAAACGTGCAGAATGTGAACCTTCCCGCCGGTGAGTTCCGCGAGCACGATGTCGCGGTAAATCATGATGTCTTCGGCGATTCCCGGCATCCCACCGAGGCCGAGGCGGAACGACACTTCGCCCTCGTTCATCACCCCGCCGACGGTCAGTTCGAGAATCTCCGCGTGGACGAGCACGGTGCGGTCGAACTTCTTGCAATACTCTAAGGCCCTTCGCATGATCTCGGCACTGTAGACCGGCGCGCCGTCATCGGTGAAGGCGACGGCCCCGCCATCGACGAGTTTGCCGATCTCGGCGAGTTCTTTTCCTTCGCGACCTTTGGTGACGGCACCGATGGGGAAGACGTTGCAGTTCCCCGCCCGTTTCGCTTGCAAAATCACGTATTCGGCGGCGTTGCGCGTATCGATGGCGGGTTCGGTGTTCGGCATACAAGCCACCGAAGTGACGCCACCCGCGATCGCCGCCCGCGTGCCGGTCTCGATGGTTTCGTCTTCCTCGCGGCCCGGTTCGCGCAAGTGAACGTGCATGTCGATCAGGCCGGGGCAAACGATCATCCCCGTACAATCGAGCACGCGATCCGCAACGAGTGCGGAGCTGCCGATGGCAGCGACGCGGCCATCTTTCAGCCAAAGGTCGGTAATCGCGTCGAGGTTTTGCGACGGGTCGATGAATCGACCGTTGCGCAGGTGGAGTGTGCTCATGCGGCAATTGTAGCGAACGGCAGCGCGTCGTTTATACTTCTCGCGGCTGAAACTGACACTTCGTACAAAGGCGAAAATGTCTTGTTCTGCGGAATGATCTTTGTGGCGGATGGCGTCGCGTCTCGAAGACTCGCCACGACTGGTTTTTATGGGCAGAAGTCCCCGCGTCCCATGGTTTCACCATGGGCTGAGAGAGCGACCCCTTCAGGGTCAAGTTCTGTTCTTCGGTCCTGAAAAGGATCGCTCACGTAGCCCATGGTGATACCATGGAGTGGGCCACCCCCATTGGCATCGTGGCGGATGGCGTCGCGTCTCGTCTCGAAGACTCGCCACGACTGGTTTTTAAGGGGTAAGCGTCACATTTGTTGGTGGGACATTTGTTCAACATGCGAGGATTCGCTCCCAGTAATCGTCCCATTGGCCCTTCTCGCTGCGGTACAACGCTCGCACGTGGCACAGCGCGTGCGAACCCGATTCGCTCCACCGCATGCCCGTGCCTTTGAGCCGCGCATTCACCACCGTTTTGCACGCACTCTCAATCGCACCGCTGCCGATGAACCAACCGTTGGCTTCGTAACTCGGATAGTCCATCCGATGAGACGGATTCCGAAAGTAACCCAACACTTCTTCCCGCACGCTCGACGACGCTTTCGACGGCGACCAGTTCCACTTCTCCCACACATCGCGCATCCGCCCCTCCGCTTTTTCGCCTCGAATTCCCTGCTGCGGAACGCCCGTCGCATCGATTTCCATGTCGCCCACCGTCTTCCCGTTCGCATCGCGATGCCAGTCCCACGGCTGCTTGCCGCCAAAGACGCGACCCGCCTGAAGATGCTCCGCAATCCGCTCGCCCGCCGCCTCCGTCGTGCGTTCCACCGTCGATTCGCTCAGGTGAATTCCCGATGCTTCCTGCAACAACTCCGCCGCTTTGTCGAAGCGGTCCGCGTTCGCGCCGCAGAGCGTCGCGAGCCGTTCGACGCCCGGTGACATCCGGCTGTCCGTCAAGCCCACGCGATCGTCCCACGGGCACGATCCCTTCCCGCACGAGCGGCAGTAGTAGTAAGCCCGATGGCAACGGACGCGCCCGCCGACGCTCCGGACCGCTTTGGGGCGGTAGTCGTGGAAGCCGGCGGTGCGTTTGCAGTAGGGGCAATCGATGCTAGAACCGACGTAACCACTTTTTTTTCGAGGCGTTCTTCGAGGGCGTGGCCGAGAATCGGGAGGAGCCGATCGCGGAGTTGGAGTTCGGTTTTGCCGAAGAGTTTTTCGTCGGGCGTCGTCACGAGCTGTCGAGCCATGTCGAGGATGGCATCGGCGGATCGCGTGCGAATGCACGCGGCGAGTTCTTGGGCCTGGGCTTCGAGTTCGGGTGACAGCGGTTGGGACATGACGGGTTCCTACCAAAAGGGGGAATTTCCTCTCCACAGTCAAAACTACGCCGAAGTGAACAAATTTGCCACCAACAATTGCGACGCACACCCGTTTTTAAGGGCGTCCTCCAAAAAACGTCAACGATAGCGGCTTGTGCGGATACGATAGTGGCAACCATTCCCGCGGAGATGCCGATGCCCGTCGAACGCGAACCGCCTTCACTGACCGACTGGGTAATGATCGCCATCGGCCCGGCGCTGATTATGCTGATGGTCGGCAGCCTCGTCTTTTTCCTCATCGAAGTGCTTTACGAAGGGCAGTACAGCGACCGACTGTTGTACACGATGTTCTTCTTCGTGTTCGCATCGGTGTTGCTCGCGCGGCTCTCGATTGAGGAAGGTTACGCGCGCGCGGCGTTGTACGCGATTGCGCTCGGTGCCGTAACGTACTTCGCGATTCAGATGTTCGTCGAATATCCGAACGCGCTCATGCGGACATTTTCCAGTTTCATCTCGATTGGCCTGATCGTGCTCATTTATTGGGCGACGAACAAACTGACGTGGGACTGCACGCACATCGACGAAGATCGCAAGTCGTCGGGGCGTGGCGTACTGGCGGCGGCGGGCCTGGATGCGGAGGCCGCGAAGGAGAATCCGCAGCAACAAAAGGAAGACGACGAAGCGATTGCGGCGGACAAAAAAGACGACAAACTGGAAGCGAAGAAGCGACAGAAAGACACCACCGGCACGCTCGGCTGGATGGATCGCTGGTATCGCTACAAGGAAGCCCAGAAGAAGAAGCCGCACACGCCGGGCACGTGGGTCGTGTACTTTTCGTTGGCGGCGCTGCCGTTGTTCGGGTTGGGGCAATCGCTGATTAACCCCGACGATGCCGAGCGCCGGCGTGCGACATTTATGCAGATGACGGTGTACGTCGGCAGTGGCCTCGGGTTGCTCGTGACGACGAGTTTACTCGGCTTGCGCAAGTATCTGCGCGAGCGCGGCGCACGCATCCCGAACGCGATGACATTCGGTTGGCTCGGCCTCGGCGCGGGGTTGATCGTGATGTTCCTCGTCGTCGGTGCGGTCTTGCCGCGGCCGCATTCGGAGACGCCGCTGATCAATATTTCGCGAGCGAGCAAGGAGGAAATGCAAGCGTCGAAGAACGCGATGGCGAAAGGGGGTTCGACGGGAAAAGGCGAAGGCACGGCCGGCCAGAAAACCGAGGGCGACAAGATCGCGAAACAATCGGGCGAGAGCAAGGATAAGGGCGGTGCCGACGGCAAAAAAGGCGACGGTGGCGGCAAGGGCAAAGACGACGGCGGCAAGGGTAAAGACGGCGAGAAAAAAGGCGAAGCGAAAGGCGACTCGAAAGACAAAGGCGATAAGCAGCAGAACAACAAGAAGGACGGCGAGAAGAAGGATGGTGAGAAGAAGGACAGCGACAAAAAGGACGACCAGAAGAAAGACAGCGAGAAGAAGGACAGCGAGAAGAAGGACGACGGCAAATCCTCCGAAAGCCCGCCACCGCCGCCGAGCCAGATCTTTTCGCAGATTGCGGCGTTCATCAAGTGGGTCGTCTGGATCGTCATCGTGATCGCGGTCATCGTCGGGCTGGTGTATTTCTTTCTGAAGTTTCTCGCGCCGTTCACGGCGTGGGCCAAGAACTTACTCGACTGGTTGAAGTCGCTGTTCGCCAAGAAGAAACGGAAGGCGAAATCGGAGGATGGCGAAGAGATCGCCGCCGAGAAAGCGATCGAACGGCCGCCGCCGTTCTCGGAGTTCCCGAACCCGTTTGCCGACGGTTCCGCCAAGAAGAAATCGCTGATCTCGCTCGTCGAGTACAGCTTCGCCTCACTCGACGCATGGGCGTGGGATCGCGAGACGGGCCGCACTCCCGATGAAACGCAGAACGAGTTTGCGGCTCGAATCGGCGAAGAATATCCGGACCTCGACGAAGTCGGCCGCAAACTCGCGAACCTATACGTTCGCGTGTTGTACTCCGGCGAAGCACTGCCCGCCGAATCGCTCGCGACGCTGATCGAGTTTTGGCGAACGATCGAAATGCCGATTGAAGCGGCGGTCGCTGCCGAATGATTTGCACGACCCCGCGAATCGGAGGTCGAAACGCATCCGGTTCGTACGGTTCCCCCTTTCGCACCTAGTCCGATGGCGCGAAATGGGTAATTTTGACACTACTCTCGGTTATTCCTCAAGTTGTCGATCACACTATGGCACGCACACCCGCGGTTGTCCCCACCCCGAAGGCCGCCGTACCCTCCACGGCGATCGCGCCGTGGTTCGGCGACCAGGATTTGTTCCTGTTCAACGAAGGGAACTACTCGCGGGCTTACGAAAAGCTCGGGGCACACCCGACGACGCAGAACGGCGTGGCGGGCACGCACTTCGCCGTCTGGGCACCGGCGGGGAAATACATCGCCGTCGTCGGCGACTTCAACGGCTGGGATAAGTCGAAGCATCCGCTGTCTGCGGTCGGCTCGTCGGGCATCTGGGCGGGGTTCATTCCGGGTGCCAAGCACGGCGAATGCTACAAATATCACGTCGAATCGCACGTGGCCGGTTACACGATCGACAAAGCCGACCCGTACGGTTACCTGACGGAAGTGCCGCCGAAGTCCGCCTCAGTCGTCTGGGACATGAGCTACGAGTGGAAGGACCAAGAATACCTCGCCACGCGGAAAGCGAAGCAAGCCCACGATGCGCCGGTGTCGATTTACGAAGTCCACCTCGGCTCGTGGATGCGCTCCGACACGCCGCCGTTTCACTCGCTCGGCTACCGCGAAATCGCCCCGAAGCTCGCCGACCACGTCAACCGCCTCGGGTTCACGCACGTCGAGTTCTTGCCGCTCACGGAGCACCCGTTCTTCGGTTCGTGGGGTTACCAAACGACCGGTTACTTCGCCGCCACGTGCCGTTACGGCACGCCGCAAGACTTGATGTACCTGATCGATTATTTGCACCAACACGACATCGGCGTGATTATCGACTGGGTGCCGAGCCACTTCGCGACCGACGGCCACGGCCTCTGTTACTTCGACGGCACGCACCTCTACGAACACGGCGACCCGAAGCAGGGCTACCACCCCGACTGGGGCAGTTACGTCTTCAACTACGGTCGCCACGAAGTCCGCAGTTTCTTGCTGTCCTCGGCGATGTTCTGGCTCGATAAGTACCACATCGATGGCATCCGCGTCGATGCGGTCGCGTCGATGCTTTACCTCGATTATTCGCGCAAGAACGGCGAGTGGATTCCGAACGCGCACGGCGGCAAAGAGAACATCGAAGCGATCGACTTCCTGCGAACGTTCAACAAGGAAATCTACACGCAATACCCCGACGTGCAGACCTATGCCGAGGAATCGACCTCGTGGGCAATGGTGTCGCGGCCGACGTACATCGGCGGCCTCGGCTTCGGTTACAAGTGGGACATGGGCTGGATGCACGACACGCTCAGCTACTGTTCCAAAGATCCGATCCACCGCAAATTTCACCAGAACGACCTGACGTTCCGGATGCTGTATGCCTACCACGAGAGCTTCATTCTGCCGTTGTCGCACGATGAAGTCGTCCACGGGAAAGGTCCGCTGTTCGACAAAATGGCGGGCGACGAGTGGCAGAAATTCGCGGGGTTGCGGCTGCTGTATGCGTACATGTGGGGGATGACGGGCAAGAAGCTGTTGTTTATGGGTTGCGAGATCGCGCAGCGCCAGGAATGGAAACACGATTCGAGCCTCGACTGGCACTTGCTCGAACACGAATCGCACCGCGGAATCATGCGACTCGTGAGCGACTTGAACCGGATTTATCGCGACGAACCGGTGATGCACGAACTCGACAATCAACCCGGCGGGTTCGAGTGGATCGACTGCACCGATGTCGGCGCGAGCGTTTTGAGCTTCGTGCGTAAGGGCAAAACGACCAAGGAGCGCGTCGTCGGCATCCTCAACTTCACGCCGATCGTGCGCGATCATTACCGCATCGGCGTGCCGTGCCCCGGCTACTGGAAAGAGATTTTGAACACCGATGCGGGCATCTACGGCGGCTCGAATACCGGCAACAGTGGCGGCGTTCACGCCGAAATGCTACCGATGCACGGCCAGCCGTACTCGGTGTTCCTGCGACTCCCGCCGATGGCCGCCGTGTTCATCAAAGGGCAGTTTTGACTAACAACGATCGACTGGTAACTGACGACTATTCTGGATGACAAACGAGTAGTGTTTAGTAATTCTACTGTATCCGCCGGAAGTACTATGGCGGAAAGAGTTTATGGAATCCTCGACAATTGGTCTGAATTCCGTGTCTGACCGGGATGGATGTGT
>JAYWCL010000018.1:0-25247 GCA_043780595.1 Limnoglobus sp.
CAACCGAAGCGCGGCGATCCGCAGGCATGTCGTTGTGGGTCGTAAACGTTCGTGCGGCCATTGGGAAAGCTCCGTGTTGATGGTGAACCGCAAGCTATATACATCTCGCGGTCGGAAATGAGACGTTACCAGTCAGACAATCCATTCCCGTTAGCGCAAGCGAGGGATTCCTATCTTTTTTTGCGATGTCGTGCCTTCACGCGGGTTCCCTCGCTTGCGCGTCGGGCTAACAAAACGTATCGAAGCACCCCGCTCAAAGTATAGCAATCGCCATGCCAGGCGGTAGCGCCGTCAAGTCTTAAGTTTTGGGCAAACTCATTCTTCACCCTTCGTACATCAAGTGCGGTTTTCGCCGTTCGCGGAAGGCGGCCTCTTCGGGTTCCCAGAGTTTCGCGATGTCCGGCCAACGTGCGCCGGCGTCGATCATCGTGCGTTCGCGGTCGCTGCCGAATAGCAGGTCGATCGCGGGGATGTCATCGACGAATTCGTAGCGTTCGGTTCGCCATTGGAATCGCTCGCCGAGCTGGTCGCGAAACGCAATGAGTATCGCGAGGCCCATGCGAACGGGTTGGAAGGCATCCGAGTTTCCATCGACGATGAAGATGCCATTGCAGGTTTGCCCAGCATGTTTTTGAAACGTCGGCCGAAACCGCACTGGGATGCAATCGTATTCGTGTGCGATGTCGAAATCGTTGAGTTCGGCCGCGATGCGATAATGATCGGCACCGGGGAAGCCGACGTACTCGAATGGCCTCGTCGTTCCGCGACCCTCGCTCAGGTTGGTTCCTTCGATGAGGCACATGCCCGGATACACTTCCGCCGTTTCGCAGTTCGGCATGTTCGGCGAGGGTGGGACGTTCCAGACGTCTTCAATGGAGACTGTATAATTTTCGCAAGGTATCACAGTCAGATCGACGCTCGGCACGCGCTCCGCTCGGTAGAGTCTCGCGAGTTCGCCGATCGTCATGCCGTGCCGCGTGGCAATCGGGTGCGGACCGACGAAACTCTCGAAACCCGGCTGAATCGTCGGCCCTTCGACCGCGCGCCCAATTGGATTCGGTCGGTCGAGAACCATCACTGGCAATCCGATCTCGGCACACGCTTCCATGCAATACAGCATCGTGGCTTGAAACGTGTAGTATCGGCTACCCACATCTTGCATGTCGATGACGAGAACATCGAGATCCTTCAACATCGCGCGCGTCGGCTTCAAACTCTCGAATGTATCGCCGTACAGCGAATACGTTCGGTAGCGACCGCCTGCGTTCGCCGCAACCGGTATCAGGTCTTGCGCTTCCCCGCTCAGCCCGTGCTCGGGGCCGAATAACGCGACGAGTTGGCACTCCGTCGCGTCTGCGAACAGTTCCAGCGCCGATTGAAAGTCATTCGCGAGCGCCGCCGGGTGCGTGACGAGGCCGACGCGCTTTCCGCGCAGCGGCGCGAAGTCTTGTCGTCGCAAAACATCGAGACCGGTCATGGTAAAATCCCCGTATCGCCGCGACTCGCAGACCTTCAATCGGGTAGTGGATGTACCCAGCCACTCGGTTGGAGTTCGCGGCGGGTGGTGCCTTCCACGATGATGTAGCCGGTGGGCGTACACTCGCCGATCTGGTAGCAATGGCTTGGGATACGGGCGATCTGTTCGGGTGGCACCGCGAAAATCAGCTCGAAATCTTCGCCGTCGGTCAGCGCGTGTTCCAGTGGCGAGCGGCCACTACTCTGGCTTCGCAGAATCGCGTCGGGGTGGATCGGGATCGCGTCGGCGTAGAGCGTGGCCCCGCAATGGCTCTCTTCTAGGATGTGGTGCAAGTCGGCGCTCAGGCCATCGCTGATGTCGATCATCGCGTGCAAATCGACCGCCTGGTGTAACGCGAGTGCCTCGGCAATGCGTGGGGTGAAATCGAGGTGCCGCCCGAGAATGCTGCCGCCGAGCGGGCCGGTGACGAACAACAAATCGCCGGGTTTGGCACCGTTTCGACGCACTGGACCGCGCTCGGTCGCTTCGCCGAACAGCGTCACCGAGATGACGAGTTTGCCGTCCCAACTGTTCGTATCGCCACCGACGATGGGCACCTGAAAGCGGTCGGCCATCTCGCGCATCCCGAGATACAGTTCCTCGGCCAGCCTGCGTGCATTCGCAGTTTGAGGCAATGCCACACTCACGACGGCGGCGATCGGCACACCGGCCATTGCGGCGATGTCGCTGAGGTTGACCGCCATCGCTTTGCAGCCAATTCGCCTCGGCTCGACTTCCGCGAGAAGGAAATCGGTACCGTCCATGAGCATGTCGGTGGTTACGAGTAACGGCCGCGAACCGGGTGCCAGTGCCGCACAGTCGTCGCCAGGGCCGATGAGTACGCGCGGGTGCGAGGGAGTGCGTTTGCGGAGCCAGTCGATGTAAGCGAACTCCCCAGCCATATTCATTTCCTACAAGATTTTGTAGCTGGCCTCTGTGAGGCCGGTTCTCGCACCGTCTGAAATGTGTGTCTTTCGGTGAAAATGCGTCGGAAAAGTTGACGCAAACTACCGATTTTTCTGCCGTGCGGATGATTTTATCGGCAAAGGTCGGAACTGTGAACTACGGTTGGGGGATGCCAAGCTGGCCTGGAACCCCCTCGCACGAACGCGACGCAAGGAACCCTACGCATGTCTCTCCCGGTTACCGAAATTACCTCCTACGTCAAACCGGCGATCGCCATTCTCCGTACTTATGGCGAACCGCGTTTCTACGCCGATGGCGACATCGCCGCCATCGCGTTCGCTGCGGATGGCACGCTGTTTTCCATCGACGAAACGGGCCACCTGCGGCACTGGACTGCCGAAGGTTCGCTGTTGTCGCGAGTCGAACTCAGCGACCTCGAAACCCTGTGGTGTTTCGCCCCCGGCGCGAAACAACTCGCGAGCGGCAACGACGATCTCTTGTTCTGGGATACGGCCACGGGCCAACTCCGCCATCGGATCGATCAATCGTCGTGGCTGACCGCGATTGCGTATTCGCCCGACTGTGCCACCATCGCCACGGGGCACGACGACGGCAAAGTCCGGCTCTGGAATACCAGCACTTACAAGTGTATCGCCGAAATCATCGCCCACGGTATGCCGCTATCGACGATTGCATTTTCGCCCGATGGTAAGCAGATTGCGACCGCCGGCGAAGACCGCCTCGTTCGCGTCTGGGATGCCGTTTCGCACGATCGACTCGCCGAACTGCGCAGCCATACCGACCGCATTCCGTCGCTGTCGTGGTCGGCGGATGGCGCGCTGCTCGCCTCCGCCGGTTGGGACACCTCCGCCCGCGTCTGGGATCCGAAACAGTCGGACCCTTTGATGTTGCTCAACAGCCATTCGGATCAGGTGCTAACGCTCGCTTTCGCCCCACGCGGTTCGCTGTTGGCGACGGTCGATTCGGATCACGATATTCACTTGTGGTCGAACCCGAAGACGGCGAAGATCGCGCACGTGCTTCGCGGCCACGTCGATGAAATCCACTGTTTGTCGTTCAATGCCGACGGTTCGCGGCTGGCCTCGGCGGGCGCGGATCGCGTCATCCATATCTGGGACACCGCCACGGGGCGATTGGTGGCGGGGCCGAACCCGACGGGCAAGCACGGCATCGCGCTGATTACTGGCCCGAACGATACGCTGCAACTCATCAGTACGGGCCGTACCACGGCGATGGCGTGGGATGCGGCGAGCGGTGCGGAGATCGCGCTGAACGATGCCGCAACCGCGTCGTGCATTGCCACCAGCCGCGATGGCCGATGGCTGGCGATCGGCGGGACCGATCACTTCACCCGACTCCACGACCGGACGAATCCGGGAAAGATCAAGCGACTGGAAGCGACGAAGCCGCCGATCGGCGCGCTGTCGTTCAACGCCGATGGCACGCAACTGGCGCAGTCCAGCCCTGCCGATGGCCTCGTCTGGCTGTGGGACACGACCACGGGCGAGCCGAATATCATCCTCATCGAAGCCGCCGACGGTTGCACGCTGGAGAGCGTCGACTTCCACCCCGATGGCCAACGGGTCGCCGTCGGCGGGATCGATTATCTCTCGACGGGCGAACGAACCGGTGCGGTTTGCGTGTGGGATGTGCCATCGAAAACCAAGCAACTCGTGTTCGACACGGGCGTATACATTCTGGCGACCGACCCGACGGGGCGCTACCTCGCCGGTGCGGGGATTAACGATGCGGTGTACGTTTGGGATCTCGAATCGAAGGTCGAAGGCGAAGAGGAAATCTTCGAGTTGGCCGGACACACCGAACGCATTCAGGCACTCGCGTTCAGCCCCGACGGCAGCTACCTGATCTCTGGCGGCGACGATATGACGATCCGCATTTGGGACATCCTCAGCGGTCGGTTGCTGTCGGCCCGCGAGTTCGATACAGCAATCCAATCGCTCGCGTTCAGCCCGTGCGGCAAGTGGCTCTTCACCGGCAACGGCAACACGACCTGCTACCAGATCGAATTCGCGAAGCTGGTCGACGATTAATCTGGCGAATCACCACAGTGAGATGCAAAACAGCACGGTTCAAACTTGTTGAACCGTGCCAAAAATCTGTTGCTATTTCTTTTCGGGAGCAGGCTTCGCCTCACTCGCTTTCTTCGCAGCGGCCGCTTTTTCTGCACGTTTTCTGGCCACGTAGTCGGCAGTATCTTGCTTGATGATCGCGTGTTTTCTCGCGATCTCAGCCAACTCTTTCTCCATTCGAACGCCTTCATCGACCAAGAACTTCCGGCGATTCTGAACGTCCGCGAGTTGATTTTGCGCGGATCGCAATTCGTTCAAAGTCGACATGCGATCCAACCCTTGCGAATTCAGACTCAGCGAAATCAGCATTGGCATAATGATAAACATGGCGTCCTCACATAAGTATCTTGTTTTTGATTATGGGTTTGCAGGCAGATCGACGATTAAAATAGCCGCGGTGGAATTGACACAGCATAGCCCAGGTTTCGACGGAGAACGTCGAAACCTGGGCTATGCTGTTTTACACTTTCAAACTTAAAGAGTCCGGCACACGTTAAACCTTCACGCCCAATTCGCCGCAGGCGTCGGCGTAACCGGGGGCGGGTTGGCCGAACGCACTCGCCGTCACGCGCGCGAGTGCGAGCAGTTGATTCGTTCGGAACGCCGGGCGTGCGCTCGCATATTCTTCGGCCACCGTGCGATAGTACTTCTCCGCGTGGAGTGCTCCGTCTTCGCTGATCGCGTAACGGCGGAACAGTGCGAACGCGGCGACGTCGTTCGTCGGCGAGGAGAAGCGGTCCATGAGTGCGGCGGCTCGCACTTGATCGTTCGCACGAATCGCGTCTTCTAACGACTTCAGAAGCGAATCGGCAGGCACATTCGCTATCGCTTCGCGGTGTTCGGTTCGTGGGTACGCGGTCCACTTCGCGAAGTCGCCACCGCGTTCGAGACGGTCGCGTGCCACTTGATATGCGCCGAGAATCAAACTCGAAACTTGCGTGCGCTGTCCGCCGACGCGCGTGAGGTTCCGCCAAGCGTGCGCGGAGTCGCAGGCATGGACGCCGATCGAATCGCCGTGGATGCTGCCGAGTGGCTTGTTCGCTTGCGTTTGTCCCTTCGGCCGACCGGAATCGCGCAGCACGAGTTGATTCGCGGCGATACTGATCGCCTCGCCGATGGCGTCGTTCGAGATCCCTTCCGCAATCGCATCGGCCACCGCAGACGCCGCCTGTGCCGGGCTGCTTTGGAACAGCGTTTCGCTCATCGTTCGCACCCAGGCATCGTCGACGGGTTTCGTCCCACGCGGGCGACCGACCAGATGCTTCTCGTCGAGCAGTTTCGGCAGCAGTTCGCGAATCTCCTTGCTGGTCTTGGCCGCGTTCGGGTACTTTTCGCTCTTCACGCAGTAATGCACCGACTGCCGAAGTAGCGTGTGAGCGCGTTCGGAGCCGACGAAATCGATCAAATCCCAGGCCCGCGAAACGAGTACGACGCGGTGAACTTCGGTCGCGTCAGCGACCATCACGAGCAGTTGGTCGAGCGCCTGTTGTGTCGGGTTCGCGGCAATGTCGCGGAAGATTCCCTCGGCTTCGGGCAAGTCGCAGCGTCGCACGGCATCGCGGAGCTGTTCCCCATTCGCATTTGTCGCGCCCGAGGGAGCTTGCGGTGCGTGCAGGACGTGCGCCTTGGCGTTGCCGGACTCTTTGAGCCGCGTCGCGTTCCGCATGAGCACCTTCAGAACGGCGAGCGGGCGGCGGGTCAGGTCGGCCTCTTGCATCGCCATGTGGTAAGCGGGTGCGAGCGCCATCAGCGTGTGGAAGCCGATGTAATCTTCGCCGCCAAACGCACGCGCGTTCGCCAAAGCCGCCGCCGCCACGATCGTTTTGAGTTCGGTGCCGGCCTTGAGTTTCTGCACCGTTGCCGCGAGCAGTTTCTCCGGTGCCGTATCTTGTAGGAATGCCACGAGTGGCTCGAGATCGCCGAACGTGAGTTTTGCCGGTTCCTCCGCCGCCCACGCCGGTTGCAGCCCGAGATCGGTCGTCAGACCGACGCCGAGATTCGCGATCAACATGCCCCGACCGACATCCGCCAACAGTTCCCGCCGCGTGCGATTTCCCATGACCGTAACCCCAAAACGAGATGCGGACGTCTCGACCGTTCGAGAATCCGAGAAGAGCAGAGCACACACTGTACCGCGCGAGCGGACGGTAGTCTATTACGATTTCACGCAGTCGGCGCTGGACTCGGTTTGTTCGCGAAGCGTTTTTCGATGTGTCGGTGAAACAATATCGCGGCCAATATCGAAGCCAACATACAGATCGGCACGACAATGCAGATCGTCTGTACGGAACTCGTCAATCCCGCACGATAGAATAGCGAACTTCCAAACAATGTGATTGGCATGTGGATGAGATACAGACTGTAACAGATCTGCCCGCAGGCACGAAACGGCGCGAGACCACGCCACTTTGCGATTCTCGCATCGAACCGCTGGATGGCACACAACAGTAGCGCGAACGCGAACGCGATTACCAAATTCGCAGTGGTGTCCGAGTGGAATCGCCACCACTCTTTCACGCCTTGCATCGACCACACGAATAACACGAGAAGAAGCAGTTCGAGGCAGCGTGCCACGATTGGCGTCGCGCGGTTAGCTCGATAATAGACTGCCACTCCCGCAGCAAACGCGAGCCAAAGACCGTTCAGGAACAGCCCGTCGGCAGGAACCTGGTAGTCCGTCAAATCGAAACCGTTACTCGAATGGAATTTCGCGATATTGAGAAACACCAACACCGTCACCAACGCAATTGCAGGGAACAGCCATTGCCGCGCCACTAAAAGTATGATGCCCACGATGAAGTAAAATTGTTCTTCATAGCAGAGCGTCCAAAGTTGAATCGAATAGTGGACCTTGGGCGGCCCGATGAGGTACGGTCGCCATTCTTCGGTGAGCGTCAACGAACCGATGGCGTTCCAAAACGATAAGCCTTCGGTTCGGAACATCTGGCCGGAGTAACTCAGCGACGGGTGGTACCAATATGCGGTCGGGATCAGCGATGAGAGAACGACGCACAACGCCAAATACGCCCATAGCGGCGGATAAATTCGTCGCAGGCGGCGATACAAAAACGATACCGCCGGTCGAGGTTTAGACCGAGACGCATCGGCAGTCGCTGCGATGCAGTATCCGCTGATGACGAAAAATATAGGCACGCCTGCCCATAGTTTCGACGTGAAAACCAATATCGTGTCGGCGAATGAGCCACCCTCTTCATGAATCCGCGCCAAAAACGCATCGGACGCCGCATAGGCATTCGTACTGTGATAAATCACGACGAGCAGGCATGCAATCCCACGCCACGCATCGAGCGATTCAAAACGAGTATTGCGGGGTTGCGTCATAAGCCAAAAATTAGCACCGCATCGCTTTCCTGTCCAACAATACCAAGTTTCACTGCATTTCTGTAACGAACGACGCCCACGGCATTTGCCGTGGGCGTCGATGTTTGTTCGTCCGAAGTCTCACGACTTCGGCTACGGTGCGAGTTCTTTACCCCAACGGGGTTGCATCTGATAGCCCAGGGTTAGACGTTTCGTCGTACCCCTGGGCACCTTCTTGCTAGTACATGTCGTCGTAGCCGCTGCCGGACTTCTTCGTGTCTTCCTTCTGGACGTCGGCGACGAGTGCGTCGCTGGTCAGGAGGAGCGTCGAGACGCTGGCGGCGTTCTGCAACGCGCTACGCACGACCTTCGTCGGGTCGATGATGCCGTCCTTCACCATGTCGACGTACTTGTCCGTACGCGCGTTGTAACCGTGGTTGACGTCCTTGTTTTGCAGCACCGTGAAGGCGACGATGTTGCCATCGGTCCCGGCGTTGTCGGCAATCTGCTTGATCGGGGCCTTGCACGACTTCACGACGATGTTGTAACCGACCGCTTCGTCGCTGGTCAGATCCTTCGGCTTCAGGCCTTCGCTGGCTCGCAGCAGTGCGGTGCCACCGCCAGGCAGGATCCCTTCTTGGAAGGCCGCGCGGGTCGCGTGCATGGCGTCTTCGACGCGCATCTTCTTCTCTTTCACTTCGCTCTCGGTTGCGCCGCCGACGTTGATCTTCGCCACGCCACCGGACAGCTTCGCGATTCGCTCGCCGAGCTTTTCCTTGTCGTAGTCGCTGGTGCTCTTCTCGAGTTCCTTCTGGATCATGGCGACGCGCGCCTTGATCGCGTCTTTCTTCCCGGCCCCTTCGATGACCGTGGTGTTGTCCTTGTCGATCTTGACCTTCTTGGCGCGGCCGAGTTGCGGCAGTTCGACGCTCTCGAGTTGCACGCCGAGGTCTTCGAATATCGCGCTGCCGCCGGTGAGGATGGCGAGGTCTTCCATCATCGCCTTGCGGCGGTCGCCGTAGCCGGGTGCCTTGACTGCACAGCACTTGAACGCCGTCGGGTTACGCATCTTGTTGACGACGAGCGTTGCCAGGGCTTCGCCGTCGACTTCTTCGGCAATGATCAGAATCGGCTTGCCTTGTTGCAGAACCTTCTCCAGGATCGGCACGAGGTCGCGGTTGCTGCTGATCTTCTTTTCGTAAATCAGCACGTATGGGTCTTCGAGTTCGCATTCCATCGATTCGAGGTTCGTCACGAAGTACGGCGACAGGTAGCCGCGGTCGAACTGCATCCCTTCGACGAACTCGTTTTCGGTTTCGATCGACTTGCCTTCTTCGACGGTGATGACGCCATCTTTGCCGACCTTGTGCATCGACTCGGCAATGATTTTGCCGATCTTCTCATCGCCGTTCGCGGCGACGGTGGCGATGTTCTCGAGGTCGGCCTTGCCCTTAACGGGGATGCTCATGGCTTTGAGTTTGGCGACGATGTCTTCGACGGCCTTTTCCATCCCGCGCTTCATGAGCATCGGGTTCGTACCGGCAACGACGGCCTTCATGCCTTCGTTGAAGATCGCTTCGGCGAGCACGGTTGCGGTCGTGGTGCCGTCACCGGCCACGTCGCTCGTCTTGCTGGCGACTTCGCGAACCATCCGCGCGCCCATGTTTTCGTAGTGGTCGGGCAGTTCGATTTCCTTCGCAACCGTCACGCCGTCCTTGGTGACGGTCGGGCTGCCGAACGACTTCTGAATGATGACGTTCCGGCCCTTTGGCCCGAGCGTGACCTTCACAGCCCGCGCGAGCTTGGCAATGCCACGCTTCATCGCTTCGCGGGCTTCTTGATCGAATGCAATCTGTTTGGCGCTCATCGTGACTCCGGGTTATGGTCTTTAGATTGAATGGAAAAACACTCGCACACACTGTGTACGAGCATTCGAGTTATCCGAGGATGGCCAGCACATCGGATTCGTGCATGACGAGGACTTCATCTTTTTTCTTGGCGTCGTTGAACTCGTCGCCGGCCCACGATGTGAACAGCACGTGGTCGCCGACTTTGAGTTGCAGGGCGGTGCGGGTGCCGTCCTTATTGAGTTTGCCGGGTCCGACCGCGATAATCTTGCCGCGTTGGGGCTTCTTCTTAGCTGCGTCGGGCAGGATGATGCCGCCGGAGGATTTCCCCTCGGAGGCTTCCCGCCGCACGATGATCCGATCGTCGAGCGGTCTCAGGTTCATCGGTGCGTTCTCCATTAATTGCGCGAGGTTTGCGAAGTGCGTCCCAGATATGCAACTCGCGTGCCCCGGCGCGATCATCGGCAACAACATCATGCCCAAACGACACTTACGGCGAATCGAATGCGGCGTACCACCCGCCATTCTGACAAACCGCGACCGAGCAAGCGATGTCGCGACTGTCGCTTTGGCAGGCAATTTCTCCAATTAGCCGCGACGCGAAGGCTTTGCGAAGCGGCTAATTATCACATGCTCTTCCGTGCCATCACCACGGCCCCCGTTGCCGGTTCTTCCACGGGGGTGACACAACTCGGCTGGATGCCCAAGCTGCGTAGTGACGTGAGGAAGTGTTCGCGGAAGCGGTCGCTGTTGAGGAACAGGCCGCCGGCGAGTGCGATGGGCAGATTGTCTTTTTCTAGTCCGATGTTGACTACGGCGGCGTAGGCGGTGCGTGCGAGTTCGGCGGCTTCGTGGCGGACGATTTCAGCGGCGATGACATCGCCCTCGGCGGCGGCTTCGAGTACCACGGGGGCCATCCCCGCGATGGCGGCACGATCCCAGACGCCACGGTAAATTGCGGGGATCCAACTCGGTGGATCGTTGACGCCCATCCGTTTCACGAAGCGTTCGACGAGCACGGTCGGATGGCCGACGCGGTCGTGGGCGCGGCACGCAGCGCGTAAGGCACGCAGTGCGATGACGTACGCGCTGCCTTCGTCGCCCAGCGTGTAACCCCAGCCACCACAACGCCCGACGGCCCCCGTCGGCGTGCGAACGAACGCGATCGAACCCGTCCCCGCAATCACCGCCAGCCCCCAGCCATCGGGCGTGCCCGCGGCCAGCAACAACGTCGCATCGTTCGCAACGGTCACGCGGTCCGAAACGGCCGACCGGCTCGCCCAACCGTTGATAATATCCAACCCTTCTTGGCGATCGACCCCCGCAAGGCCGAGGCAGATCGCGCCGACTTTGGAGCGGGGCAGGTTCGCATTACGGAACGCCTGATCGATCGAATCGTCGATCGCCTGAAGTGCGTTATCGACGCCGACCGATTGAATGTTCGACGGCCCCGCTTCGCCGCGGGCAAGCACTTCGCCCGTCAACGCGGTGGCTAATAATGTGCGCGTGCCGGTGCCGCCGCCATCGATGCCGAGCACCAGATCGAGCCGCAATGGCCGTTCGATTTTGGCTTCCTGGAAAGGGATCACGCCCATCGCGGCGCGAATCCGCCCCCCCGCTGCTTGCAGCCGTGCGCGCGATTCGATCGGCGAATATTGCGTATGGTAGGCCACGATGGCGGTCTTCACTTCGCCGCCGCATTCTTGCAAAAGCAGATCGGCCGCAGCTTCGTCTAAGCCCGTCAACGTGCGAACGATGCGGTTCGAGCGCGCGATCAGCTTGCGGTTACTCGCCTTCAAGTCGACCATCAAGTTGCCGAAAGTTTTGCCCATGCGGACCATCGCACCGGTGGTCAGCGCGTTCAGCACCATCTTCGTTGCGGTACCCGCTTTCAACCGCGTCGAGCCGGTCAGCACTTCCGCGCCGACAACGGGCGCGATGACGAGTTCGACTTCTGTAGCGAGTTCGGAATTGGTCGTACAGACGACGGCAATAGTGAACGCACCGATGCTTCTCGCATGGCGAACCGCGCCGATGACGTACGGCGTGCGGCCACTCGCTGCGATGCCACAGACGACATCGTTCGCGGAGATCGCAATGTCGATCAGGTCGTTCGCACCGAGTTCGGGGGAATCTTCCGCACCCTCGACGGCGCGGAACATGGCGCGCTCGCCGCCCGCGATCAGGCCGACGATTTGCGACGGATCGGATTGGAACGTCGGCGGGCACTCGGACGCATCGAGGACGCCGAGCCGCCCGGATGTACCCGCACCGCAATAGATGAGCCGCCCGCCGCGCGATAGCCGATCCGCAATCGCATCGATGCCGCACGCGATCTCGCGGGCTTGCGTGGCGACGACGGCGGCGATGGTCGCATCTTCGCGGTTCATGAGCGCGACGATTTCCACCGAGGTGAGTTCGTCGAGCCGGGCCGAGGCCGGGTTCCGCGCTTCCGTCTGAAGGTGTTCGAGCATGAGAGCGGTTCGGTGGGAATGAATCAGCGGCGAAATCGCGACAGCAACCACGCGACGGCGAAGGTCGTCCCCGCACCCACGGGAGCGTACCACGGGAACGCGAGTGCGGTTTTCTTATCCGCAGGAAAAAAGCGGGGTAGGGTCTGTTTCAACCATTCTTGTGCGAACTCGAGCGACGGCAAGTACGCCAACCCGACTACGACTGCACCCGTCAGCAATCCCGCAATCGCTGCCGACGAGGAGATCTTGCGTTTCAGCCTGCCGAGCAAGAACAAACCGAGGATCAACCCCGTCGTTAAACCGGCGACGGAAAGTACCCGCTCGACGACGCTGCGTTCGCCGCCAGTACGATACGCAATGACGGCCACACCCATCTGCGCGATCCCCCACACGACGGTCATCATTCGCGAAAGTAGCACGTACTGCGACTCGGTGCGGTGCGGTCGCAGCGGTTTGTAGAAGTCCGTCACGAAAGCATTTGCGGAGCTATTCAGCGACGACGACAGCGTGGACATCGCCGCCGCGAGGATCGCCGCGATCAGGATGCCGACGATGCCGACCGGCATTTTCGACACGATGAACAGCCCGAATACTTCGTCTTTGGTCGCGGTGCCGGGGTCGAACGCACCGGTCTGTTTCGCCGCGTAAAGCCCGATGCCCACCATCAAGAACAACAAAAATTGGAACAGGATCGTAAACCCGCTGAGGACGAGCGCAACGCGGGCATGCGTTAGCGATTTCGCGCACAGGTAACGCTGGACCATCAGTTGATCCGCGCCGTGCGACGCCATGCTGAACACCGCCCCGCCGAGCAACCCCGTCCAGAGCGAATAGGCTTTCGTGACGTCGAAGACGGGATCGAGCCAGACGAACTTGTCCGCCTGCGTGCCGATCTCCAAGTACGTGTTCCAGCCGCCATCGAGCTGCATGAGTATGCACACCCCGGCCAGAACGGCACCCGCGATTTTAATCAGGAACTGAATGAGGTCGGTCCACAGCACCGCCTTCATCCCGCCGAGGAACGTGTAAACGATCGTCACAATGCCGACGAGCACGATCGAGGTGATGACATCCAGCCCGATGTACTGGATGACGAGCGCCGTTAGGAACAGCCGTAACCCGTCGGCAATCGTTCGCGTAATCAGGAACAATCCGGACGCGACGCGCTGCACCGCCGGGCCGAACTTTTCGCGAAGCACCTGGTACGCGGAGAACAATTCGCCCTTCATGTACAGCGGTAGCAGCAGTTTCGCCACGATGCAACGCCCGACGATGTACCCGAACGCGAGTTGCAAAAACGTGAGGTTGCCGCCATCGGGATTGTAGCCGACACCCGGCACACTGAGGAACGTGACGGCACTCGTCTCGGTGGCGACAATCGAGATGAGCACCATGAACCAGCCGACGTTCCGGTCGCCGACGAAGTACGCCTTCAGGTCTTTCTGTTTGCGCGTAAACCACGCCCCCATCGCCGTCATCCCGAGGATGTAAACGGCCACAATGGCGAGGTCGATATTCGATAGGCGTGCATCGAGCATGGCGATAATGTAGCAGGAACGACGAAGGCGGCACGGGCAGTTTCCATCGTGAAGGAGTCGCCCCAAAATGCTCGTTCCCGTTTAGCCGCGCCGCGAAGTCTTCGCAGCGAAGCGCGGGCTCGATGGATCGAATACCAACGCGATTTCCACGTGGGTTCACGCCCCGCGCTTCGCTGCGCAAAGCCTACGCGGCGCGGCGAAACGAAGAACGCGATCTTGCTCGGTTTCAATCGATGTTCACCACTTCGCCGCCCGATTTCGTGATCAGTCCCCGCATGTTTTCGACCGAGACGAGCCGCTTCAGCGACCGCACCGAGCCGTCGCCGAAGCCGACGTTCGTTCGCCCGCCGATGTACAATAGCAAATCGCGCGGGTCGGCCTTCGGGTCGAACTCCATGTCGTCGGGCTTCATCCACGGCACCGCGGTCTTTGCGGTTGCGAACATGATCGTGTTCGACGAGCCATCGCTGATCTCGGTGAACTTCACGCCTTTTACCAAGTCGAACATCGCTCCGTTGCCGCGAAACACCTGAAAATGCGTGTTCTTGTCGCCGGGTTTCGTCGTGCCGGCCACTTCAAATACTTTCGGCATCGGGTTGTCGTCGAAGACTTTCTTGTTGTGGACGCTGTCCCACGGCTCGTCGAGTTTGATCTTCTGATATAGAGCACCTTGTTCCACATACGGCAGCATGTGCACGCGCCACGATAGCAGCGGTTTGCCCTTCTTGCCGACGATTGCAGCGGATGGCATCGCCCCGTTCACATCGTGGTAGCCGATCATTGCGAACGCGATTTGCTTCATGTTGTTGATCGTTCGAGCATTCGCGGGGCCAACCCTCACCGCGCCGGTGATTTGCGAGACCAGTGGCTCGATGTCCAAGTCCGAACGCATCGTCAGCGTGGCGGAGGCTTCTTTCTCGTTGCTCTGAATCTTCGCCGAACGCAGCACGATCTGCGAGTCTTTGATGAGTGCGATCATCGTCATCAGCGTTTCATCTTTCGATTTCTCGATCTCTGTAGCGATCCCACTGAGTTGGGTTTGGAAGAGCGTACGCACCACCCCCATCGACTTCTCGGCTTCGACGCACTTCACTTTCGTCGGACAACGCGCGAGGACATTCAGCACGAGTTCGTCGCCAATATCGAGCTTGCCGATAATCGCGTCGGCGAACAACAGCGGCTTGACCGGCTCGAATTCGGCACGACCGTTTTCCGAACGGAGTATGTCGGGGAAATTTGCGAAGTTCAAGCCGAATGCGGCATGTTGACCCGAAGCTGCGAGCGCAATCGCATCCGAGATCGGCCCCTTGGCCCCTGCGGGTTGCGGTTTCGCCAAGTCGAACGATTTCGGCCCGAGTATCACGAGCCGGTTTGGGTTGTCCATAATAAACCGATGATTGCCGGGTCGCCCTTGGTTAAGTTCATAGATCCCCGGTTGGATTTCTTTGAATATCTTCTCGTCGAACTGCGACATCAGGCGGATTGCGGAAGCCACTTTTTTCGGGTCGTAAGGCTTGTTGAAAGTGAACGCAGCCACCAAAGTGGCCTGATCGCCATCGACTTTGATTTTTGGCATGAAAATCGTGAAGGTCTGCACGGTTTCGGGCGGGATACTAAAGACGTTGACGAAGTCCTGAAATTTGTCGAAGATTTTCTCGGGGTTGAGCTTGCGTATCGCCAGTACCGGTTTGCTTTTCCAGACCGTTGCGACATCGACGTGCCCGAACGCGGCGGCATCGTGCGGCACCCACGAAAGGATCTCTTGTAGCGGCGTGTCGGCGGCCCGCGTTGTCGTCGCAAACAACGCCAACACAGCGACGGCCATCAGCCGACGAACGGTTACAGCGAACATGATCGGAACCCTCGCAGAAAAAGGAAATGGTTAGCCCCATCAATATACGACGGTCGGCGGTCGGCGTTTCATCGCTTCCCGGTAACGTGCGTTGCCCTCGGCGAAAGTGCGAAAAAGAGCGAATACGTTGAGTGGCGTTCTCGTTTCGATACGATAAGCCCATGAAAATTAAACCGGCTATCATTGCCTCGATTCAACAGCGTTTGGCGGCGTTCGAGAAAGCCGAGGACGTGCGCGTTCTGTATGCCGTCGAATCGGGCAGCCGCGCGTGGGGATTTCCGTCGCAGGATAGCGATTACGATATCCGATTCGTCTACGTCCACAAACGAGATTGGTATCTCACGATCGATGTCGAATCGCAACGCGATGTCATCGGACGGCCCATCGAGAACGATTTAGACTTTGCCGGTTGGGATATTCGCAAGACGCTCAAACTGTTTGCGAAGTCGAACCCGTCGCTCCTCGAATGGCTGGACTCCCCGATCGTGTACGTCGATCGCGAGAATCTCGCCGAGAATCTGCGCGAGTTGCGGTCGATGTTTTTCATGCCGCAAAAGTGCATTTACCACTACCTGCACATGGCCCAAAACAACTACCGGAGCTATCTGCGCGGCTCCACGGTTCGGATCAAGAAATATCTGTACGTGCTGCGCCCGCTGTTGGCCGTACACTGGATCGAGAAAGATCGTGGCGTCGTGCCGATGCAATTCAGCAAGTTGCTCGGTAACGTCGTCGACGAGCCCGTTTTCGTTAGCGAAGTGAAAAACTTGTTGAAGCGAAAAATGGACGGCGACGAACTCGACGAAGGTCCGACGATTCCCGCACTCCACGAGTACATCGATCGCGAACTCGAGCGAATGAGCAAACTGTTCCTCGAATCGCGACGCCCACGACTCGATATGGAACGACTCAACGAACTGTACCGCAGCCTATTGAAGTCGTGAATCGCGGTTGCAGGCTACTCCTTCGCGATTGCCGGGCGGCGGTAGGGCTTCTTGGCTTCGTAGAGTTCGAGTCGGTCGCGGAGTGCTTTGGCTTCGGGGTTTTTCTGAAGGTACGCGGTATCGCGTAACACTTCGCGTTGCCATTTCATGGCCTCGGCGAAATCGCCAGCCTCGGCGTGCGCGGCCGCCAGCGTGTCGATGTAACCGGAGTTCCGCCAGTCGGTTTGCTCGCACGCCTTCTTCGCCAGTTCCACCGCCAACTTACCATCGCGCCGTTTCGCAACGGGGCACGTCGCCAGTGCCCAGGCGCGGTTATTGAGTGCGAGTGCGTGATCCGGGTTGAGTTCGATCGCCTTGGCGTAGGCTTGCAGTTCCTTCTCGTCGTCGCCCATTCGGCCGTGCGCCATGCCGGACTGCGTGTAGGCTTCGGCGGTCGGCTCCAGCGAGATCGCGAATGCCAAGTCTTCGAGTGCCGCCGCATACTTCTTCTGCGCGATCTTCACCGATGCTCGCGCACGATACGGAAATTCCCAGTTCGCGTATCGCCGAATCGCAAAGTCGTAATCTTCAATCGCGTTGTCGTACTTCTTGAGCATGGTAAAGATCTGTGCGCGGTTGCTCCGCCATTGAATGTTTTCCGGGTCGATACCCACGGCCACGTTGTAATCCTTCTCGGCAAGCTCGAGCTTTTGCAATTCGATAAACGCCCAGCCGCGCGATGCATACGAGCGGGCATCCTTCGCGTTCGCCGCGATCCGCCGATCGAATTCCTCGACCGCCTCGGGCGCTTGCATTACGTCCGACTTTTCCAGATAACCCGTTATCTTACCTTCGCGTACCAGCACGCGATTGTTCGTGTCTTTCAGCACGCTATAAGCAAACAATGTGGCGGGGACTTCGGTGTCGGCACCGCCGTCGTTGGGGCAGGCGATCTTCAAGCCCGTGCGTTTCGGAAACGCGAGTTTGCCCACCCACGGCTTCATCGCAGGCGTCTTCGGCACCGGTGCGGCCACCGCCCACATCGGCACGAACCACAACATCAAACACGCAAAACGCATGGCAACACTCCCAGATGGATGGCGCATTTTACCCGAACCGATCGCAGGGGGAACGCACAATATCTCCCATCGCGCCGCACTCGCATGTGCGTGCTATGTTTGTTACGAATTGGCTTCGTTGTCCGTCGCCATTCTCACTCTCCGTGCAAAATTCAGGCGATACGCGAAGGACGTTCGATGAAACAAGTCTTTGCTGCCGGTCCGCTGACCGAACGTCCCACTGTTCGCGCCACCTCGGCGGGTGTCTCGGCCGATCAACTGCAAACCGCGCTCGGGTTCGCGAACTATGCCTCGCCACCGGCGCGAACCGGCGACGGCGAAATTGCGCTGCCCTCGCCCGTACGCCTCGCGCTGCTCAACACGCTGACGACGGGGCGCGTGCTCACGCACACCGCATCGACCGGCAATCGTTATTTCGCGCACACCTTGTTGAATGTGCCCGCCACCGCCGACGCGCAATTGGCGATCCAGACGTGGGGCAGTCCGGCATGGCAGCGTAACGATCCGGACAGCGCCGCCGACCTGCCGGAGTTGCCGTACCTGCCCGTGGCGGACATTCTCGACGACGACGCGCTCAAGGCGTGGCTCGATTCGCCGACGCACCGCGAGCTTCTCGAATTCGCATTGCACGCGCTACTCGGTACGCCATCGGATGTGCGAATCGTCTTGGCCGCCAGTGCGGATGACGTGGCGAAGATCGTATATGCCGTCACGCGGGTGTTGCCGTCGAGCCTCATCGAAGACTTCACGTTCTCGACCTACGAAGCGAATCCGCACAGTTGCACGGCACGGCTGATCGGCCACGATGCGGGCCACCCCGAAACCGAACTGCCCGAAGATTGTTACCGCGATGGCTTCATCGGCCTGAACCTCACCACCGGTCGGCGCTCGGATATTGCGAAGGATGTTCCGTTTGCGGCGTTCGCGGTGAAGGCGCTTTCCGATGGAAAATTCGACAAGCTCGACGAAGTCAAAGGCCACTGGCAGCGGCTCGGCCTCAGCGATGCGAAGCACTTCGACCTCGTCTTTCGATTGACGCGCGGCACCGGCGTGTTGAGCAAAGACGAAGCCGTCATCGCGCTATCGTTCCCTGCCGTCGCAGCGTGGGTTTCGGCGCGATCCGATGCCATGAATCAGTTCCTCGAATGGTCGCTCGACGATCGTGAGTTTGCCACGGGATCGTTTAGCCGTGCCGTGCAACCGCTACGCCAGAAGCCCGATGCGATTCTGAAACTCGCCAACGTCGTTCGTGAAGAAGGCACGAAAGCCGTCACCACAGGCGACATCAACCGGGCCGCGAACGCCCTCGAAGTCGTGATGCCGATGGTTGCGCCGTCGAAGGCCAACGCGATCTGGGGCGAGTTGCTTTCGCAGATTCCGGAACCCGATGCGCTGTCGTGGGAGATGCGGCGTTACCTGTTGCCGCGGTTCGTGCGCTTCAAACAGCAATCGCAATCGGCGACCGCGACGATCGACGCTGCGTTCGCGAAATGGCTGAACGTGCCTGCCGAGAAACTCGGCGAATTGCTCTCGCTCGAGTTGCCGCGCGGATACCAGATGGCCGCGTGCCGGGCCTGCCTGCATCGCGTCGGCGAGCCGACGACCGCACTCGCGGAAACGCTCGCCAACCATCCCCGGCTCGCGCTCGCACTGTTGCAACCGAGCGAAGGCGTCGAGGCGGACAAGGCGGTGTCACTCTACGGCACGCTCCTGACCGCCGTGCCGACGCACCCGTGGTTTGAAGATGTCATCGGCGCGGCGAGCGGGTTCGACAAACCGCGACTCAACCGCTTTTTCCTGGCGACGCTCGATGCGGGCAAGATCGACGCCGACCGCCTGATCCGCACGCGCGGCCCGGCACTGCTGGAGCTTTTCGCAGGCGAATCGGGGCTGGATCGCGTCGGCAAGCTGTTCCTGAACGCGCCGCCCGCAGACCTTTTGCACAGCCTCGGGTTGCAAGATTTCCTCGTGAAACTCGCCGAGCATGACAACCTCAGCGAAGAACTGAAATCGCGTATCGCAGCCGTGCGGGCGATCCGAGGCTACCTCGATTCGCCGACGTTCGCGACTGAAGCGATGACGCCCACCGCCGACGCGCTGATCGTGCAACCGCCGGTGGTGCCGCTGGCCGCAAAGGGCGAAGTCTTCGCCGCCGTTGCCACGGGCCTGTTGAAACGCAGCATGAGCGAGAGCGTGCAACCGCAACTCGAAGCGGTGCTGACGACCTTCGGTACCTCGCTCGCCAACGACTCCGCCGACCTTTACGAAAACCTGTTGCGCGACTTGCGGAACCGCACCGACTTCGGCCGAAACGAGAATCTCGTCCACACGTTCCTCGCCGTAGCTCTCGGCGCGACGCAGATGGAATCGCTGCAAGGCAAGCTCGACAACCTCGATGGCCACGCCTTCGCAGTCGCCACCGAAGCGGCAAGCCGCGGGGGCAATCGGCTGCTGAACGCGATCGACAGCCAGTCGAAATCGTGGCCGAAAGAAGCCCGCACGAAGTGGGGTTTCCTGCTCGCCGCCGTCCGCCCCGAAGGCATGATGCGCGCCGCCCGCCACGCCATGTGGTTCGCCATCGGCGCAACCGTCGCCTCGGCAGGTTGGTGGTTGATGCGGTAGGATTCGGGAAACGAGTCGCTTACCGTCGCGATCGGATGTCCGTTCGCCAGTCGGTGCGTATCACAACTTTGCGGCAACTCATAAAGGGCGGTAATGGCCATATGAATCGCGATCTCTTTTACGGCCTCAGCGAACAGACGAAGGCAGGTAAGCATCGTATGGACGATGCGTTGGCACTCCTGAATGCCGTTCGCTGGCGCGGCGCGATGTATTTGGCCGGCTATTCGGTCGAGTGTTTGCTAAAATCGAAGCTCATGCACATGTTTCGTTGCCGGCATTTACGCGAGTTGGAAGAAGAACTTCAAACCAAAGGAATTCTTGCGGTCCAGGCGACCGTTTTTACCCATCAACTGGAATCGCTGCTGCGATTGACCAACGCCATCGAGCGGTTACGACAGAATGAAGAACACTGGCGGTTATTCAATAAGGTGAACCGTTGGGTGCCTGCATGGCGATATAATGCAAACGCGTCGAATCGGGAAGATGCAACAGACTTTCTCAATGCAGTCGCGAAGGTTTCGCACTGGATCGAGAACAACATCTGAGGAGCGCAAACGTGGCCGAAGCCCAGTTGAAACAAAAAATCCGCGATGCGCTGCGAGGCGATTACTTCAAAGGCCCGGATGACTTAGTGGATGTCTCCGATGGTCCTGAGGATAGCATTCACATTGTGATCGTCAGTCGCAAGTTCGACGGTCGGAGAATGAAGGAAAAGGACGATCTGATTTGGTCGGTACTCATCCGAGATCTTCGCCCCGAAGAATGGGGCAAAGTTTCGTTGTCGGTCGGTGCCAGTCCGGAAGAGATTAAGGCAACGTAATTTGCGAGTCGCTTACGAGCCACCGGGATTGAATCGTTAGACTGGTAACGTGATCAATTCCGACCGCGTGAAATATACCCAGGCGACCCGTGAAACTCTCGATGGTGTACTCGCACTCTCGCCTGGCGTGGCTCGTCGTCCTGCTGTTGTGGCCGGTCGCGATGCTGAATTACCTCGATCGGCAGATGCTCGCGTCGATGAAATTCTCCGTCATGGCCGACATTCCCAGCATCGGCAGCGATGCGAACTGGGGGTTCATGCTCGGGCAGTTCAAGTGGGTGTATGCGTTTCTCAGCCCGCTCGGCGGCTACGTGGCGGATCGGTTCAGTCGGCGTTACACCATCTGCGGCAGTCTGTTCGTTTGGTCGGCGATTACTTACTACACGGGGCAGGTTCGCACCTACGACGAGCTATTGTTAGCCCGTTCGCTCATGGGAATCAGCGAGGCGTTCTACATCCCGGCGGCGCTCGCGCTGATTGCGGATTTCCACTCGAATGCCACGCGATCCCGCGCCGTGGGCTTGCACCAGATTGCGATCTATTGCGGCGTGATCGCGGGCGGGTTCGGCGGCTACGTCGCCGATGCGCCCGACCTCGGCTGGCGGTTCGCGTTCGACGTCTGCGGCGTCTGCGGCATGATCTACGCGGTGCCATTGCTGTTGCTATTACGCGATGCGAAGCGCGACCCACGTACGGCCGGCGCGCTCTCGCCACTGGCGAGCATCGGTCTATTGGTGCGCAATCGCTCGTTCATCCTGATGGTGCTGTACTTCACGTTACCTGCGCTCGCTGGCTGGGTGATCCGCGACTGGATGCCCGCGATCTTGAAACAGCAATTTAATATCGGCCAAGGGCAAGCGGGGGTGGCGGCGACGCTGTATTGGCAGGTGGCCGCGATTGTCGGCGCGCTCTGCGGCGGCTATCTGGCGGATCGCTGGATGCGACATTCGATCCGCGGGCGAATCTACGTCAGCGCCATCGGGATGGGCTGCATCATCCCGGCGATGTTCGGCGTCGGCAACGCGAACACGCTCGGCATCGCCATCGCGTTTCTGATCCTTTTCGGCATCGGCTGGGGCTTCTTCGACGGCAACAACATGCCGATCCTGTGTCAGATCGTGCGACCCGAACAACGCGCCACCGGCTACGGCATCATGAACTTCGTCAGCATCAGTTGCGGCGGCCTCGCCGACTGGGGCTTCGGCATTCTCCGCGATCAACAGGTGCCCTTGAACGTCATCTTCAGCGCGTTCGCCAGTCTCGCCGTATTGTCCGTGGCACTCGTCCTGATGATCCGCCCGAAGCCCGACCTTACCGGGTGAATACGATAACCGGTATCTCTTTACACAAGGTGCAAATATGGGCGATCGCGAACAGCGGTTGGAGACGGCCGGATTTCCACTCGAACGGGGGCCGAAGGAAGGGCTGGTCATCGACCTGCTCACGGTGCTCGGCAACACGGTCTACGCTTCGGGGCAAGTCCCGTACGACAACGGCGTGCTGACGAGCAAAGGCAAAGTTCCGTCGCAAGTATCGGTTGCCGACGCAACGACGGCCGCCGCGTTGTGTGCCGCGAACATCCTGCGTGCCATCGTCGTGAAACTCGGCTCGCTGGACAAAATCGCGCGGATCGTCCGCGTAACGGGTTACGTGAATACCGACCCCGATTTCGAGGATTGCCACTTGGTGATCAACGGCGCGACGAATCTGTTCAAGGAAGTCTTCGGCCCCGAAGCCGGCCGACACGCCCGCACCGCACTCGGCATGGGCCAACTCCCGCTCGGCACCAGCGTCGAAGTCGAAGCCATCTTCGAACTGCAAGCGGGCAACTAACGTTTATACTTCGAGCGGGCAGGTGAGGCCGGATCGCCTCATACTGACCCGCTGCCAAGGTTCACGGCGCATTTTCCGTTTTCCACCGTTTCCAAGTTGATTGAACTTGTTGGCGGATCGTCGTCCATTCTTGGAGCGTGCGATCCCTTTTCCAGGGCACTTCGATGTCCATTAACTTGGCAAACTGCAACGTCACCGCATCGCCGACAGTCAATTTCGGGTATTGGTAGGCGGGATATAACAGATCTTTATCGTTACCATTGCGAATCTCCATATCGCTCCAGAGGCTTTCCATCGTACGAAAGTGATGCGTATATCGTGCGATCTCAAGCGGCCCCGAATCCGGTATCAGATGATCGAGCACGTAAATCCGATTTGAAGGTGATACATTCTTCAAATATCGAATGAATGCGTCCCAACACTTTTCGTCATTTGTCTTCCATAACAGATCAATTTCAAAAGAGGATATCGCAATTTCTTCATTCGTTTGAGGCTCATCCGCAAGACGTAGGAAGTGTTTTGTCAACGCTCGAGTCGAACACGCTTTGTCTAATACTTCCAGACCTTTGATTGCATCCAAGCGATGTATCTTTCGCCGATGGTGTGTCGCTTCGAGAAGCCGATCGATCTTCTCTTGCAGGGGCAAATCTGCATGAATGAGCGCAGCAACAATTTGGGCGATCGAAATATCAAGGTCGTTCTTCAATACATCTCGATAAATCTCGATCAACCGTTTGGGGTACTTGGCCGCCAATAGTCGAAGTAATGCAGGATTGGTCGTTCGCATTTGAACCGCATGCGTGCTCGCCCATTTCTCCTCGCCGATCTTCTTCGCGTTCGCAAACCACACCGTAGCCAAACGTCGTCGCTCTTCCAGTGAAGTATTGTGTTCCGGTTTGTACTCCGAATCGGATAATTCGCTGAGAATGTTGCCACAAACTCCTCCGACACGGTCGATCGATATCATGTTGCCGAAACTATTCGGCGTATGACTTCTCGTCAACCTCGTATCGTTCAAGTGGGCGATCAAAAACGGAACCGCATCGAATCCCAGATGACAGATTTCATCGTATGCGGTCGGCGATCCTGTTAGATCTTCAAGCCATGGGAAGTTGGTGTCCTCGTCGCAAAGTCTGGTAATATTCCCTTCGATACCTTCGAGATCGGCTTTCGTCTTGTGTAGTGTTCGTTCGAGATCGTCGAACAGATCGGAAGCGAGTTCATGATAATGCCAGTCGTCGTCGCGTATCTTTTTCAAGTTCGTGTAGGCATTCGATCGATCCGTGTCGATCTCAATCAACGAGTATGAATATCGACCCCATGCCATTTTTCGCACGATCGCGAGCGTGTGACATGGGCTTCCCGTTACGTCATCGGGATATTGACCACTACCTGGACTCGTTTTTCCGCGGAGAAATGCTTCCGTCGCCAGATCGGTCCAGCCAAGATGCTGTGCGCATGCTGCCAGAGTCAGCCAATTCTCAGCCGAATACATTTCGATTCCATCGAGAGCCGAAATGGTAGGCGAAACGACCTTCAACCGCGAATCGCGATGTTCGATGTATTCGGGATAAGGAGTGCGTACGATGGCGGGTTCTGTTTTGGTTTTGGCACGAACGAGAATCTCAAGGTGTACTATCTTTTCTTCACTCAAGCCATGCGACCCGGTCGAGATGTGGTTATCGACCCACCGAATCAGCTTCGCGTCTTTCGGTGGCAGCCAGAGGTTGTAGCGTTTGTAAATCGCGTAGAACTCGGCAGCAGACTTCGGCTCCGCTTTCATGCGCAGATCGATGTCGCTGAAAAACAGAATCGTTGCCGAGCACATGACAAATACCGACATCGATTTTCTCCGAGTGGCAACACTATAACGTTTCAGCTGGCGTTCTGTTGGGGCTTTTTGGAATTGAAATATTCCGAATGCGAACCTCGCATATATCCCCCGCTCGACCCGAACTGGATGTATCACACCCACGCGAATTCGCGAAGTCAAAAAATCCAAGGCGATCTGGCGTCAATACCTGAAATGAATTCACAATACCATTTGAGCGGCAATCGAGTTCGACCGCGACGAGTTGAGTGAGCGGCTCCGACAGCTCGGATCGCACTCATTTTAACAACGTGCATTCTCGAAAGCCCCGGCGAGCGGCATTGTCAAAGCGAGTGAATGCACACAATCGCAGAAAATATAACATCCCTCGCTAGCGCTTCGGGCTAACGGGATTGTTCACCCACACGAATTCGCACGGGCAAAAAATCGCAGGTTATCCGACCCAAGTCGACTTTTGCGACCTGCACGAACGTACGACTTACGTCAGAAACAACAAAACCCACGGGGGTTGCCCGTGGGTTTCGGTGAACGTTGGCGTTCGATTATCGCTTGGAGAACTGGGTACCGCGACGGG
>JAYWCL010000019.1:0-47970 GCA_043780595.1 Limnoglobus sp.
CTCGCGAGTCGCAGATCCGATAATCCGCCTTCCAGAGCGTCGAATGCGTTGCCGCCTTTGTCGTGACGCAACGTCGTCATCCAAAACTTCATGAGTATCGTCGCGGCCGCCACTTGCGTTTTCTCTTCGCCATTGCGAATGAGATTGCGCAAAATCGTCAGCGCCTCGGCCCCCGCCTGCCCCAACAACTGTTGGCGCTCGTTCTTGATGATGCGATTCCATACGTCGGCATACTCGATCGTATATTCTTTGAGATCCTCGTATGGAATATTCGTTTTCGCGGCCGCCGCCTCGAGTTCGTTGCCGCGCGCCACCAACCCCGCCGCTTTCTCGTAATCGTAGTCAAGTGATAATGCAACCATAACGCACCTCATCGAGCGGGAAATTCACGCGACACCTACAAATACCTTCCAGTGAACAAATGTCAATTAAATCGGGGAATGATTAGCCGCGCCGCGGAGGCTTTGCGCAGCGATAAGTAGCGCACGCGGCTCGCGTGTGGTTTGACTGCACGCGAGCCGCGTGCTCCACGTAAGACGCCCACGCGCTTCGCTCCGAAGACTACGCGGCGCGGCTAATTGGGGACGAGAATCGCTGGGTGGTTGGGAACACAAGAAAATTCTTGACGCGACATTCCGAAGGCCGGTATTATCTCATCTGTGAATTCAGAATCAATTGTTTATCTCGTGTAGGGATTGCGATAAACACCTATTACTCGGGGCGAGGCAATGAAGCCGATCGATGAAGCCGTGGTCGCGATGAGCGAAGCCCATGCGAATGGCGACGTTGACGCCGTGAGGGAACTGCTGGCTGCTTGGCCGAAGATCGAACGGCTGGCCCCAGACAGCACGTGGTTGCATCGAGCGGCGGAGGCGGGACAAGCCGGGCTGATCGACTTCTGGCTCGACCGCGGCTGGGACGTCAACCACAACCAGAACACCGCCAAGTCCGAAGGCGAGTCCACCCCCTTGCATTTCGCCAAGGATGCCGCGACGACGCGCCATCTCCTGAAGCGAGGGGCGCGGGTGAACGCCTGGTGCCGTTTCGCGGGCACGCCTCTCCACAGCGCGGTTGTTGGTGCCGTCGAGGCCAGCCAGCGCGGCCGACGTAGGGAAAGCCCCGACTCGCCGGCCGAACCGATCCGCGTGCTCTTAGAGGCGGGGGCCGACCCATCCCTGGCGGACTTCGAGGGTTTGACTCCGCTGGCGATGGCGGTGCAGTTGGGGCGCAAGACTGCCGAGAAGGTGTTGTGCGAGGCGGGTGCGCCGGAAAAGGGTCGTCGGCCGCCCAAGCAACCGAAGAAGGCCCCGGCCATCGACCTCAGCAAGGACGCCCGACGTATCGCCTCCCTGCTCACGAAAGCCATCCAAAGGTTTGCCCGCAAACCTGCGGACCGCCCCCTCACCGGCCTTTTCCTTGCCGTTTCGGGCATTGAGGGGTATGCCATGGTCGCGTTCGACGTGGCCGGAGAGAGCAACCCGTGGGACGCCTCGCACTCCGAGTACGCTCGCGTCGAGTTTCCCAAGTGGCGGGACGCATATACTCTGTCGTCGACCGGAGTCCGACTTACCGAAGTCGATGGTAAAGCATGGCAATGGACCGACTCAGTGGGAGACGCGGAGTTTGAGAAACCTTTCTTCCGGGCGGCCGTCGTCGTGTTAGAGTTAGCGCAGCGAGACGGGGCATTCGAGCCGCTCGACCGCACCGGCGGCTTTATGGTCGGCGTTGAGGCGACGTTGGGTGACGACGGTCGCGTTTGGCAACCGGGAAAGGCGCGCAACCGCCGGTGAAGTGAAAGTGGGTGCGTACCTTCGACGCGGTTCTCGGCGAACCTCACGTAGTCGAAGTCGTGAGACTTCGGGAAGCTCCTGCGTCAGAAGTCTCACGACTTCCGCTACGATGAAATGCTACTTCTTCGACTTGGCCTCGAACTCCTTGATGTACTTTTCTGGCTCGTCTTTGAAGGCGTCGCGGCAGCCGGAACAGCAGACGTAGTAGGTTTTGCCGTTGTGCGACACGGTCGTGCTGCCGCGGCCGCCGCTGACGATGCACTCCGGCCCCATCGGCACGTCCGCGAACGCCACGCCGTCTTTCGTGGCTCCCACCTGATACTTCCGCACGAACGTCGTCGCGCCCTCGGCCTTCGTTTCCAACCGGTACAAATATCGGTTGTGGTGGAGCAACGTGAACACCAGCCGCTCGGTTTCCTTGGTTTTGTCGTCGGTTCGTTCGAGCGTCAGGATCGTTTCTTTGGTTTTTCCAATTGCAACTGTGCCGCTGAACGTGACGCTGTCGCCCTCGGCGGTCTTCGCAATCAGCTGATACGTCTTCTTATCGACGAGGTAGCGGAGTTCGCCCTGCGTGTAGAACTTGCCTTTGTCGATGGTCGCCTTCAGCCACACATCGTCGCCTTTGAACTGCCATTCCCAGGCGATCGTTTCGTTCCAGAACGTCTTCTCTTTGGCGGGACGGACGGCCTCCTGTGTGCCGGTGCCTTTCCAGGAACCGACGACGAGATTGAACGCCTTGAGCGCGTCCTTGGCCGTGGCAGGCGCGGGGGTCGGGTCGGCCCCCACCGATGCCATCGCGAGAGCCAACCAGCACGAAAGCGTCGTCATCGTTGCCCTCCGGAAAGCGGGGAAATGTCGTCGTTAAAAAACCTCACGGCTTGCCGCGTTTGCTCCGTCGAGCGAGCTTGGGCGTATTCAGTTCCTGCGTGGGGTTGGTGTTGGCACTCGGTATCGCAGGGGCGGTTTGAAGGCGAGCGGCCGCGTCGGCGGCGAGCGCCAAGAAGCGCGTCTGACTGCGGACGAGCGTCTCGCCGTCCTTCGGCTTCACGCGCACGTAACTGCCGTCGGATTGCAGTTCGCGGGCCTTCGTGTTGTCCATCAGCGTGATTTTCAGCACTTCCTCGATCATACGCAACTTCAAGTCGGGCTGTACGATCGGGAACACGACTTCGACGCGGCGACTGAGGTTGCGATCCATCCAGTCGGCACTGCCGATGTACACTTCGGGGTCGCCGAGGTTCTCGAAGTAAAAGACGCGACAGTGTTCGAGGAACCGGTCGATCACGGAGATCACGCGAATGTTCTCGCTGACGCCGGGAATGCCGGGCCGCAGCGCGCAGATGCCGCGGCAGGCAATGTCGATCTTCACGCCCGCTTGGCTGGCGCGATACAGCGACTTCACGATCATCGGTTCGAGTAACCCGTTGATCTTCACCAGTATGCGGGCCTTCTTCCCCGCTTTGGCGTTCGCCGCCTCGCGATCGATCTTTTCCAGCATGAAGTTCTGCAACCGCGACGGCGCGACGATCAGCTTCCGCCACAACGGCAGTTCGGCGTAGCCCGTCAGGTAGTTGAACAGCAATGTGACGTCGTCGGCGAAGTCGGTGTTGCACGTGAAGAAGCCGAGATCGGTGTAGGTGCGGGCCGTCTGCGGGTTGTAGTTTCCCGTGGCCAAGTGAACGTAGCGCCGGATCTGGTTGTCTTCGTCGAGCCGTACGACCGATGCGACTTTGCAGTGGGTTTTGAGGCCGATGAAGCCGAACACGACGTGGACACCGGACTTTTCGAGTTCGCGCGCCCAGAGGATATTCCGCTCTTCGTCGAGCCGCGCTTTCAGTTCGATCACCGCCGTCACTTGCTTGCCGCGGTCGGCGGCGTGTTGCAGTGCGCGAACGATCGGCGAATCCGAACTCGTGCGGTACAGCGTCTGCTTGATGGCTTGGACGCGGTCGTCGTTCGACGCCATTTCGATGAAATCGACGACGTGTTTGAACGATTCGTACGGGTGATGGACGAGGATGTCGCGCGCGCGAATCGCGGCCCACATCGTCGGCGATTGTACGAACTCGCGGATGAGCGCCGGTACGAACGGCGGGTCGCGCAGTTCCGGAAAGCCGGGCAGCCCGCAAATTTGAAACAGCCCCGTCGGGTCGAGTTGGCCCGTCACCCGCGTGACGTCTTCGGGGTGGAGGTCGAGCGCGGCCGTCAGGAACTGTTCGAGGTCCAATGGGGCCGTCGATTCGAGTTCGAGCCGCGACGCATGGCCGCGACGACGCCGTTTGACCGAGTCTTCGATCGCGCGCAACAGGTCTTCGATTTCGTCTTCGTCGATTTCGACTTCGCTATCGCGCGTCACGCGAAAGACGTACGCCTCGCCGAGTTCCATGCCGGGAAACAAGTCGCTGAGGTGCAACTGGATGACGTCTTCGAGCGGGCAATACACGTGAATCGGCGGGCGGGGTTGCGCCTCCGTGGCGGGGCCAACGGGTAACGGCACGAACCGCGGCAATACGCCAGGCACCTGCACCACCGCGTAAAGTTGGTCCGGGTCGCCGGGGCGACGGAGTAACACCGCGATGTTCAACGACTTATTTAGGAGGTGCGGGAACGGGTGAACGGGGTCGATCGCGAGTGGCGTCAGCACCGGGAAGAACTTGTCGCGGAAGACCTCGCACAGGTGGCGTCGATCGTCTTCGCTCAGGTCGCGCATCCGCCGAATGACGATGCCGTGTTCGGCGAGTGCGGGCAGCAGTTCGGTTTGCAAACAGCGGTACAATTCGTCGACCATGCCGCGAACGACTTCGACGATTTTTTCGAGTTGCGAATTCGGGGCGAGCCGGTCGCCACCGGAACTATGCGCGATCGACGCTTGGACTTTTTGTTGCAGTCCGCCGATGCGAACCATGAAGAATTCATCGAGGTTCGAGCCGAAGATCGCGAGGAATTTGAGGCGTTCGAGAAGTGGTACCGAAGGATCTTGCGCTTCTTCGAGGACGCGACGGTTAAATTCGAGCCAACTCAATTCCCGGTTGATGTACAACGCGGGGTCATCCAAATTCACGCTCATCGCCAACCTCCAGACTATGCAGGAACGCATATCTTACGGTTGTAACCGTTCGATTGGCATATCGAACGAAAATGCGAGGGCATATGCCCTCGCATTCGCGATTCGCAAACCGCGAGGTTTACGACTCCTTCTTGGTCTCGGTCTTCTTCGGCTCGACCTTTGGCTCGACCTTCTTAGGCTCGACCTTCTTAGGCTCGACCTTTGGCTCTTCGGCTTTTGGCATCACCTTTGGCTGGACGGCCATCGGGCTGACGACGACATGCTGGCCAGCATGGTGTGCATTGCAAGGCGTGCAGCACTCTGGCGTTGCCACTGGAGCGGAGCCGTGACAGCTATTACCGCGGTTGTGCTTGCCGCCGCGGCCCTTCAACTTCGAGAACAGACCGTGGCCGCTCGAGGTCGAACCGTAGCAGCCGCTGGCTGGTGCTGAACCGTGGCAGCTGGCCACAGGAGCGCCGTGGCAGCTAGCCACGGCTACCGAACCCTGGCACGATGCACGCTTGCCACCGAACGAAGCCGCGTCGCCTGAAGTAGCGACTGCCATCATCATGACCATACTGTACATAGCGTTCTGAACCTCCAACGTTGTTGTGGACCCTGTTGTTTGAGCGACGTGCTCAGTTCATCCAGGGGACTCAGCTAATACACCACATTGGGTAAGCTGGCATAACAGGATCGTAGTTACCGGTTAAACACCCGTCAACGTTAATTTGGGCATTCTGGGTCGGCTTCCCGTTGTTTTTTGGCTCGTTAGGTTCGGTTGTGCCGGGAAAATCACCAACGCGAATCGAATCGGATAGTTGCGTCCCATACCTATCGGGCGGGGATCGGGTATCTTAAACCATCGGCAGGGACGGCCGCACGGCCTCTGCTCGCACCTACGCGGAGTCGCCTTCATGGATCGAGATTGCCTGCCACTTCCCGATCCGCGCTACGTCTATCGCGTCGGCCTCATCGGTATGGTTCTCTGTGCCGTCGCGGCGATCTACGGCTTTGCGATGGATCAAACGGGCCACGGAACGCCATCGTATTTTTACACCACAAAACGGTTGATACTCGTTGCCATCGGTGCTCTGACGGTCGGTGCCGCGATTTCGCTTCGGCCGGGGCTGTCGCTCGTCTGGTCGATCGCGGCGGGGGCGGCGTTATTCGCGAGTGTCGGGTTGCCGCAGCACTGGGACTCCGCACGGATGCTCGCGCGAGTCATGATCGTCCTTGCGGGCGTCGCTTCGGCGCTGATTGCTGCGTCGAAGTCGCTACGCTACTGGATTCTTTCGTTCGTGGCGCTCGTTCACTTCGGTGGAATCTTCATGGCCACGACGTGGCCGAACCCGACGCCGTGGCTAACGCAACAGATCGTCACGCGGTTTTATTTGCCGTACCTAACCATCACGTATCTCAAGAACGCCTACCACTTCTATTCGCCGGACCCCGGGCCGGCGTCGCTGTTGTTTTGCCTCGTCACGTTCGAGCACGACCAGGAATTCGTTCATCCGAAAACGAAAGCGTCGACGAAAACCTCGACGAAGTGGATCACGCTGCCGAACCGCCAGACCGATTGGAAAGACCCGCTCGGTTTGGAGTATTATCGCCGTCTGTCGATCACGGAGCAGGTCAACGGCGTGTACCCGGAAGGCAACCTGCCATCGGCGGAGAAGAAGCAGATCGAAGAACGGCGCAAGAAAGCCGATGCGGGGCTGTGGTCGAATTACCCGCAGATCCCGATTGCTCCGGAGATATTTGAAGTGGTGCAGTTTCGGATGCCGAACCCCAACACGGCACGGAACACGGTGCCTTCCTTTGCGGGACACATTTTGCACAACGCCTCCGAGCCGGGCCGCATCGCGAAGAGCGTCAAAATCTATCGCCTCGAACACAAGGTGACCACGCCGACGATATTCGCACAGGGAGCGAAGCCGAACCACCCGACGTCGTTTCGGCCGTTCTACTTCGGCGAATATGCACTCGATACGAAGGGGATTGCGCAACTCGTCGATACGCAAGATCCGTTGCTGTACTGGCTGGTGCCGATTCTGCCGATGGCCGTACCGCCCAACAGCCCGAAGGGTACGGAAGACTTCAAAGACTACATGAGCATCCACGCGAAAACCAAGTTCGAGTGGGCAGAGCGGATGCCGTAATCCGACGAATTTCCAGTAGCCGAAGTCGCGAGACTTCGGATGATGCCACCGCGTCAGAAGTCTCACGACTTCCGCTATGAAGAATTCTTGAATTCACCCTCAACTTCCGATTGGCACGCCATGACCCCGACGCCGACATTCCCTCCGTCTACTCGAACGCGATGGTTCCAGTTTTGGTTCGCGGCAACGGACCCGACGATGCTCGGCTTCATGCGAATCATCACGGGGTTGCTGGTGCTGTACGTCCATTGCGCGTACACGACGGACTTGCAGAACTTCTTCGGCAAACATGCGTGGTACGGGCAGTATTACATCGACCGCGAACGCCACGAACTCCCGTGGGCGGTGACTCCGTTTTCCGGCGAAGGGGTATGGGACGACAACATCCACTCGGCACGGTTGCCGATTCAAACGCATCGCCGCGAAGTCTGGCTGAACTATCTGAAAGCCTTACCCGTGCAGAAGGCGGCGCGGGAATCGGCGATGCGCTATCCGCGGCGATTGCAGAACGAAAATGTGAACAAGTTTATCGGCATTCAAAGTGGCCTGGAGTATGCCAACGGGCTGCCGCTCGACATGACGGCGCGTGCGGATCGCCTCAACGCGATGGTCGACATCAAGTTGCGATCCAAGACCGGACTCGACAGCGTGCCGCCGCTGTTCGACACGCTCCCGCAAGAAGGGGCGAATAGCCGCAAGACCCTCCGCGAAGAGATCGAAGCGTTCGATGCGATCGTTCCGCGCGACGTCCTGCAACGGCAGTACATCTACGATCACTTCATTGAAATCCCTTACGATTCGCGAAAAGCACTCCTCGATTTCATCGTCGAACTTCCCGAAGATCCGACCGAACGCGAGAAGTGGATCGATTACCTCGACTACTGGGACATGGAGGCCCGCAAGGCGCACTGGGTCGGGAGTGCAACGTTCTCCATCTGGTTTCACATCACCGATCCGACCGAGATGGCGATCGCGCACGCGGTGGTTCTGCTGATTCTCGTAATGTTCACGCTCGGCTTGTTCACCCGCGTGACTTCAGTGCTGACGTGGCTCGCCTGTGTGAGTTACATCCACCGCTCGCAGCAAGTGCTGTTCGGCATGGACACGATGATGAACATACTGCTGATCTACTTGATGATCGGCAACAGTGGTGGGGCGTTCTCGTTGGATCGCCTGATCGCCCGGTATCGTGCGGCCCGAAACAGTCTCGCCCGCAGTGGCAACATCGACGCGCCGACGGCGGCATTCCTAGCGCGGCCGACGCCCACCGTCGCCACCGGCTTTGCCACCCGCATGATTCAGATTCACTTCTGCTTCATTTACATGGCCGCCGGGATGTCGAAACTGAAGGGCACGACGTGGTGGAACACGAACGCTTATTGGGACACGCTCGCCAACCCCGAGTTCACACTCGTTTACTTCGAGTGGTACGAGACGATGTTGCGTTGGCTGACGCACCACCGCGCGATCTACGCGATTTCCGCCCAACTCAGCGTGAGCTTCACGCTGTTCATGGAACTGTCGCTGGCGTTCCTCGTTTGGACGAAAATGCGACCGTACATCGTCATCGGTGCGTTCCTGTTCCACTTGGGTATCGCGACCTTCATGGGGTTGAACATGTTCGCGTTGCTCATGTTGACGTTACTGTTGGCGTACCTGCCGCCGAACGTCATCCGCGACCAACTCCGTTCGGCGGCGATGGCCGTGCGGGTGTTATTCCAGTTCGATGGCACCTCGGCGACACACCTGCGTGCCGCGGCACTGGTGAAGGCGATCGATGTCGATAATCGAGTCGATCTGGCGACGACGGCGGGGCCGATTCGCGTGCAAATCGACGGCAAGCCGAGCACGGGAGCCGAGGACGCGCTATTCGCGAACGTCGGCCTGTTACGCTGGATCGGCTTCGCTCGCAAAATCCCCATCGTCGGCCCGAAGATCGCCGCGCTGTTCGTGCCCCGTTGATGGCAACGGGCGGTAAAAAAGATGACGGCCCGCGAGTGCTTCTTCTCGCGGGCCGGAGTGGAATTGGTATCGACGTGGCAAGACATAAATTGCAGATCTCATGCCAAACTGCGGCATTGCGTTTGCTTACCTGAGAAATAACTCTCAGGGCAACACAATGGCCGCCACGACCCGACCCGCTTGGCAAAACGCACTCATCACACTCTCCGCCGTCGTCACGACGACGGTGATTTTTAGCCTGCTTTACATCGGTCGCGTGGTGGCGATCCCGATCGCGATGGCGATCTTCTTCACGTACGTTCTCGCACCCGTCGTGGCATTCTTGCAGCGTCGCGCGATTGGCCGAATGACCGCCGTGATTCTGACCGTAACTGCGGCGGTTTGCCTATTTTTGGGAACGTCGTTTCTCATCACGCAACAGTTGGCCAGTCTGACGCAAACCTTAACGGCTAACGCCGAGCCGATCAAAATCAAAGTGGCGTCGCTTCGGACTTCGATTTTGGGATCGACCGATTCGCCGCTCGCGAAGCTGATGGATGATCTCGACAAAATGATCGCCCCGGCGAAAGGCGATGCAGATAAGATTTTGGTGATGGAGCCGCGACAATCGGCGTGGACGCCGAGCATAAACACGATCGTCGGCCCCGCAACCGAAGCCTTCGGTCAAGCGGCGTTCTCGTTCATTTTGGTCGTCTTCATGTTGCTATCGAAGACCGACCTCGGGGATCGGCTATTGCGATTGCTCGGCGAGGATCAGATGACCACCACCACGCGCGCTATGAACGATGCGAGCGAGCGGGTGAGCAACTATCTCTTCCACCAGTTCATTATCAATTCGCTGTTCGGCCTCGTCGTGGCGATCGCGCTCTTTGCGATTGGCATGAAGTATTCGCTACTCTGGGGATTCCTCATTACGCTCATGCGCTACGTACCGTACATCGGCACGTGGCTCGGCGTCATCCCACCCGCGATTTTCGCATTCGCTACTAGCCCCGATTTCAGTCTCGCGCTCGGCACGGTGGGAATCGTGCTCGGACTCGAAATCTTCGTCAATAACCTCGTCGAACCGCGCATTTACGGCAAGAGCATCGGCGTCAGCGAAGTGGCGCAATTGGTTTCCGCAGCAATCTGGTCGTTCCTCTGGGGGCCAATCGGGTTGATCCTTTCCAGCCCAATCACCACGTGTTTACTCGTGCTCGGACGCCATGCGCCGCCGTTCCGGTTCCTGGAAGTCCTCCTCGGCAACACGCCCCCGCTTTCCCCCTCGCAGTCGCTGTTCCAACGACTCGTCACTAAGGATCAAGACGAAGCGATGCAGACGTTGAAACTCGCCATGAAAGACAGCGACCCCGAAGCCGTATTCGATGAGGTCTTTCTTCCCGCACTGGTTCAACTCAAAGCTTCACGCATCAACGGAGAACTGGATGAACCGGACAACGCCCGCATCCTGACAGTGGCTCGCGAAGTCCTCGACGATACTTTGGACGAGCTGCGCGAGAAACCGAGCGGCGACGAAGAGTTCGTCGAGCGAATTCGCGTGTTCGCCTGCCCGGCACAAGATGAATTCGACCAGTTATCCCTCGAAGCGTTGGCATCCCGCCTGCCGATTGCGTACTGGGAAGTCCGCGTGCATTCCGCGTCGAAACTCACCTCCGAAATGGTGACCGACACGGCAGAGTTCAACCCGCAAGTGATCCTCATCGGTTCGCTACCGCCGGGTGGGGTGGCACACGCACGATACTTGGTGAAGCGATTGCGCCAGCGTTTTCCCGATGCTCAAATCGTGATGGGACGTTGGAACGATTCGGGTCTGAACATCGACGAATGGAAAGCCGCCGGCTGCGATACCGCAACCGCATCGCTCCGCGACGCACTCAAACACCTTCGGTCATGGAAACCCGTATTACAAGCAGAAAAAGCGGTGAAGGCGTAAACGCGAGGGCAATTTTGATGGTGTGTTACAGGCTGGTAACGCTCTGTAAAGCCTGCGAAACGTAACTCGCACGATTTCGTAAATTCTCCCGATTGTACCGGACGTAACGATTACACAATCTATAGATTGGAGTGAAGTCACATCTCCGTACTTGGATATCGTCCATGAAATCTACAAACCGTACGTTCTTGACGCTGACCGAAATTGAACCGCGGATTGTGCCCGATGCCACCGCGACTTTGCTACCCGAGACCATCGGCTCGACGAGCACGACGGCTACGACGCTGCAATACGTCGACGACCCATCGCACCCGATCACGGCGACAACGCTCGGATTCGCCGACGACCCATCGCACCCGATCACGGCCACACCGTTGACTGCGGCGCTGCCGCCAAGTGAAACCGTCGTCACGCCAACACCGGACGTATCAACGGCGATTTTGCCACCCACTGACACCGCAGCGTCACCCACAACGACACCGGAAGTTCTCGCACTTCCACCCGAATTCCTCGCGTGGATCGAAACGCTCAGCGACGAAGAACTCCAAAGTTTGCTCGCGTTGTCCGATGCCGATCTGGCCGCAGTTCTCTTCGGCCCAACCGCCCCCGAAAGCCCCGTGACGCCCGTCGCTGGGCCGAGCCTTCCCGCTGACATCACTGTGACACTCCACGGCGTCGAAGTCGGCACCAGCCCACCGACGCCCGCAGCCAACCCTACGGTTGTCAACACCGTCTTCCAAATTGACCCGAACGCCCCACCGCCTACTGCGACGACGTTGGAATTCACGGACGGACAAGCCGGGCAAGGGCCGTTGGTAACCCTTGCTAGTAATCCCGTAGCAGCCCCACCGATCAATCCGCCACAACCAGCGATCAATCCACCGCAAATCGTCGTCGGCGGCGACGCGCCACCCGTCGTGCAAGTTGCTGCTCCCGCAGCAAACGCGGTGCAAGTCGGCGTGCCGACCTCGATCCGTCCCGGCGACGAGTGGCTGTACAACACTACCGCCAACGGCATGTTCGTCCCGTTCATGACCAAAACCGCCTACGCCGCGATGATCGCCGCTGGGAATATTACGAACGCCACGCCACCGGCGGGATTCTGGAGCGATGTCGGGGATTGGATCCCTTTTAATCAGAGCATTCCGTACATCGTCGGCACGGCGACTTCAGGTTACGTTTGGAATTACGTATTCAATAACCCGATTCAGACTAAAATGTTGATCGATGTCGGTTTCGCTCAAGGAGTCAACAACGTATTCATCCAACCGGTAGTCAGAACGGCACTGCTCGTCGGGGAATTGCCGATCGTGCTTTACGATCCGACATACGTGCCGAATAATCCGCACCTCGCGGGATATTTGGACGGTAGCCGGACTCACGGCGGCGCGTTCTTGAGCATAGCTCTCGACGCGACATCCATGGTCGGCACGGGCCTCATCGCGCGGAGTGCAATCAGGGGAGCTGTGGCGTCACGTGCGGCTATTGCCGCAGACGCTGTAGAAACAGCACTGCCGAGCGGGCCTGCGACAGTCACAGTGCCGGGCGGCCCAGCCTACACCGTGACAACCCCGGTTCCAGGCGGACCCGCGTTCACGGTAACGACGCCGGTGCCGAGAGGCCCCGCCTTCACCGTGACGACAACGCCCGTACCCGGAATACCAGTAAGCCCGCTCGTGCCCATCGCTGGGGGTATGTCCGCAGAAAGTGCCGGTGATGCAACGAGAGGAATGAACCGCGGTGGCGGACATGCTATACGACATTTAGAGGGTACGCTGATCCCAAATACTGGATCATTGGCAAGTCGGGTAGATGCTTTCAGCGATGTCGTAAGACCGATTTTGCAAAATCCAGATCACGTCGCCGCTTGGAATATTGGTGGCGTGAATGGTACTGCTTACATTGCAACAACGAGTAATGGAAGACAAATTGCTGTTATCATTGCAAATGAAGGGCCTTATGCAGGCAAAGTGCTGAGTGCGTTTTTCCCGGATGCAAATCAATTGGCAATAATGTTAGGCAGATAATATGAGCGAAGTCATCGCTTTCGCCACAGCCATACAGAACTACGGCACGGATACATTCACGATTCAGTGCTATTTCTTTTACGAAGGCCATGAAGATACTAATGTCTTCGCGCCGGTGGACGGCTCGTGGGTGCGGTTCCGCCTCGACGAAGAGGGCGTTGCAGTCCGGGTAATGCTTCTCGAGAAGACGGTGAAGAGCGTGCCGGAATTCGTCCGCGAATCGATCGCGATTCTGTATTGGGCTTCCCTGCAACCATCCATCGTTCTCGCCGCTCTCATATTCGACGGCGGGTACGATGGTGCGAGGGAGATCGTGCTCGATGAGACAATCGATCAAGTCTATGGGATTTGGTCGCCATCGGTTGGCCCGATTCTGACGCTCGACCGAAACACGATGATGTCGGACGAGTGGAAATCCCTGTTTCTTCGGGCGAAGCAGAACTATGTGTCCGCAACGAACTGTCTGCTGGATCGACCGTGATTTTTTGTGCGCACCCACACGATTTCCCAAAGTCAATAAGTTCTAGACGATTTGACGTAAGTCGGAATTCGCGACGTACGCGAAGTGACCGGAAAGTGTCTCATCCGGTCGATTTTATGTCGGGTCCGGTCGATTTTATGTCGATGTTGGTCGATTTTATGTCGGGTCCGGTCGATTTTCGACTAGTAGTTTCAGTTGATGCGTTGTCGATGACTCTCAGCGTAAACCACGACAGGATCACAGGATACCGCAAAACTTCCCGAAATGGATCCGCAATTTGCGATCAAGAAGTGGCATTTTGCGACCCAAAAACACCCGAAATCACGGTTTTGGAACGTCCGCAATTGTGACTTACGTCACGAAATTGTTCCATTTGGGCACTTCATACGAATCGACCCGCCGGGGAGAATCGCTCGCAAACGACCGAAGGCCCAGGGTAATAGTCGCCCTTCTTGCCAGCGACGGATCGCTTTCCCGGCGAGTACGGCGATGTGCCGGGGCAGGTAGCGCAAACGCTGGCGGCCACGCACGTTCCGCCAGAACACGCGCTCCTCGTTTCGCGATTGTCGCTCGACGAGTTGGCGGTTCGGCGTCTGTCCGTACGAGGCGGACACGCAGTGCCAGACCGTCGATCGGGGTTCGTAGACGATCTCATAACCCACTGCACGAATGCGATGCGAGAGATCCACATCTTCAAAATAGGCGACGAAATCTTCGGGGAAACCGCCCGTTTCGAGCAGCACCTGCCTACGATAAAACCCCGCCGTGGCCGACACGCCCCAAACGGGGCCGGGTTGTCGATACGCGGATGCCGCATCCCAAATGCTGCCGTCGCCGCGCTTTCGGGCGAACCCGCCGTAGTCGTAGACATCGCCCGCACTGTCGATTCGCGGCGCGAAGCCTGCTTCACGGCGCGACGGTTCGTTCTTCAGAACGAGTGGCGCAACTGCTGCGATTTGCGCGTTCTCGAATTGTCGCAACGCACGATCCGCCCAGCCTTTACACACTTCGGTATCGTCGTTGAGCAGTTCGACAATCGTGCCCGTTGCGGCGCGAATTCCGGCATTGGCCGCCGCGCAGAACCCTTTCGAGTGCGCGTGCCGGATCACTTGCACGCCAGAAAACGTGGCAGCAACACAAGTTACAATTTCACCCGAGGAGCCATCGTCGACGACTATCACTTGCGTGTGGGCAGGCATTTCGCGAATGACCGAAGCGAGGCAGATGCGCAGTAAATCGGTGCGACGAAACGACGGGATCACAATGGAAAGCGAAGGGAGCATCATGTCGTCCAATTCTCAACCGTCGCGAATGTCATCCATTTGTTTCCGAACGGCTTCGATGTTGAATGCCCGAGTTGCTTGACGGTAGCGCTCGTATTCTTCGAGTTCCCCGTCTGCCCAAACCAGCGGTTCGATTTTCTCGACAATCGCGATCCATTTCGCAATCGATTCCGGGTCATCTCGCCATTCCGATTCGTCCAGACCGATCGCACTCATGTTCACCTCCATTTCATACGGTCTATCATACGGTAGTGCGGTCGTCTTGTGCGGCGGAGATTGCGGAAAGGTAGCTGGCGGCACGTCTTACGCGGACGTCGGCGGCTGCGGTGTCGCCGTGAAGCAGGTCGCCGACGAGGTGCCGCAGTTCGCGGTAACAGTCGGTGGCAACCGTATCGCCGCGTTGTTTTGCGATCCATCCGCGGAGCCGCGACTCGAGTTTTACGACGCTCGCGAGGAGTCGTAACTGCCAACGTGGCCAATGCTTTGTGGCGTAGGTGAGCAAGGCGTGGCGCGTCATTAACCGGAGCGGCGCGGGCACGTTTCGGGCGTGGAGCGGCCAATGGTGCGTCACGCTCAGCGAGGGTTCGTACCACACGGACCAGCCCGCTTCGGTGGCACGGCGGCAGAAATCGACGTCTTCGTAGTACAAAAAGAAGCGTTCGTCTAACCCGCGCAGTTGCTCGAAGCAGTTGCGGCGCAACAACATACAGCCACCGGTTACCCATTCGACTCGTTGAGGTTGTTCCCCGTTCCGATGCTGGCACTTCCGCCGCGAACGGGGTAACGCCAGACGTGTGGCGGTGCCGAGGAAGGTCGGAAACGTACCGGCGGAGGCTTGTAATGTGCCGTCGCGGTTGTGGAGTTTCAGCCCGATCACGCCCGTGTTTGCGTCGATTTGCGGATAGCGTTCGGCCACCGAAATCAGGTCGTCGAGGAAGCCATCGGCGACGGTGACATCGGGGTTGAGCAGCAGCAGCCAGTCGCCGCAAGCGATGTCTGCGCCTTTGTTTACGGCGGTGGCGAAGCCGGTGTTGCGGTCGAACTGGTGCATTCGCACGCCCGACAATTTACGCAACTTGTTAGCGATGCGAGACTTCGGCGAATCGTTATCGACGACGACGACCTCGGCGAGACCTTCGCGGCAGGCAATGCTTCGTCGCAACTGTTTCGTAAGGCGTGCGGTGTTTTGCCACTGGCAGAAGTTGACGATTACCACCGTAAGTTTCGGCTGGGCAACGGGTAACGTAGCCGCGGCGCGACGGGGCAACCGACGGGTTTCCGCCTGCGCCGATCCGCCATCGGGCGGGACTGCCAAAGCCATACGGGTTCCTTCCCAGTGGCACGGCACAACCGCGTTGAGGTTGCCACTTTACGGACTATACGCCAACGGGAAGCGACGACGCAAGCGGAACTGGAACCGCGAATTCCTCTTTCATTTTCGCTGCGAAACGAGTCGCGAAATGGCCTCTTCCAACCATGCGGTACGGGCCTGTTCGCCTGTGGCTACGACCGACCACACTTGCCGGATCACCGCCAAATCGATCTCTTCCCAGTTGGCGACCAGGAGTGTCTCGATGTCCGACTTATCTTGAGGACGGAACGCCACCATCTTGGTGAGGATCAGCCCTTCAGCAGTCGCGACCTTGAGCGGGTGGCCTTCTGTCCAAGTTAAAATCGATGCGTCGGTGAGTGTACGCTCGTAGAGAGGAAGTACGGGTTTGATCCAGTCGATTCGCACCGATCCGAAACGGAACGATGTCACGTGTTCCCGAACGTACTCCCGGATCACGGTAACGAGATCGAGATCGAATCCGACTCGCGTTAACTCTTCGAGGAGACTCGGCAAAACAATCTGAGGCACGTCGAGAAGAATGTCCACATCCTGCGTAAATCGCGGTCGACCCCGCATCAGCGTCGCCAGACCACCGATGAGGGCGTATCGAATCGACTTGGCAGCGAACGTCTCGGCGAGGAGTTCGACCGCACGGACTAAATCGCCAGAAAGTAAATCGGAGTCAGCTGGCATGGCGGGCCACGAATTCGCGGATGGACCGTTGGGCGAATTCCTCTTGCTCGCGGCTGTATTCGCGCAGGAAGTCGGCTTTGGGCGAACGCGAGATCATGAGTGCGCCGGCGGCGAGTATCCCGCGGATCGACCGCATGCGGTCTTCGGGCGTTAATGCCCGGAACCGCGCGACCTCATCGGCAATCACGTCTTCGTCTTTCGGGAATCGAATCGGCAGATTCATCGCGAGTACCTCTGCGACATTGTAGCACTTCGTGGAGGCAGTTGCTGGTACAATCACCGACATCGCGCGGCACACGGACGTAAAGGAGCTGCAACATGGCGGAGGAAGCGGTGCCGAATACGGCGTTTGAATCGATCCTTGAGACAGACACCACCGAATCGATTCAGGACTATGTGGCGCAGATTAAAGAGACGGCGGACAAGCTGACGAAGGACGGGTGTAGCCGCGGCGATGCCAAGCTGCTGGCGACGGCGTTCAAGGAACTGCGGCACTGCTTCCGCGTGTTTGCGGCGTATCGGTCGCGGCGGAAAGTGACGGTCTTCGGCTCGGCGCGCACGAAGCCGGATCACCCGGCGTACCTGGCGGCGGTGGCGTTCGGCAAGCAGATCGCCGACGCGGGGTATATGGTCATCACCGGTGCGGCCGCGGGGATTATGGAGGCGGGGCACGTCGGCGCGGGGCGCGAAAACAGCTTCGGGCTGAACATCATGCTGCCATTCGAGCAGTCGGCGAACCCCGTGATTCTCGACGATCCGAAGCTGATGAACATGCGGTACTTCTTCACGCGCAAGCTCGCGTTCGTGAAAGAGTCCGACGCGATCGCACTCTTCCCCGGCGGCTTCGGCACGCACGATGAGGCGTTCGAGTCTTTGACGCTCATCCAGACCGGCAAATCGCACATCTTCCCGCTCGTACTCGTCGACGAACCGGGCGGCGACTACTGGCGAAGCTGGCAGCGATTCGTCGACGACGACCTCTTGCATCGCGGTTACATCTCCCCCGACGATCGCTCGTTGTACCGCATTACCGATTCAGTAGAAGACGCCGTGCGCGAAGTGACGGATTTCTATAAGGTCTATCACTCGATGCGCTACGTGAAGGGCCATCTCATACTGAGGTTACAATCGCGAATCTCGAATGAAGTTCTGGAACAGATTCGTACAGACTTCGCCGACATCTGTACGAGTGGCACCATCGAGCAAACCGAAGCGCAACCCGCTGAGGCAAACGAACCGACGCTGAAGGCGATGCCGCGACTGAAATTCCGCTTCAAACGCACGAACCAAGGGCGGTTGCGGCAACTCATCGACGCGGTGAACGGCGTCGGGTAAGGAACGGCGAAAACATCACTGACGGCACACAGACTATACAAATTACTTCAACGCCTTCACGATCGCTTCGGTGAACTCGGTCGTGCTGGCGGTGCCGCCGAGGTCGATGGGTCGAATGTGGCCTTCTTTCAAGACCGTTTCAACCGCGAGGAAGATTCGGCTGGCGGCTTTCCCTTCGTCGATTTCTTTCAGCATCTCGATGGTCGGCAAGATCAGCGGCAGCGGGTTGGCGCGGTCGGGTGGCACCGCTTCGTGGGTTGCGCCGTAGACGGCTTCGAAGACTTTCACGCCGACGCCGACGTTCATCGCCGCCGTCGCGCTGATGCCGCCGATCAGGCCCGCGCCGAGGTCCGAAAGCAAGTCGCCGTAAAGGTTCCCCGCCGCCATTACCTCGAACTGTTGCGGCCGCGTGACGAGCTGCATACAGGTGTTGTCGACGATCATTTCCTTCGGTGCGATCTCCGGGTAGCCGTTGGCCACGCGACGGAAGCAATCGAGATACAGGCCGTCGGCCATCTTCAAAATGTTCGCTTTGTGAATGCAGTGGATCGACTTTCGCTCTTGTTTTCGTGCCAAATCGAAGGCGTATCGAAAGAACCGCAGGCAGGCCACTTCCGTGACGATCTTGAAACTCTGCACGACCCCCGGCACGACTTCGTGTTCGCTCGCGGTGTAGAGGTCTTCGGTAATTTCGCGAACGAGCAGGAAGTTCACACCGCTAAAGCGGCTCGGCAACCCGGCGAGGTTTCGGATCGGCCGTACCGATGCAAACAGCCCGAGTTTCTTGCGGAACTCGACGTTGTAATTCGTGGGCACATCCGGGCCGTGCGCCGTCGGCGTACCCGCGCCCTTCGGCTGAAGCAGCTTGGTTTTGAGTGCGATTCCACTTTCGCGGATGGCATTCAGCGCTTCGTCGGGAATCGCATCGAGGCCCTGTTCGAGTGCGGCGCGCCCCGCAGTGAACACGCGAAACGCCACCGGCACGCGGGCCGCTTCGAGGATCCGACGCACCGACGTTTCCTGATCGAGACCGATACCGCCACCCTGAATCAAAACGACTGTACGCACGTGCCATTCTCCCGTTACGCTCGCTTCATTCGACCCATGATACTGCCAACCATCGGGTGATGCTCACAATCGATAATGGGTGCGACCCTCCCATGGTTCCACCATGGGCTACACGAGCGATCCTTTCAGGATCGTAAAACTCGATCCGACCCTGAAGGGGTCGCTCTTCCAGCCCATGGTGTAACCATGGGGGTGCTAGAATTCGCGACAGTGCGTTCATGCCATCCAGAAGCGGACGAGTTCGGTACGCAGGAAATGCCACAAACCGCGGGCGGCCTGCCAGCTTTTCTGGGCGCGTTCGCGATCCCCACGCAGCCAGCGGACCGCGCCTTGTAACAGCTTCGCCGTCGCTTGCACCGGCGCATCGAGCGTGACGAACAGCTTATAAAATAGCAGTATCCGCCGGTTCGCCTCGGCTTTGCGGAAGTAGCGCACGTAACCGATCGCCACGTTCGGCGCGGCGAACCGCACGTTCGCTCGGCTCGCCACGCGGCCGTAATGGACGATCTCGACGCTACCGACGTAATACAGCGGTTTGCGACGGCCGACCTGTGCGGACAGGTCCAAGTCCTCGCCGCCGAACCGGTATTGTTCGTCCCAACGCCCGCTCGTTTCAAAGCCGTCTCGCGGCAAAAACACGGCCGCGCCCATCAGCACTTCGACGTGGTGAACGCCTTCCGGCTCGAAACTGTTTCGCCGATATTCGTAGTACGCCTTGCGAAATAATCCCGTCCAGCGCAACAAGCTGATGCGGTGCAACAACGCCTCGATCGTCGGTTTGCGGCGATACGAAATCTGGAATTCGCCATCGCCGCCGCGCAGTCGGGGGCCGATCATGCCGACGCCGGGGTTCTCCGCGAAGAAGTCGACGAATTCGCGTAACGCCAGTGGGGGCACCACGGTGTCGTTGTTGAGAAAGAAGAGAAACCGCCCGCAAGACGCGGCAGCGGCCTGGTTGTTCGCGCGGCTGAAGCCGTCGTTCGAGCTGTTGCGGATGAGCCGCACATCGGGAAAGTCGCGTGCCACCATGTCGGCTGCGCCGTCGCTCGAGGCATTGTCGACGACGACGATCTCGAACGGAACCCCTTGCGGTTGCTGAAGTAGCGATTCGAGGCAGCCGCGTAACAACTCCCGGCAATTCCAGTTCGCGATGCAAACCGATACGCACGGAGCTACCGCTCGACGCGGGATCGTCGGCAATCGCTCGCGAATCGGGTTGGGAATTCGCCCCATCATATCGCTCGAGGGTGGTGCCAATGGTGCCAACTTCAACGTGTAACATGCCGACGGAATCGCCGTCAATCGGAACCGTGCCCGAATAAGCGGGGGGTTTCGTGCGGAGTTTGCGGGTGGGATTTGCGTTGGGAATGCGTGCGAACGGAAAGCGGATCGACTCAGACGCTTCGCGTGTCGATGACGAATGGAACGAATGCAACCGATATGCGGGGTAACTGTGAAGAGGCGTGCCGCAGGTCTGATACTGTTCGTCGGTTTGCTCGGCTGCGGGAAATCCGAACCGCTCGCGCAGGCTACGGTGCGGGGTCGCGTACTCTTTCAGGGTCGCGCACTCGCCGGGGGCACGATCGCGTTCACGCCGCACCCCGAGCGCGGCCCGTCGGGGAAATCGGCCATCGCCACGCTCGACGATAACGGCGAGTTCCGCCTGAAAAGTGCCGGCACCGCGTACCTTCCCGCCGGATGGTACCGCATTGCCGTCGCCGAAGCGCCATCCGCCGACGCCGGTTACACGTCCACATTTCCAATGGAACTCAGTCGCCCCGACAAATCCGGCCTCGACCGCGAAGTGATCGCCGGCCGCGAAAACGTCTTCGAGTTCGCCGTGGAACTGCGGTGAACCGTGCCAAGAAATGTTACGAGTGGACCGCCGATCGTTGTGAATCTGCCGCTTCGTATTTCGTTGCTTCGACGTCCTTCAACAACTGCTGGATGAGTTCCTCAGCCTTTTCATCGTGCGTTCGCGTATCCGTTGGCGGCGCGACGGGCTTCCGCCATAAGCCCAAAAGCCCTTCCCCGATGGCCACGATGGCAAAGCCCATTACGGCCATCGTCAACGGCACGCGCCACATCAACATCCCAGCGATCTCTTCGGCACTTGCCGCAGGGTTGTCGCTTGTAGCCGGATTCAGGACCGCCGCAGTGCGGTGCGTCGTCTGCGAGGCCGCCCACACGCCCGCCAACTGTGCGTACATATACCCGATGAGCGCCAGCGCCGCCGCCGCCATCGTGCCGTGTACCAGAATGCGATTCTTCGTACTCATGCCCGCAGCATAGCACGCTGAATGCGGACCGCTGACCGCTGACGGCTGTTTTCGTAAAATGCCCACGCTCGAATACCGTTACTGGAGAAGACCATGCTCGTACGGATGACGACTCTTGCGGTGCTGGCCGCCACGGCGATGGCGGGACGCGCGGACGATTGGCCGCAGTGGATGGGGCCGACCCGCGATAACGTTTGGAAGGAAGCGGGGATCTTGGAGAAGTTCCCCGAAAAGGGGCCGAAGATCGTTTGGCGGACGAAAGTCTCCGGTTCGTATAGCGGCCCGGCCGTGTCCGAGGGCAAGGTTTTCATCATGGATTACCTGACGAAAGATCAGGTGTCAGAAGGGAACTCGGATCGCAAGGAACTCACCGGCCTCGAACGCATCTTCTGCCTCAACGAAGCCAACGGCAAAGAGATCTGGAAGCACGAATACCCCGTCAAGTATTCGGTGGGCTACCCGAACGGCCCGCGTTGCACCCCGCTCGTTTACGGCGGCAAAGTCTATACGCTCGGTGCCGAAGGTCACCTCGTTTGCCTCGATACCAAGGGCAAAGTCGTTTGGCAGAAAGATCTGAAGGCGACCTACAAGAACGGCTCGCCGCTCTGGGGTTATGCCGCACACCCGCTGATCGATGGCCAGAAACTCATCACGCTCGCGGGTGGCGATGGCACGCACGTCGTCGCACTCGACAAAGACACCGGCAAAGAAATCTGGAAAGCGGAATCGTCGACCGGCCCCGATGGTGTCGGCTATTGCCCGCCGACGATCATCGACGTCAACGGCGTTCGCCAACTGATTCTGCTCAAGCCACGCGCCTTCACCGCCATCGACCCCGAAACCGGCAAACGGCTCTGGACGCAGCCGTACACCGCCGACAACGGCAGCATTATCATGTCGCCGATCGTCTCCGGGGAGTACCTGTTCGGTGGTGGTTGGAACAACAAGAACATGCTCGTGAAGTTGAAGACCACCGATGGCCGCCCCGATGCCGAAACCGTGTGGAAAGACAAAAAGGGCCTCGGACTCTCGCCCGTAAACGTGCAGCCGATCCTCGTCGATGGCACACTTTACGGCTTCGATCAGAACGGCAAACTGTACGCGGTCGAAATCCCGAGCGGCAAGCGCCTGTGGGAGTCGGATGAAGTCATCGGTAAGTCCGGCAACTCGGAAACCGCGTTCATCGTCAAGAACGGCGACCGCTACTTCTACTCGACCGAACAGGGCGAACTGGTCATCGGCAAAATGTCGCCGAAGGGTTACGAAGCGATCGACCGCACGACGATCTTGAAGCCCACGCACAAGGTCTTCGGCCGTACCGTCGTCTGGAGTATGCCTGCGTTCGCGAACAAGAAAATGTTCGTCCGCAACGACGAAGAATTAGTCTGCGTCGACCTCGCGAAGTAGTTCGGTAATCATCCATCGTTCATTCGAGGACCATGCTTTTGAACCTCGAAGTCGAACTCCGTTTGCGGCTGACGCAGGTCGAATCGCGCATCCAGGCGGCCTGCGATCGCGCGCATCGGCTGCGTAAAGACGTCGCGCTGATTGCCGTTTCCAAAACGGTGACAGCCGACGTGGCGAAAGTCGTTTCGCGGCTCGGCGTGAAGGATTTCGGCGAAAGTCGTCCGCAAGAGATTTGGAAGAAATCGGCCGCCATCCCGCAGGCGCGCTGGCACCTGATCGGGCACCTCCAACGCAACAAACTCGACAAAACGATCCCGATGGTGTCGCTCGTTCACTCGGTCGACAGCGAGCGCGTGCTGCGCGCACTCAGCGATTTCGGCATGGGTCGCGGCCTGCCCGTGCCGATCTTGCTCGAGATCAATTGTTCGCGGGAAGAATCGAAAGGCGGCATCTCGCCCGACGATGCCGCAACGATGGGTGACATGGCTACGTCACTCCCCGGCGTTCGCTTCGAGGGACTGATGACGATGGCCGCCTACGGCGACGACCCCGAAGAGTCGCGGCCCACCTTCGTCGAACTCCGACAAATCCGCGACCGCCTTCGCACCGCCACCGGGCTGACACTGCCGCACCTTTCCATGGGCATGAGCAACGATTTCGAAGTCGCCATCGAAGAAGGCTCAACGTACATCCGCGTCGGCAGCACGCTGTTCGGCGGGTTGGAGAATTAGCCGCAACGCGCAGTCTTCGTAGCGGAGCGCGTTCTCCATTCGCAACGTCACACACGTTCCCGCTTTCAAAACAAATCGGCAATCGCGGTTCCGGTGCTGGCGGGGCGTGTGAAACCGTCTTGGCTCAATCGCGTTTCGGCGGGGATGTCGAGGGCGCGGTAGAGCGTTGCGGTGAAATCTTCGAGCGTGACGGGTTTATCTTGCACGTACGCCGCTTGTTTATCGCTGGTTCCGTAGACGTTACCGCCTCGGATCCCTGCACCCGCGATCATGCCGGAGTAACAGCGAGGCCAGTGATCGCGACCGACAGCCCCGGCACCCTGGCTGATTCGCGGCGTGCGACCGAACTCGCCGACGAGCACGACGAGCGTGGTGTCGAGTAGCCCGCGATCTTCGAGGTCGTCGAGCAACATCGACACCGCGATGTCGCAACGCGGCAGCGCGAAGCCGAGGCCGTTCCAACCATCGCCGAATATGGAGACGCCCGCGTTGCCGTGCATGTCCCACGTCTCGATACTCGCAAATTTCTCGGTCGATTTCATGCCGCACCAAGCGACGACGCTGACGAGCCGAACGCCCGCTTCGATGAGTCGGCGGGCGAGGATCAGGTTCTGACCGAGCGGGTTACGTCCGTAACGGTCGCGGAGCGTCGGCGATTCGCGATCCAAGTCGACCGCATTTCGCGCCGCCGAACCGGATAGCAGATCGAACGCTTTGGAACGAAAGCGATCCGGAGCGGGGTCGAGTTCGTTCAACAGTTCGCGACGAAGTTTCAGCCGGTCGGGTGACACCGTGGCGTCACCATCGAACGCGGAGACGCGGTAGCCGGGGGTGGCGAAGTTATCGGTATGGCCGGAGCCAATCATTACGGGCGCGTGCGCGGGGCCGAGGAACCCGCCAGTGGTGTAGCGATGTTCCGGTGGCATCGCGCCGCCGCCGAATTTTTGCAGCCAAAAGTACGGGGGAATGTCCGCCGTCGGCTTCAACTTCGCAATCACCGAGCCGAACGCGGGATCGTCGGTCGCCGGGGAAACTCGCCCGGCGAGAAGCATCGTGTTCGCGACATCGTGGACCGGCACGCCGTGCGTCAGCGTGCGTATGACCGCGTACTTGTCGGCCCGCTTCGCGAGTTCGGGCATCAGTTCGCCCACGCGGAAACCGGGCACGGAAGTCGCAATCGACTTATAAGGCCCACGGGTCTCAGCAGGCGAATTCGGCTTCGGATCCCACGAATCGAGCTGGCTCAGACCACCGTATTGATAGATGAAAATGCAAGACTTCGCACGCCGCCCGGTCCGCGCCGAATCGGCTTTCAAAAGGTCTGGCAACCCCAGCCCTAGCGCGGCTACGCTCCCGAGTTGCAAAACCTGTCGTCGATGAATCGCGGGCATGATGCGAACCCAAGGCGGAGTGATACCATTCAGTTTACCCGATTGGATTCGCTTTGTCGTGGGGAAATGGAAATGGGTTCGCCGTCAAATTTCTGCGCGTCACCCATTCGCAAATGCAGCTCGAATCGGCCAATCCAAAAATTCCGCGCGCTTCGCCCGTTAGATAATTGACGAGCGATCTCGCTTTCGATTACAGTGAGCTGAGTCATCACACCCGTTCTTCGCTTTCTCTTCTCGGGAGTTCCCGTTATGAGTCCGTTTCAACGTCGCGAGTTTTTACAGCGTTCGGCGCTGTTGTCGGCAGGGCTGGCGGCGGGCACTGTGGCCACGGCCGCACCGGATACCGCCACGAAAAAGGGATCGGCCAACGAGCGACTGCGCGTGGCCGTCGTCGGCGTGAAAGGCCGCGGCATGAGCCACGTTGGCGGATTCAACGGCGTGAACAACTGCGAGATCGCTACCGTCTGCGATTGCGATGAAAGCGTGATCGGCAACGCGATGAAGGCGATTACCAAGACCCGCGGCGAAGCCCCGAAGTACGAGAAGGACATTCGCAAAGTCCTCGACGACAAGTCGATCGACATCATCGCGATCGCTACGCCGAACCACTGGCACTCGCTCGCCGCCGTCTGGGCGATGCGGGCCGGGAAAGATGTCTACGTCGAGAAACCGGTCAGCCACAACGTCCGCGAAGGTCGGCTCGTCGTCGAGGCCGCCCGCAAGTACGGGAAGATCTGCCAGACCGGCACGCAGAGCCGCAGTACCACCGGAATGCGCGAAGCCCAGGCGTACATTCACGCGGGGAAGATCGGCAAAGTTTCTCTGGCGTACGGCACCTGCTACAAGCCACGCGGCAGCATCGGCAAGGTGACCGGCGAGCAGCCGATCCCCAAGGGCCTCGATTACGATCTGTGGTGCGGGCCAGCCCCGAAACTGCCCTTAATGCGAAGCAAGCTGCACTACGACTGGCACTGGACGTGGGCCTACGGCAACGGCGACCTCGGCAACCAGGGCATTCACGAAATGGACAAAGCCCGTTGGGGCCTCGGCAAGATGCAACTGCCGAAATCCGTCGTCAGCGTCGGCGGGCGGTTCGGCTACGTCGACGACGGCGAAACCGCGAACACGCAACTCAGCCTGTACGATTTCGACGATGCGCAACTGATCTTCGAAGTGCGCGGCCTCAAGACTGATGCCTATAAAGGAGCGATGGTCGGGAACATCTTCTTCGGCAGCGAAGGCTACGTCGTTTGCCCGAGTTACTCCAGCGGCGTCGCCTACTCCCCAGACGGCAAGAAACTGCAAGAGTTCAAGGGCGGTGGTGAAGATTCGCACTTCGCGAACTTCGTCAAAGGCGTTCGCAGCCGCAAGATCACGGACCTCAATGCCGACATTCTCGAAGGCCACCTGTCGAGCGCACTTTGCCACCTCGGGAACATCAGTTATCGCCTCGGTACGGAAGCGACCTTCGATAAAGATGTGACCGCATTCACCGACTGCAAAGACGCCACCGAAGCCGTCGTCCGGATGCAACAGCACCTGAAGGACAACAAGATCGACCTCTCGACCGCCGTCGGTCGCATCGGGCCGAAACTCGCCATCGACCCGAAGACCGAAACCTTCCTCGGCAACAACGCAAAGGCCAACGCAATGTTGTTCCGCGAGTATCGCAAAGGCTTCGAGATCCTCGAAGCGGTGTAAGTATCTGCCGAATGCCCATCGCCATCGGGCGGTGGGCATTACTCCAACCGGAGGAAACATTCATGCCGACGCTGACCATCGACGAAGTGCAATCGCGACTCCCGCAAATCATCGACGCGCTCGCCCCCGGTGAGGAACTCGTCATCACGCGCGGCGACAAGCCCGTCGCGCGACTGACGGGGGAGTTGCCCAAAGGGATACCAGTTTACGGACGCGGAAAAGGGAAAATGAACCTGAACATGGACGACGACGATCACCTGAAAGACTTCGCAGAGTACATGCCGTGAGGCTGTTACTCGATACGCATACGCTCATTTGGTACTATCAAACGGACTCGAAGCTGAGTGCGTTGGTACGGACCCTTTTAGATGATCCAGCGAATGATGTTTTGGTAAGCCCTGCCAGCTATTGGGAAGTCGCAATCAAAATCAGCACGCAAAAGCCAGTTCTGCAAGTGCCGTTCGCCGTGTTTATCCAAGAGGCCATCTTCGATAATAACTTCAAAATTCTACCCATCGAGCCGAAGCACACCGCAATTGTGGCGACGCTGCCGTTCTACCACAAAGACCCATTCGACCGCTTACTAATCGCGCAGGCGTTAGTCGAAGCGATACCGCTGGTGAGCATCGATGCGGCGATCGATCCCTACGGCGTCCAGCGGTTATGGTGAACGTCGTTTACACCGCACGCGGCAGGACAATCGGCGGGGTTTTCCCTCGGTAGATGCGGTCGATTCGCTCGCGGGTGAGGCCGAGAACTTTGTCGAAGCGACTCAGTTTTAAGCCTTCGATGCTGATGTTGCGGTCGGCGAGGTTTTCGAGCATCGAGATGTCTTGGCGGACTTCGCGGTCGACTTCGCGGCGAAATACGTGCTTGAACAGGTGCAATCCACCCGAGGGGCCGGGGTACTTCGACTTCGCGTAAACGAACGAGGTCACGCAGGTGTTTTCTGCGTCGATTGGCCAGAAGAACATGTACAACCGCCAGCGAACGAGGCGATCCTTCGAGCCGTCGGGCGTCGTCCAATAGTGATCGTAAACGCTGTATACGGGCGAAAAGTGCGTCGTCCAGTCGTCGTGGAAGTGATCGTCGTGGCGGATGCCGAGCATCCAGGCGAACGGGCGGAAAATCCGTTTCGTCGGGCCGACGTTCGCGACGCTGATCGTATCTTCGGTTTGGTCGAAGCGCACTTTCACCTCGTGCATCCGGTCCAGATCGTAACCGAACGTATCGTGAACGGTGCCGCTGTGTTCGATCTCGGTGAAGTTATCGACGGTGAGTTCGAGCGGGGCGGGCACGGTGTGCTGGAACGTGCCGATGGGGTAGTATTTTTTAATGTTGATGAGCGGGAACACGGGGTTGCTGTCGCGGGACTTCAACCAGATGAAATCGTGTTCCTCGCGGACGTCGTAACTCTTGGTGCAGGTGGTCATTTTCGGCGTGCCGGGGCTTTCGCCGTTGCCGCAACTGTCGTACGTCCAGCCGTGATATTTACACTGAATCCGGTCGCCGACGACGGTGCCGTAGCTCAATTTCATCCGTCGGTGCGGGCAGGCATTATCTACGGCGGCAATCGTGCCGTTTGTCGTGCGAAACAAGCAGATCGGTTGACCGGCGAGCTTCACTTCCACCGGTTTACGGCGCAGGTTGTGGCTCGGGTAAATCGGGTGCCAATGATCGAGCATTCCCATCCGAATCGTTCCCCCAAAAGATTCGTTCCGCGAAAAACTTTCACCGTTAATACCGCGATTCGTTTCGTTTGTCGAGGCGGGCCGTATAAAATCATCGCATGTTCACCGGACTCATTCAATCGCTCGGCCGCATCACCGCCATCGCAGACGATGGCCACGGCGGCTGCGTACTCCGAATTGCGGAGCCAAATTTCGCCCCAAACCTCGTACTCGGCGAGAGTATCGCCGTGAACGGGGTCTGTCTCACCGTCGTCGATATCGACGACGAATCGTTTCAGTTCCAGGCTGGCCCGGAGACGCTACAGAAAACGAATCTCGGCGAGTTAGTTTTAGACAACTGCGTGAATTTGGAGCGGGCGTTGCGCGTCGGCGACTCGTTGGGCGGGCATTTCGTGACGGGGCACGTCGATGCCGTGGGCACGATTGCCGAACGTACGCAGAGCGGCGAATGGGAGACGATTGCCTTCGATTGCCCGAAATCGCTCGACGAATTGATGGTGACGAAAGGATCGATTGCGATCGACGGAATCAGCCTCACGCTCGTCGATGTGGCAAGCGGTCGATTCGCAGTGATGCTCATCCCGCACACGCTCGCGCATACCACTTTGGGCTTCAAACCGGTCGGGGCCACGGTCAATTTGGAAACCGATCTCCTCGCGAAACACGTGCAAAAACTGTTCAAGAGTCTCAGTATCACTATCTAAAACGGTTATGAGAAAAGACGAGCCGGAAGAAATCGAATCGAACGTCCCGTCGCCACGGCAGACGTTGTCGTACCTGAACCGCCTGTTTTCCGCGCACGGCCTCGAAGCGAAGAGCAAACTCGGCCAGAACTTCCTGATCGACATCAACCTCGTCGATCTCATCGTGCGGGAAGGCGATCTCGGGCCGGAAGATGCCGTTCTCGAAGTCGGTACGGGTACCGGTTCGCTGACCGCGAAGCTCGCCGAACGCTCGGGTGCGGTCGTTAGCATCGAGATCGATTCGAGCCTCGCCCCCGTCGCCCGGCAGATCGTCGGCATTCGGCCGAACGTCACGTTCATTCACGGCGATTGCCTCGCGCGAAAGAGCCTGCTGAACCCCGACATGCTCGCCGCGTGGGAAGCCGCGATGGCGAAGCACGGTTGCACGAGCCGCAAGCTGATCGCCAACTTGCCGTACGTGATCGCCACCCCGCTAATCAGCAATTTGCTCGTCGATGGGCCGAACATCGAACGGATGGTCGTGATGGTGCAATGGGAGATCGCCGAACGGCTGAGAGCATCGGTGAGCACGAAAGATTACAACGCGCTCAGCGTGCTCGTGCAAAGCATCGCCGACGTCGAAACGATCCGCAAAGTGTTGCCGGGGAACTTCTACCCGCGGCCGAAAGTCGACTCGGCCATCGTGCGAATCATCCCGAACGCTGCGAAGCGCAAGCTCGTCGGCGACGTGCCCAAGTTCCGTGCGTTCTTGCGCGATTTGTACATCCACCGACGTAAGAACCTGCGTTCCGCACTCGCCGGTTCGCCCCGTGGCCGCCGCGAAAAACCCGACGTCGACGCCAAGCTCAAGGCACTCGACATCGATGGCACCCTGCGTGCCGAATCGCTGGACATCCCGCAACACCTGCGGCTCGCCGAGGTATTCGGGTAAATCTCTTCATTTTGCGAACGCCCACGGACGATCGTGCGTGGGCTATCCCAGAAGCTTTTCCAAAGCATTAGCATTTCTCATTCGACACAACGATATTAACTGCAATGAGTTACGACAAATGTGAAATTATGATGAATTTTTTGTCGGTTTTGAGGTTGCCACGAAGGTGGTAATTAGTCTAGATTGCTGAGTAGTGGTGAGTTTCGCATGGATGATCGCTTATCACAACTGGCATCATGCCAGCATATCCGTTTTTTTCTCTCTCTCTCAAAGGGTCTCTCCGAATGACAACACTCCTTCACTCGAAGCGGCGGCGCTCGGCGTTTACGCTGATCGAGCTGCTCGTGGTGATCGCAATTATTGCGATCCTCATCGGGCTGCTGCTGCCTGCCGTACAGAAAGTCCGCGAAGCGGCCGCACGTGCGCAGAGCACCAACAACCTCAAACAGATGGGCCTCGCGTTCCACGGTCACAACGACCTGTTCAACCGCCTGCCGTATAACGGTCGGCGAGTTGCGATCGGTACGGGAACGATGGCGACGACCTTCAACGCGGGCGTTCACAACCCGGCGATTCAAGGAAGTGGTACTTGGGCCACCCAAATCCTTCCGTTCATCGAGCAAGATTCACTGTTCAAGAACCTGACGCTCGATGGTGCCGTTCACCCCACGACGTCGCCAGTCGAGTCGCGACACCTCGTTTCGCTCAAGACGTACCTCTGCCCCTCGCGGAACCGCGGACCCGGTTTCAAGTCCGTCGGGAATGCTGGACCGAACGGAGTTGCAAATCAAGCGTCCGGTCCCGTGACCGACTATGCAATCAATTGCCGCATCAACTCCCCGTCGACCAACGTCTGGGGTACGAACGGCGGTGGGACGGGCGATGTGGACCGACTGAAAACGATTCAGGGGATTTCCGATGGTTCGTCGAACACGATTATCATCGGTAGCAAAGCCGAGCGCGTCTCGAAGCATGCTGACGCCAGCGCGAGCGACTGGGATGAGTCGATCATTCAAGGCGCTTGGGGTGGCTCGGGTCGTCGCGGCAACAACGATGGTAGCGATACTCAAGGTCCGACCAGTACGGCGGCGGGTGTCGATCACTTGGGCCAATCCGGATTCGTTCTGATGCGCGATACGCAGATCACCGGTATCGCACCGTTCATTCACAGCAACCGCTTCGGTAGCGGATTCGCAGGCAGCGTGTTGTTCACGATGGGCGATGGCTCGGTTCGCGGCATCACTTACAACGTTGCACCCGACGTTCTTTGTTGGTCGCTCAACCCGACCGACGGTCGGACTGTTTCGCTGAATAACTAATATTCAGGCGATAGAAACTCTCTCTTGAGCGGCTTCAATTCTGAAGCCGCTCGCTTCTTTTCCCCATCGACTTTTTAGGAACATCCGATGAACGTACGACTCTCCCGCTTCATCGTCCTCGCCTCGCTCGTTGCAGCCCTTTCCGGTTGTAGTGGGGATAAAAAAAAGCCCGATGGCCCGGAGATCTCCGGCGTCACGATTACGGGCAAATTGTTGCAGAATGGCAAGCCGTTCAAGATACTGCCAGACGAAACGATTAAAGTCGTGTTCATGAGTGCGGAAGGCGAAGGAAAAGTTGCGGGCGGAGCCGATGTGAAAGAGGATGGCACATTTGAAATCATCGGGCCATCGGGGAAAGGCCTGCCTGCGGGCAACTACAAAGTCTCCCTCAACAGCGAAATCTATGGTGGCAGCGGAACGGATCGTTTCGCGGAGAAATTCGAGATGACGTACACGCCGTTTCTCGCCACCGTCGGTGCGGGTGGCCCGCAAAATTTCGAACTCGACCTCGGTACGCGCAAGGTCGTCAAGAAGTGATTTCGGTCGGCCACAGTGCCTGGGGCGGCATCTACCCAATGGTACTTACATTCTGATGTAGCTGGCCTCTATGAGGCCGGTGCTGAGGTTGCATATCCTCAATTGTCAGACTTCCGGGGTCATAGACCCCAGCTACAAAAAGAGAAAGTAAGCACCATTGGATCTCTACCCGTTCGCACGGCACATGATGGTGGCGGGATCAGTGGGCTGACGCCACACCGCTCGCCAGGAATGGGAAAATCCACAATGCGGCAACCCGGTGTTGAACCGGATGATGTACTGCGCATTGGCAATCGCATCGCTGCCCTTCTGCCGCCGAACGACTCCGCTCAGCGGCCAACAACTCCGCTTCTAGCGGTGCAAAATGACACGTTACCAGTCTCACAATGTATTCCCGTTAGCCCGACGCGCTAGCGAGGGATTAATATCGTTTCTGCGATGGCGTGCCTTTCTCGCGGGTTCCCCTCGCTGGCGCGTCGGGCTAACAAAACCGTGTCTTTGAAACATTCGAGGACGATCTGGTTCTGCGTGTGAGATTCAGCCCTCGAACAGCGTGTAGTCGAGTGCGGAGGCGGCCCGCTCGACCAACGACCGGGCTGGGCCGTCCACCTCATCGGGGCTGCCGAAGAATAACTCCGAGTCCGGCGTGACGCAGCACGACGCCACGGTGCCGAGGTCGTCGCCAAATGATACTTGCACTGCCGCGTCTCGAATCGACAGGAACCACGCCACGCGCTCCTGTTTGCCGGGCAACGCATCCGAGAACCCAAGGGTCGCCACAATCATGCTGGCCACATAATCCTGACCCGCTTCGGGGTCGGCGTCCACGACCGCGAATTCGTCCTTCAGACGGCGGATCACATCGGCCACCGGCAAAGTGCCACCTTCGGGAGGGAACAACTTCACGAACGCCATGCGCCCTCCGCGGCTTGAGACTCCGACGCCGAACGATATAGCTCACCCGCCGGCTGATTTTGAGGCCGCAGTTAAGTGCATCGTTTAGTTTGGCGTGACTTTGCGACCGATCACTGCCCGTTGATAAACACCGCGTTGAAGACCTTATCGAAGTCCGTAGACAACTGGTCGGTTGGCTGACTACCGCGGAGCTCGGACAGGTAGCGACCAAGCCCATCGGAGTAGTCGCTGAACAGCAGGTATGGGTTGACCAACAAGCTAATCTGATTCGTGATCTGCCGAACCTTGAAATACGGTTCACCGCGATTGCCATCGAAACCTCCATGACACACCGAAAAGCCGTGCGCAAGGCCATTGCGAAAATGCTTCCACAACACGTTCCCGTAGGTGTTACCGTCGATCATCTGCGTTTGGTACTCTTCTGACATGTAGTGCTTCAGAAACGACTGGAACCGTTTATTGTTGGCTCCGCTCCCACTTTGCAAACAACCGATCCGGAACTTCCCACTTGCCTCGATCGCTGAGCAGATTGCGACGCCGAAGATCAGCAGCGCGGACGAATCCGGGGCAACGTGAATCTCATTGTTCAGGATGCGGTCAAGTGGGTTGATCACCACCATCCGCACACGCTTCTCAAAGTAGCTGATCCGCTCGTTCCAATTCAGCATGTGCAGCGACTGACGGTCGTAGTCGAGCCATCCACTCAAATGCTGCACCATATCAGTCACCTTTGCCTCCCGTCGCCAAACGACCCATCTCAGCAGCCGATGGGGTTGAAGGAGCAATGACTCTGGGAAATCCTGCCTGCCCCCGCCGTCGGCTGCAGTGCGTTGCTCACTTGCCGGCCGCCTCCGACGCCCGACGGACAGCGTTGCACAGGGTATAGCCGCCATCGATCGAAGCCCCACTATCGTCCCGACCACGGCCGTAGAACTGATCCACCCCGTCGCGAGTGAACACCACCCCGTTCTTGCCGGTCCAATAGAACCGCAACCGAAACTCTTCCCCGACCCGCGTGCGGATGACCACCTCGCCCAACTCGTCGATCCGGTCCAGCCGCGACTTGCGGTTGTAGTCAGCCGGCCGCAGCCAGCCGAGGATGTCCGGGACGTGGTCGGTCGGGACGCGGAACTCCGGGACCGCGGTGAAGATGCCCTGGAAGTCCCGCAGGCTGGCCCGCACCTCGACTACGTCGCCATCTTGGGGCAGTACCAGAACCGGTGGATTGTACCACTTCTGGAAGCGAGAGGTACGAGTGATCGCTACCCCCGCACCGATGACCAGGAGTGTGACGACACTGAGGATGAGCCAACGCCTTCGCCGCATGTCTCGCCTCCGTCATCGAACGAAAATGATTCCCAAAAAGCCTATGTGTGTTCCCGGTCGGCTACAGTGCCTGGGGCGGCGTCTTGGTGTCACCTCTCAGCGACGCAGATCGTACTCGGGCGGGCACTGCTCGGCGGCCGTTAGGCGACACCCCGAATCCAACAACGCCTCCGCTACCGGCCCGACGTAGAACGCTTGAACCTTGGCGAAGTGCCTATGGATTGCGGCGTCGAACGCCCGCTGGAGACTCTGCGCCATGGCCGTCTTGTAAGCGGTGCGGACCTCGCCCTGGAGCAGCACATTGTCCTTGAACATCCCGCCGTGCCGGAAGACCGTGCTGTCCGGGTTGGCGAGCTGATCGACCGACCACCGATCCTTGCCTTCGTAGCGAGACAACTGCCGCAAGACAACCTCGGTATCCGCTTCCGTGACGAGGTACGCGGGGCCACATATGGCCGACTCCAATGGCTGCCGCCGGAACAGGGTTGGAAGATCCCGAGCCGTGCGGAAACGATCCGCCCGCGGCTCGTGGATGTGGCCGCACGGTGTGTACGTGACCGTCCGCTTGGCCTCGACGCTCAGCAGCACCGGGAGCAAGTCTTCCGCTGTCGCGTAGAAAAATGCCACCGTGGGCCTCCTGCCGCCGAACGACTCCGTTCAGCGGCCAACAACTCAGCCGCCACTCACCAGAACAGCCGATGACCGACTCAAACCGGTATTAAGAAGATACAATTCTATCGTGTCATCCAGTCCAATATGTACCAGTTAGAAAGGGTGTTCGCCTGTGCACATTCTTTACCTCGACGATTCGGGCAAGATCCACCCAAACGCCCCTGGCAACGTGGCTGTGTTTGCGGGCTTTTCCGTACCCGAGAATCGCTGGCACAGGTTGGTGGGTCAGGTGAATGGGATCAAGGCGTCGATATACCCGGCCCGCGGCGACGGTAAGCCCAACTCGTGGGAAATTAAGAGTGCCGACTTCTTGACTGTGAAAAGTTGGCAGCGGGCGAAGGCGCGGAAGCTGTGCTTTGAATTGGCCCGCAGTCTTCACGCGAACGGCTGCTTTGTATATAGCATTTCTCTCGACAAGGGGAAACTTACCGACCCGCCAGTCGAAGAGAAGTTTGTCCCGCTCATGCTACAGCGGCTAATCTTCACCTTTCACGACCAAGTGGCAAACCGTGAGAACACCGGCTCGATTGTTCTGGACGCTTCGACCCACGAGATGGATCACCACATCACGAAGTGCGTCTCATCAATGATAGTCACGAAGCAGATGACCGAACTCGTAGGCGGAGTGACTTACGGTGGATCGGCCGCGCTTCCGCCCCTTCAGGTGGCGGATATTATTGCCTCGACATTCAGAAGAGAAGCCGAAGGAGAGCCGTACGTTACGGATTTGGTGGCCGAATTTCGCAAATTGGCTTACACGCGTCCCGAAGCGCTGGATGCGTACGGATACCCGATCTGTAGCATTGGCCGGGTATGTTGAAAAAAGAAGGTGGAGCCATTGCTGGCTCCACCTTATGAACACTCCCGATTACCTGCATTCGGAGACTTCCCCTACTAGGCAAAACATGGTGTTCATTAAAATAATATGTCGAGACTGTCCAGAGGTCAAGAGCATTCCCCAAAACCTCACACATCTGCCAGCGGGGGAATTTCAGCAGAGAACTCTGACGACCTCGATTGAGTGGACGGTGGCTGGATCAGTGGGCTGACGCCACACCGCTCGCCGGGAATCTGCTCAACCGCGAAGCGCGGCCTCGATTGCGGCGATGTCGATCTTATGCATCGTCATCATCGCATCGAACGCGCGTTTGGCGGCGGCGGGATCGGGATCGGCGATCGCTTGCGACAGGACAATTGGCGTGATCTGTCAGGATATTCCCATTTGTCTTGGCACCAGCCGCACGCGCTCTCCTGGCCGCCGTTGCCGACGATCGCGTTCCAATAGCGATCCGTTTCGGCTTGGTCGGCGGTGGCGACCTGAAACGAGAACGCCCAGTTGTGCTTGACGTGGGGCCGGAGACAACGATGTCTCGCAGTCGAGCGGTAGCGGTTTAGTGTACTTCGATGTTACTCACCCACACGAACGGTATTTGTCAAAAAATCGAACACGATCCGACGTAAGTGGGATTTTCCACGCTGCACGAAGTGACGCAAAAGTGTCGCAAAATGACACAGAAATGTCGCATCCGGTCGATTTTCGGTCGCATCCGGTCGATTATCGGTCGCATTCGGTCGATTTTTGACCGGTGCTTTTGGCTGATGCGTAATCGACGCCCCTCGACGGAACTCACAACAACAGTGCAAGTTACGGCAAAATGCCTCGAATCGGATCGGCGATTTGCGATCAAAAAGTGGCATTTTGAGACGAAAAAAGACCCCAAAACATGGTTTTGGAGTCTCCGCAATTGTGACTTACGTCGATTTTACTTCCCGCCGGGTGGCACGTATTTCGTTAGCCAGCCGAAGACTTCCTTGTGCCAGAGTTGGCTGTTTTTGGGCTTCAGTACCCAGTGGCCTTCGTCGGGGAAGTTCACGAAACGGCTCGGTACGCCTTGCCGTTGCAGTGCCGTGAACAGTTCGTGCCCCTGGCCGATCGGGCAGCGGAAGTCGAGATCGTTGTGGATAATCAGCATCGGCGTTTTGTGTTTGCCCATCTCGCCGGCCCGCGTGTGCGGCGAGAATTCGCGGTACTTGCCGGGGATTTCCCACGGCAGCCCGCCGTGTTCGTACTCGTCGAACCAGAGTTCCTCGGTGGTGCCCCACATGCTCTCGAAGTTGTAGACGCTACAGTGCGTAATCAGGCACTTCAGGCGTTTGCTGATGTCGTTGACGGCGAACCAGTTTTGCATGTATCCGCCGAAACTGCCGCCCGCCGAGCCGATGCGGTCTTTGTCCACGTACGGCAGTTTCTCCACGAAATCCAGCCCCGCAACGAGGTCGCGATAGCACTTGCCACCCCAATCGCTCGAAATCTGATCGACGAACTTCTGGCCGAATCCGGTACTGCCACGCGGGTTCGGCATCGCGATGACGTACCCCTGCGCGGCCCAGACTTGTGCATTCCAGCGGAAGCTCCACGCATCTTCCCACGCGCCCTGCGGCCCACCGTGAATCAGGTACACCACCGGCCACTTTTTCTTCGCATCGAACCCGGGCGGCTTGAGAAGCCACATCTGCATCTCGCCATCTTCGATCTTGACCTTCACCGATTCGGGCCGCGGCAGATCGAGCGATGCGAGCAGGTCATTATTGTGTCCCAACGGCTGGATCGACTCGATCTTGCTTTCCGAAAAGCGTACGCCGTGCAGATGAGCGGGCGTGCTCATTTTTGCAAGCGAGTACATCCACACGCGGCCATCCCGGCTCGCGGTCAGCCCGCTGATTTGCCCCTGCCGTGCTGCAACTCCTCCCCACATCTTGCCATCGAAAGCGATGCCGGCTTTGATCTTCCCCGAAGCGTTCGCCGAAAACAGCGAGTTCGCCCCCGCATCATCGGCGACAAAGTTCACAGTGTGATTCGACCCCCAGGCGAACTCGGCGATCGACACGTCTTTGCTGGCGGTCCGATTCTCTGGCTTACCCGCAAACGTACCATCGGGGTTCGCATCGACTACGAGAATGTCCCATTTGTCGGCCTCGTAGCCCGCCTTCGCTTGCGAACGCCATGCGAGCTTCTTGCCATCGGGCGAAAATCGCGGGCTGTTGTCGGCACCTTTGTTGCTACTTGTCAGAGCTTCCCAATCCGTCGATTTCCGCCCGCTTTGTGGTCCCTGGTCGTTGTTCGTGATTCGCACCCGGCAGAGGTCGTGGTTCGTGCTCCACGATTCGCCCGACGCGGGCACGGCGGTGAAGACGAGGTGACTCGAATCGGGCGTGAATGTGAAGTCGTCGCCGACGCTGAAGGTGGTGCTCGTCGGGTTCGCATCGCGATCGCCGGGGGTCACATCGAGAGGGAGACACTTGCTCCAATCCGGTGCCAGGAAAGCGGGCGAGTCGATGCTCCGGTAACCCATCTGCTTAACGAACAAGTGCTGGCGTTTGTCGCCGACGTATTCGTCCCAGTGGCGGTAGAACAGCTTCGTGAAGGTTTTTGCCTTCACGGGGTTTTTCTCGATCGCGTCGTTTTTCTCCTTGTTTTTCTTGTCGCTTTCGGCGAACGGCAACTCGCTGAACTCCGGATGCACCGTCGACACGAATGCGATGTGCGAACCGTCGGGCGACCAGATTCCCGTACCTGCGCCGGTGGAAATCTCGGTCACTTTGCGGGCTTCGCCACCGGCGGCCAAGTCGAGAATGTAAAGTTGCGACGTGCCGCTGCGGTTCGATTCAAACAACAGTCGCGTGCCCTCGGGCGACCAGCGCGGGTGCGCGTCTTTCTTGCCGGACGACGTCACTTGGCGCGGCGGCGTCTCGCCATCAGTGGCGGCCAGCCAGATGTGCGTTCGCGATTTATTCGCCTCGAAATCCACTTCCGTTACCTGATACGCAACGGTCTTACCGTCGGGTGAAATTTGCGGATCGGCGACGCGCTGAAACAGGAACAGATCTTCGACGGTCATCGGCCGCTTCTCGGCGGCAGGAGTGGGCGCATTCATCGTGATAATCGTAAGGAACGCGGCGAACAGCAACTTCCGCATGTTTGGTATCTCCGTGGGAAACCATCGGCATACCCAAAGCGTATCGCTGCACGGGAGAGAGTCGAGACGGCGCGCTTATCGTAAAATTCGCCGCGCGAGGATTTGCCACAACCGCCAGGCGCGGGCGAGCAACCCAAACACCACGACGAGCAGGAAGCCACTGCCCCCGACTAACGCAGCCAACACGCCGAACGCGACGAGGAGTTCGGGGCGAAAATGGCGTGACCCCCAGAGGCGGATGAGGCCGACCGCAGACATACCGAGGAACCAGCCGAGCGCGGCCAACGCCGGGTGTACGGCGGGCGTGTCCGTTGCCGTCGCCAGTGGCACGGCGAACGACGGCCGCGGTTGCGGCGCGGGTGGTGCGGGTGTCGGTTCGACGATCCGTAGCGCGATCGGCTCCTCACCGCTCGTCGTCCAAAATGTCGCGCGGCCACGCAACGATTCGAGTTCGGGCGGCACCACAACGGGCCACGAACTGCGACGATTCTCCGACGCTTGCGAGATCTGTATATCCGACGAACCGACCGCGAGATACCGCCCGACCATCGGTATCGGCACGCCGCCACTCGCGATCTCCCATCGCGGCAAAATGAAACTCGGGCGCGACGGCAGCCGCACGATACACGCGAGCCGCACGGGCGATTGCGCATCGGCGGGCGTCTGGATTTCCCAGCGCCGCGTCGTCGGTGTCGAAGTCGATTCGGTGAGGATTGCCGCGGGTGGCAATTCGAGTTTCACATCCGAACTCGGCGGCAACGGGCCAAGTTGTACCGTGATATGGTGCGGTCGCCCCGTCTGTAAGCGAACCTCGGCAATCGCACGATACGCGATAGCCGTCTCCGCACGTTCGATCGACTTCCAGATTCGCACATCAGCGACGGTTGGGGGTGGCGTAATCGTCAGTCGCAACGCAGGTGCGTTCGGTTCCATGGCGAACGCCAGTTCGCGCGGGCGAAGCGGTGGCAGCGGCTTCGCGTTCCGGTTTGCCTGCGGCACGATCACCCAGCCATCGTACGAACGTATGCGGACTGACGTGCCGGTGACAGTCGGCAGTTCGACGGCTTCCAACGGCTTCACACTATTCGCGATGTAACCCGTCCAGATGCCGCTCCAACGCACCGTCGGTTCTTTCACCTCGCTGCGGAACCAGATGCGAACGCGGTTGCCTTTTCGTGCCCAACCGATCATGTCCGTGGCTTGCACATCGGTCGGCGTGATGGCACCGGGGATGTCGAACTCCAGCGCGAACGCGGTGGCATCGCGCGGCCAGCGCACCGTGCCCGCCACATCGGCACGCGGGCCGATCGTCCAGAGGATTTCCTGCCCGATCGGCACGGGTTCCACCGTCCCGCGCAAGATCGGCCGCACGGCAGGCACACCGGTTCCTTCGCGGCGAAACGAACGCGAAAGTGGCTGCTTTTCCAGAAGTAATTCGGGCACGGTGGCGAAATCGCGAGCGATGGCATCGGCGGGGAAGTCGATGAGATTTTCCTTGTTCCAACGCTCGACGACGGCATCGCGGAGCCGCACGCCGACGTAACTGGAGACGACCGATGCCCCGTATGCCCGCGGTGCGAACAGCGCGGGGCGTACGGATAACGGCGCGTGCGGCACGAGGCGGAACGCGATGGTTGCGGCACCGTCGACGAGATTTTGCGCCTCGATCGTCAACGTCTGCCAGCCGTTCGCGGCGGGTGCGAGTTTCCAGCTTCGCACGCCGTTGATCGCCGTTGCATCGGCGGTGCGAATCGTCGCGCGACCTGGTTCGAGGTCCGGCGGAATGTCGAACGTGAACCGCGACAATGCGCCGCCATCGATGCGATAATTGAATGCCGCCGTGGCGTAGGCTTCGCTTTCGCCGATGTCCCAAATCGTCGCTTCGGTAACGCTGACGCGGGGTGGCGCGTCGGCGGTGCCGCCTTGTCGCCAGCGAATCGCCACCGCGCGGCCGCCACCGTGATCGGCATCGACCGTCGCCGCGCCGGTGCGAATTTGACTGCCGCGCCGACTGACGACGTTGACTTGTTTCGCGGTTGGCCCCGCCGTGAAACGAACCCGCGCCGAAGGCAGATCGGGTATGCCGAACCGCACTTCACGCTCGCCACCGACGGATAGCGATGGCACGCTGAACCGCACCTTCAAACTGCGTTTGCCCTTGCCATCGAGCGAAATCGTGTAGCGATCCGGCCGCGTGGCATCGGGGAACGCGACGGCCCCATCGAGCCGAATCGACTCCAGTCGGACGCCGGTCAGAGGCAGCGCGAACGACTGGATGCCATCGCGCGTGACGTGCAATGTGAAGGTCGCATCGAACGCGGTCAGGCCGTCGGCGTCGGCCCCCGTGTACTCGGCAGCGGTCAGCAACACGGCGGGAAGTTCGGGTGCCAGTAGCGCCGTCAAACCATCCGTGACGGTTTGCGGAACGAGCACGCTCAAGCGATCCGGAGACTCCGCCGGTCCGGGAATCAGATAGACCGTGACGGGTTCGACGGGTTGCCCCGTTACCGTGGCGAAGGCCGCGAAAATGGCGAGTGCGGCAGCTGCGGCGCGGTTCACGTTCGATCGATCGACTCGCCCAATCATCGCAAACGCGATGCCTGCCAGTAGCGACACAACCAACGGCGGGCGGAGCGCCAACTGCCAGCCCGGTGTCACCACCCACGATGCCGTTCCGAGCGCGAGCGCGAACAGGAACATCGTGCGGCTCGCCGCACGGCCATGCTTCAATCGCACTAGCCCCAAAGCGAAAATCGCGACGGCGAAGAGGTATCCCGCCAGTACGGGCACACTGGCGGGGACGAGCCAAACCTGGCGGCGATCGTGCGGTACGGTACGACCGAGATCGGGCCAAATCGCGAACTTCGGCGAGATATCCCACGACTCGCGCACGCCATCGCTGCGGCCGGGAAACTCGGGGATCGCCGTGTGGACGTTACTGAATGGCCAACGCACTTCGCCGGGTAACCGGTAGCTCAACTCGAACGTGTCGGGGTCGTCGTCGGGCGTGGGGATCGGGATCGAAAGCAGCGTGCCTTCGCCGCGCGCATCGACCCACTTTCCTTCGATGAGTATCGACTCCACTTCCGCACCTTCGGGCAGGGGAACCATCAACATCCGCCCGCCTGCCGACGCGATTTGCCCGCGCAATGTCACCGTTGTGCGGCCCGCATCGTCGACGACTGACACCGCACTGACATCGGTAATTCGCCACGGTGTCGCTTCCGCTTTTACGGGTAACTGGCCGCGCGGTCGCAGCGTCGTGAACGTCGGAATTTCCGCTGTCGGGTCGAGCGGCTCGGCTTCGATCGTTTCGTCGCGGCCTTCAACGGTGATACGCGGCGGAGCAGCATCCACGCCGAGCGCCACGGGCATCGGCAGCTTCGCATCGGCTGGCCCACGGTAGCGGATTGTGATCGTGGCCGCGGTGCGCAACGGACGCGCGAATGCGACTTGCCAGAACGGTCCGGGAACGAGTAGCTGCGCGAAGCCCGGCAGGAATGCGGCACCGGGGTGCGGTTGCAATCGCACGTCTGCGCCAGGTGCATCGAACGTCCAGTTTCCCTTTGCTGCAAGTGGTAAATACAAAACCATCGACGCGAGTTCGCCGCGTTCGACTTTCACATTCAGTCGATGTACCGCAGTGCGTTCGCCGTTGATTGTCGATACGGTTACGTCGTTGAATGCCGTCGCCGTCGAACGTCGCCGCGCGAGTAAGAGCGTGCCATCGGGTTCGTTTCCCTTGAACGCGATTGGCATCACGGAGCCATCGGGCAACGCGCCTGCATCGGAAATTGTCGGCGTCATCCAGCCGCGGAACATCGTGCCGAGACTGACAGAGCGCGTGCCTTCCCGGCTGATGGCCCCGAATGGAATGAGCTTCGGTACGGGTAGTGAAATGCGATTCGTACCAATCGGCCACTCTGGTCCCGCGCGACGAACTTCGACGCGCAGTTCGATTGCTGCTCCCGTCGAAAGTGGCCGCGTCGGCTCGAAAATCCAGGTGCTGTTCGGGCCGGGGTTCCAGATCGCGGACGGATCGGCGGGCGTGGCCGTTGCTGATATCGGCGTGTAACCGGCGGGAATCTTGATGGCAATTTGCGTCAGCGGGCCGCGCACGATCTGCAACTGATACCGGGCTGTTAGCGTCATTCGCGTCGATTCGATTCGCCAATCGACTTGCTCTTTCGTCGTCCATTCGGCGGCCACTGCACGCAAAGGGAACGTCGGTGCGCGACGGCCACCGGCTTCAGTGGTTGTGGGAATTCCCCTAAATACCAGCGTCTGGCTGCGGTCTGATGGTTGGGCGATCCGCATCAAGCGGTAATCGCCGCTCTCCCAGCCTTCGAGTTTGACATCCGACGCGAACCGCGCTTCGATGTTGTCGTCGGCCAACGCGGCCGCCAACGGGCGCACCATCGGAGCCACCCACGGCTCGCCGCCGGTGGGGGCTAAGGCGAACCCGGAAAGCACCACGCGGCCCGTCGTCATTGGCTCCCGCAGTTGCAGTGTCAGCGTTGCGGGCTTCATGGCCACCGCGTTCGGTTGCACCTGCCAACGATCCATTCCGGTCGCCACGACATCGGTAATTTGCACGCCAGGATCGACGAGAAACTCGCGCACCGCCGATGGCCCACGCACGGCGGTAAAGTCGAATTCGTACGTCACCGTTGCGAGGCCCGGTGCCAAATCGTAGCGCGTCATTCGCGATGCACGGGCGAACGCCGGCAACTGCCCGACCCCCGCCGTACTTCGCACGGAAAATTCGACTTTCGACGAACCGCCGAACGCGATTTTCCAGATCGCACGGTTCGCCGCCGCCGGAAACGGCCCCGTCAGCAGCGTGTCGGACTGTGCCGGTATCGGCACGCGATCCGTTGGCAGGTCGATTTCGAGCGACGCAATCGGCGCGGCTGGCACGCGCAAATCGAACTTCATTTCGCCCGGTTCTTCGATGCCGTGCGTCGACCAATCGAACGTCACCGCACTCGAACCGCCACGCTCGATCCACAGTGCGGTCGATGTCGGTACGGTCGGCGGACGTGCGATCATCGCTTCGGTGCCACCCACCCACTTCGGGTTGCCGATGGCGATCCGCAACGGTTCGAGAATCAGCATCGCTTGCGGCGTCGCAGCCTGGACTGTCCACTCGCCAGTGCCGGTTAAGCCGTCTTCGGTCAGCATCGCGCGGTAGGTGGCCTTCGCCAGTTTCGGCGTCGATTTCCCTGCGACATTTCTGGTGGCGGCCCGAACGAGCGACTCGAATTCTTCGCGTGGCATTCGTCGTAATGGCGCATCACCCGCTTGCCCGGCGAGCGCAAACGCTTGATTCGCAGGCAATAATACGCGCCGAATCGGGAAAGGGTCCGCTCCGGGGCGTTCGGGGGAAACGACAAACGCGATGCCGCCGACGATGGCCACGGCTGGCGGATCGCCGCGAACGGCACGGCCAGACACTGCGAATATCAGTGCGATGGCCAGTCGAGTGACAATGGTGTGACAGTGCATGACGGCTCAGTTTGCGGACGGGGTCGCCAGTGGTGGCACGGTGCCAACCGCGCCGCTCGGGTTGCCGTTGCGGGAGGCCCGCGGCGCAGATGGCGACGGCACGAGCACGGGGGCCGACGCCGAATTCGACCCGCCGCGATGGAACGCCGAAAGGTGGCTGATCCGCCGTCGCGATCGCCATTGCAGGAACGACTGCACGCCGAGCGCACCCGCGACTATCAAAGCCCCAGGAATGGCCGCCGAACCGGCTTGCGCGGTCGGCTGCGGGGCATACACGGCGGCCGTTGCCAATGCGAAACCGAGTACCGCCACCGCAGGCCCGAGCAACATCGGCCGCAACCGCGACAAGCCGACGCCGAGCAGGATTGCGAACAGCGAACAGCCGACCACCCACGGGTTGCGCGGCACGCGATAAACGGTGATCGCCGCGAGTGTCGGTTGCCGTGCGGCCACGCTTTCGCCCGAAGGTTCCGTCCAGGTATCGGTGAAGTCCGGCTTCGCGTCGGGGTCTGCGCCATCGGCGATCCAGCGGTCAAGATCGACCGCCGTCGTCGTGGCCGTCGGCGCGAGTAACCAGCCGCGCCACAGCCATCGGAACTCGGCCGACACCCCTTCGTTGGGCAACAGAGGTACGGCATTCGTGGAGACGGTGACGTGCCAGCGGATCGGCGTGCGTAGCGTGGCACTGCGGATACTCGGCGCGGGAATTGTCACTTCGCGATCGTTCCGACCCGGTGCCGCCGCGTACCGGACTTCGACGATCTGATACGGCCGATTCGCTTTGGACACAGGCAATACGATGCGGTACCGCTTCGTGCTGCCTTCCTCCGAAATGGGCATAGCCGTGTCGATCCGTTCGCGATCGACGAACGCAACGGGCGGTGTGGCCGATGCGACCTCGATCTCCGTCGTGGCGGTCGTCCAGCGACGTAACACGAACCGGCACCGCGCGAGAATCGCACCATCATCACCCGCCCACGCTTGCACAACGCCGCGCTCGATGATCGCCCCGCTAGCCGCATCGCGCGACTCGCCGAGTTCCAACGTTAGTGGCAAATTGTTGCCCGTTCCGGACAGCGTCAGCCACGGCATCGCCTCGCGATCCGCATCGGGTTCGGGTGCGAGTTCCTGCCACGGCCCTTCGAATTTCGTCGCGCGTCGCCCACCGGAAATGACGCCGCCCCAGACGCGCGTCGTCGCTTCGATCTTCGTTGCATCTGGCCATAACAACGGCACCGAGGCCGTGTTTCCCGATACTGGCACGGAGTAGCGAACGACCAGAGTGGCTTCCTTTACCCCGGCGGCCGGCGCGAACACCCACTCGCCCGCGCCGAGCGGTTCGATGGACGGTTGCGGGCGGAACGCCGTCGGCGAGCGCGGGCCTTTGAGGCGGATTGGCCGGCGGATCGGTTCGAGCGATTTGAAGCGAATCGTTTCGGTAATATCGAGTTGCCGATCCCAGACGGACACCTCGGCCCGCACCTCGGCGGAAAGCTCTTGGCGGTACGGTTGCCATGCCAAATCGAGCCGCGAAATTCCCGCATCGAACTGCCCCGTCAACTGTGCGGAACCCGGCGCGGACTTCACGCCTTGCGCTGTCGTCGGCTTCAAATCGAGTGCCACCGCCGACGGTTGATTGCCGTCCCACTCTCGCACCGATCCACGCACTTCTAACGAGTCCGGCACGGTCACGGTCACCTGGGCATCGCGCTCGCCGACTAGCAACATTCGCGGCAACAGTAACGAAACATCCTGGTCGGTCGGCTGCACGGGAAATCGCGTTTCGAGAATGATCGCGAACGGATCCTTTTGCCCTGCCGCGAGCCGCACGACGAGCGTTCGCTTGCCGGCTAGTTCGCCGCCGCCTTGCACTTCATCGACGAGTTCGAGCGGCTGCACCACGGGGGCCAGCCAGCCGGCGGGGAGTTCGATCGTCACTTGCTCGACGACGGTCCGCACCGGCGAGATGCGCGCCTCGCAACGGAGCAGCCATCCGGTCGGGGTTAACGTCAGTTTGTAGTGCGGTTGCACGGTGACAATTCCGCGTGCGGGACGTGCCTCGAACTCGATGTTCGCGGGCGGCTTCTTGTCGGATGTGTTCGGCAATGCGGTGTAACGAAACGCGGCCGTCGGCGGGTCTTCGGCACCGGCGGGGACATCGAACGGCCGCAGTTCGGGGCCGTGCTTGAAGCCGCTCAGGCGGACGTTCGGCGGTGCGTAAAAGCGGATCATTCCCGATTGTCGCACGGCCGTCGGCACCGCAAACGGGCCAACAGTGTACGGCCCCGCGAACTTGCCATCCTTGGGGTCCGGTCGTGCCGCTCGCACCACCGATGCAATCACCCATTCGCCGATCGCGTCGGGCAGTTGGATTTTCCAAAGTGGCAGTTTTGGGTCGGTCGGGCGAACGATCGTGGCCGTGGCTACCGATGCGGGATCGACGACGGCTCGCGTGGCGGTCACGTCGGCGTCTTTGGGGAACGCGAACGCCCAATCGCGCGTTGCGCCGCGAATGCGAAACTTCGCGGTCGTTTCGATCTGCCCATCGTCGATTCGCACGGCAATGTCGGCCTCGGCGGTGCTGATACTCGGGGCGATCGGGGTAGTTGCGCCGGGGGCATCCCACGCGACTTCGAGCGAATCGATCGGCCCGAGTGGTGAACCGGTGCCGTCCGGTTTGGCCGCGTATCGTGCGATGTCGTCGGTCGTGCGTTTCGGTTCGACGATGCGCAACGGCGTGGCGGGGTCCGGGGTGCGCGTGCCGACGATGAGCTTTTTCACTTCCGGTGCAGGTGTTTCAAACGAAAGGGTGGTGATCGCGGCACGTGGCAGGCCAATCTCGAAGCCGAGTTCCGCTTTCGCGGTGCGTGCGGCAATCGGCGCGTCGGCGTTCAAAGTGAGCGTGTATTCGCCGGGGCGTTCGACCAACACCGCGAGGCCATCCGGTGAGATTTCGAGAACCGCGAGTTTACCATCGCCCATCGTCGCCGCCACCGGAAACGCCCGCTGACAGCCGAGTAACACCTGCGCGTTCGGCACCGTCGTACGGAACGAATACGCGATCGTCAGCACGGCCACTTGGCGTTCGTTCCGCTTCTCGATTTTCCCACGCACATGGCAGGCACTCGGCGACACGGGCTTCGTCGCGTCTTTCGCCTTCTTGCCCAAATCGGCTTGGTCCAGGAGCGTCTGATATTCCTTCGGCGAAAGCAATACGCCATCGACTTTCGGGTTCGGTTCGTCGGGGTTCTTCGTGAACAGTACGACGGTGCCATCGGGCAACCGGAACGCGCCGCCCTTCGCGGGTTCCGCCGGTTTCTTCGGCTCTTGGGCCGAACAGGCAACGATCAGCGCAAACAACAACCCGACACCGAACAGGTGTCTGGGGAACGCCGATTGAGGGTAGCGAAAGGACACAGAAAGCCCCGGATGATGCAAAGCCGCACTTCTCCAATATACCCGGTCCACGCAGTCGATCCGACCCCGAACTTCCGAATCTCTTCACGGGCCGGTGCTGGTTGGAAGGACTGTGCGAGATGTGAGTGGTGGACGTGAAACGACGAGCATTCGTCGCAAGGTCATCTACCCTTTGCCGTTTCGATGCGGCAAAATCGACGTAAGTCACAATTCGAGAGACTCAAAAACCGGTTTTTCCGGTTTTTGAGTCCCCAAAACGCCACTTTTCGATCGCAAATCGCCGATCGGTTCACGGGCGATTTGACGTATCTCGAACTCTATTAGTGATTTGTGTCGAGTCGTATCGATTCG